>VFJO01000245.1 GCA_009886045.1 Verrucomicrobiota bacterium
GCCGCGCCGCTGCTCGCCGCCTGTTTTGATGTTCTCTGCGAAAAAGAGGGCCGGCTTTTTGTGAACATTAGCACGGTCACGCCCTCAGTGCTTGCCTGTGGAGATAGCAACTCGGTTGTCTTTGGATCCTTCACCCGCGCGCCGATGCATCGCTAGCAACGCCTCACAAGAGGCTCCCCTCCCCCTTGGAAAAATGCCCGCCCCGTACCTCGACCGGAATCCGCTCCGCACTGCATCGCGCTCGAGACGCGCAGAATGAATCCCGATTGTCTCTGGAGTGCCCCCGAACTTTGATCCATAGGCTACGAGAGGATTTGTTGGAGTTTCGGGTTGGTTTTGCTGTGTTGCGGAGCGTAGGCCGCACGCCGAAGCGTAGCAAGACGGCGTGCCGCAAACTCTTCTGGGGACATCCCCTCCAGCGAGGAATGCGGTCTTCTATTTTTGAATTTCAAGCTTGGATGCTATGATGAAGAGTCCCGCACGACCCTGCCTCTCTTGAAAAAGAAGAAACATATTGCGAGGCACCGCGCTTGTCGCTATGAATTGTTGCTCGTTTCGCGCGGTTAGCTCAGCGGTAGAGCACTACACTGACACTGTAGGGGTCGGCAGTTCGAACCTGCCATCGCGCACCACTTCGCAAGAAATCCTTATACTGCAGTTTCCGGTTTTTGGCCAGTTTTCTTGTTTTGGCAATGCTGGGGCGAATAGTTGCAATGGCTCAGCTTATAACTGACTCAACCTTTTTCGGATTTCTTTCGCCCTCGTCAACGACATCGGGAGCGACCGCGCGGAGGGCCCGGTGTGCTGTCCGCGTAATCCAGATGGTGACGGCGATCGTGAAGGCGAGTTCGACAGTGTAGAGTGCCCAAGCCCAAGGGCCTTGATGGATGCCTCCCTTGGCAGCGGCGCCGATCACTGCTCCGCCATAGGCATAGGCAGCGCTGATGGGTAAAAAACCCACCCACGAGGCGGCGATGTAACGCCAGAAATTGATGCGTGAGAGGCCGAAAGCGCAGCTTACGAGACTGTGTGGCAAGATGGGCGAGATGCGAGTGAGGATGATCATTCGCCAGGCGTCTTTGGTTGCGACGTGATTGAGTGCGTGGATTTTTTTGCTGTGGGCGAAACGACGTTCCATCCATCCCCGCAGGAGATAGCGAGTCAGAAGAAAATTTGCCAGCGCGCCTCCCACCGAGGCTATCGAAACAAGGACGGTGCCGCCCCAGAATCCATACACGGCACCAGCACCAAAGCTCAGCACAGAGCCGGGCAAAAAAAGAACACAGGAAATCGTGTAGAGGATGACAAACCAAATCCAACCGGCGGACCCAGTCTGCTGAATCCACACCATGGCTTCACGCGTCCAATCTGTCCATTGATCAAGCATGGCAAAGGCGCTCAGGCAACCAATCTGCAAAATAGCGAACCAGCAGGAGCGATCCCACCGCACTGAAAACTGAGCACTGAAAACTTATCCCGCAGCTTGCATTGAATGCGGATCGGATAAGTCTCGGGACGGATGCGCACCCTTTTTGCCTCACGACAGCTTTTTCTCCAGAATCTCGCCGGCGAGGGCGGGGTTGGCCTTGCCTTTGGAGAGCTTCATGACTTGGCCCTTGAGGAAGTTCAGGGCAGAAACTTTGCCTGCTTTGAAATCGGCTACGGGGCCTGGGTTGGCGGCGATAGCCTGATCTACAAACACCTCGATCGCACCGGTGTCGCTCTCCTGTTTGAGACCTTTCTCTTCCACGATGGCAGCGGCGGATTTGCCGGAGTTGAACATTTCAGCAAAGACTTCTTTGCCTTGTTTGGAGTTAATGGCGCCAGAGTCGATGAGGTTCACAAGCTCGTCGAGGGAATGAGGTGCGACTGGGCACTCAGCAATGCTCACGGAAGCCGAGGAAATCGCACTCTGGAGGTCGTTGAGAATCCAGTTGGCGACATTTTTCGGCTTCTTGGCGCCGCGAGCTGCAGTCTCAAAGTAGGAGGCAAGAGCGAGGTCGTTCGCGAGCACAGAGGCATCGTAATCGCTCACGCCAAATTCGCTGACGAAGCGGGCACGTTTTTCCCACGGAAGCTCGGGTTTGCGAGCGCGGGCGGCCTCGACGAGGGCAGCGGTCTTGACGGGCAAAAGATCGGGGTCGGGGAAGTAGCGGTAGTCGTGGGCGCTTTCCTTAATGCGCATGAGGGTCGTCTCGCCCCGGACGTCATCCCATCGGCGGGTTTCCTGCTGGAGCGTGGCACCGCTGCGCAGAGCCTCGGTCTGGCGGGGAATCTCAAAAGCCAGAGCGCGGCGCACGCCTGAGATGGAGTTGAGATTTTTCACCTCAATCTTGGTGCCGTATTTTTCGGTTCCAACGGGACGCACCGAGACATTGACATCGCATCGGAGCTGGCCCTTCTCCATATCGGCATCACTAATGCCGCCATAGATCATGACCTGCTGCAGGACAGTGAGGTAGGCGAATGCCTCTTCGGGCGAGGAAATGTCTGGCTCGCCAACGATCTCGAGAAGCGGCGTGCCGGCGCGGTTGAAGTCAACGCCGGTGGCGGTCTCCATGTGGAAGCTCTTGGCAACATCCTCTTCGATATGGATGCGGACGAGGCGGGTGTTTTTATCCTTCGTGGCAATGGTTTTCTGGGCGTCCTTTGGATACGCGAGATCGTGGAGAGGAACAGTGCCACCGAGGCAGAAGGGCATATCGTATTGGCTGATCTGATAGTTCTTCGGCATGTCGGGGTAGAAATAATTTTTGCGGTCGAACTTGCAGACTGGACCGATCTCGCAGCCGAGCATGAGACCAGCAAGCGCTGTGAGCTTGAGGGCCTCCTCGTTCATGACAGGTAGAGCACCGGGCATGCCGAGACAGACGGGGCAGACGTTGGTATTCGGCTCCGCTCCGTATTCCACCGCGCAGGAGCAGAACATTTTGCTGTGGGTCTTGAGCTGTACGTGAACTTCGAGGCCGATGGTGGCGATGTAATCTGTCATGGTGTCGTATTCGGAGGAGGAGGATTTTGCTTGGATGGCATGGCGTAATCGAGCGCTTTTTCAAGATCGAGTGCCATAATGAGCTTCTGCAAAGAGGGGTCCGTGGCGGCATTCAACAAGGACCGGCTTTGCATGAGGGCTATGATATTTTTATTTTCTACCGATTGCACAACGACGGGATACTGCATCAAAGTCTGAATGCGCGGGTGTGCTACGATTTCCTGAATTCCGGGGTAGTCAAGAAAACGGAGCAGGGCATCCTGATTTTTAGCCAACTGCCCGAGGCGCGTCATGTTTTCATAGGCCTCGGACGGGAGAATGTCGATGGACTCGACGATCTCACCAATAGGGCCCATTTCCAGAGAGTCCTTGAGAACGGCAAAGGTGTGGGTTGAGGCCGGTACGTCTTGGGAGTTTTGACCAGCAATGCTGGATTTTGCAATTGCACCTGATATGCGAATGATCGAAACCGCACCCCAGAGAATGAAGAGACCCGTGAGCAGGCCGAAAAGGGCACCCCCAGCACCGAATACCCAGCGAACTAGTCCAGGAGGCTGTTGCGAGGTGCGCTTAAAAAGAACAGCCCCTAGGAAAAGGCACAAAGCTAAAGTCAAGAGCGCCACAACCGATCCCGATGCCAATCCCGCAAGAAAAGCCACACCGGGAAGCAGAACCCCCACAACGGCTCCTACTGTCTGGCCGACGAGCATTCCAAGGAGTCCTGAGGCGACGAAGGCTGCAAAATGCAACCCACCGCGAATCACCCCTCGCCGCCAACCGGCATAGATCTCCCACAACATAAAAACAGCTGCCCCGTAGAGCAGGACGTTTTGCCAGAATGGAGATCCCAGATCGGACATGCCTTGCAAATTATCTCGGCAGACAATCCTGCGCGCGCTGGCGTAGGGCGTGATCTAAAAGAACCAGCGCCGTCATGGCCTCGACCATGACCACGGCACGCGGCAACACGCATGGGTCGTGACGTCCGCGTGCAGCCAGGGTGGAAGCCTCGCCACTTGCGGTCACGGTCGCCTGCGGTTGCGAAATCGTGGCTGTCGGCTTGAAGGCCACGCGAAAAAGCAGTGGCTCACCATTACTGATTCCTCCTTGCACTCCCCCAGAGCGGTTGGACTTGGTATGAACCGAGCCGTCGCGTATTTCGTAGGGGTCGTTGTGTTCGATGCCAGTGAGAAGAGTCCCGGAAAAGCCCGAGCCAACTTCAAAGCCTTTCGTGGCAGGCAGGCTGAGCATTGCCTTGGCAAGTTCCGCTTCGAGGCGGTCGAACACTGGCTCGCCGAGGCCGGTAGGCATGCCACGCACAACGGCATCGATCAAACCGCCAATACTATTGCCCTCGCTGCGAATTTTTTTGATTCGCGCAATCATAGCCTCGGCAGCCTGCGAATCCGGGCAGCGTACAACGTTAGACTCAATCGCGGCCGATGTGACCAATGAGGTATCGACCCGGGATTCGATGTCATGAATACGCGATACCCAAGCAAGGATTTCTATTTCCGGGAAAAGAGCCTTCAGCACTTTTTTAGCAACTGCGGCAGCGGCAACTCGGCCAATCGTCTCGCGCGCCGAGGAGCGTCCCCCACCCTCCCAGTTACGAACTCCGTACTTCGACTGGTAGGTAAAATCGGCATGCGATGGACGAAAGTGCGTCTGCATCTCGCTGTAAGCCTCAGGACGGGCATCGGTGTTCGGCACAAAAATCGAGATGGGAGTGCCCAGCGTGACGCCTTGAAAAACGCCGGAGAGAATTTTGCAAGTATCCTCCTCCTTGCGCGGAGTGACGATGTCGCTCTGCCCTGGGCGGCGTCGGTCGAGATCCGGCTGGATATCCGCTTCGGAGAGTGGGAGGCGTGGAGGACACCCATCAATTACCACACCTACGCCGCCTCCATGTGACTCGCCCCAAGTCGAAATACGAAACAAAACTCCAAAAGTACTAGCCATCGTGAATCCAAAAAAACAGAAGAGGGCCGTGGGATCACGTCAATAATTTGAGCTGAGCTAGGAGTGGGGTGATCGACGGGACTCGAACCCGCAACAGCCAGGACCACAACCTGGAGCTCTGCCATTGAGCTACGACCACCATTTTTGAAGTCATGGCGGAATGGCCACGAGTAGTCTTTCTCCGATACAATGCGTCTTTTGTCAATTCGGATCTTGTCCCGAACACTGACTCAAAATCGCACGCAAATCCTTTGCCGACCACTGGCCAGGCACATTGGGGGCGTCCAACCAACCATAGTTCAGCACAGATCCACAGTTTGCAAAAAGAACACGGGAAGCCATTCCAAGCGGCCCTATTCCCATCACTGAGAGAGGAAGACGCGACATAGAAAAAAGCTCCAGCAAGCGGGCCACATCACCTGGAGATGAAGTGCAGGCTGCGATCTTTATGGCATCAGCGCCATAATCCTGAGCTTGGCGGACGACATCCCGTAGGCGTGCAAGAGTGGGAGTTTTTTGGAAGTCATGGAAAGAAGCCAGCACGAGCACTGAAGCCTCGCTAGCTTGGCGCACAATGACACCCATGGAGGCAATCGAGCGTACTTCCATATCAATGACGGCCGCGGAAGGCAGGAGAACTGAGAGAGCCTGCCTGCGCGCTGTCAGCGACATCGAGTTATTCCCGCCCTCCGCGGGATGGCGTGCAGTGACGATCCACGGAAATCGAGCCTCCGGGATCTCACAGCCTAAAGAATCCGCGCGCCATTCGAGAAATTCCACAGCCCCAGCCTGCAAGCGGAGGGCCTTGCCCCTCGCACGAGGCGAATCTACGATTCCGACAACGCTACCAAGGTTTAATGTTGAAACTATAATGTTGCGTTCGGTCATGGCAGCCGTATGTCTTTCGTTTGCGCCATCGCCTTGAGGCTTGGTTAACATGGCTACTTCATGCTCGCTCAACGCAACGAAATCAATCTGGAACTCTTAAAAGCGTGCGATGCCGTTCTGCTCGGGCTGACATTTTGGGCGGCACATTTTTTGCGTTTCCACCAAATGGTTGTTCTGGATGGTCTCGTGGAGATCGAGGCATTTCCGAGTTTCATTTGGATGCTTGCGATCATTATTCCCTTCACTCCGTTCCTTCTGGAGATGCAGGATTTTTACAATCATCCACTGGAGAAAACGGCGTGGCGTTCCATGCAAAAAATCGCTGCTGCAGGAATGTGGCTATTTGTTTTTCTGGCCGCAGGAGTGATTTTTCTCAGGCTGGAAGTGCCGAGCCGCTCAGTGCTGATCTTGTTCGCATGTTTTGCACCCTGTGTTTTGATACTCCGCGAGCAGCTGGAAATTTTCTTTTACTTGCGCAAGGCTCGAGCTGGCAAAGTGGGCGAACGAGTCATTCTTGCTGGGGAACCAGGTTGCATGGAGACGTTATTGGAAAGTCTCACAGCCGTACAAAAAATGGAAATCCAAGTCGTGGAGAGAATCGACCTGTCGACCCAGCCAATTCAGGATTTTGTCTCAGCACTCCACGAACATTCGGTAGGGCGAGTTGTTCTCGCTTTCAAAAGCGTCGATCTGAAAAAAGTGCAAACTGCGATTGAAGCCTGCGAAGCCGAGGGGGTTGATGCCTGGTTGAGTACGGAATTCATTCCGACCTCGATTGCAAAGCCGACCTTCTCCTCGCTCGGTATGCGCCCAATGCTTGTGTTCCGAAACAAGCCGGCAGCCACGTGGCCTCTCTTTGTGAAAAATCTCATTGACCGCACTGGGGCTTTGCTTGGACTGGTTCTTCTCTTTCCCCTCTTGCTGCTGATAGCTGCTGCCGTCAAAGTCACCTCTCCCGGCCCGGCGATCTTTCGTCAGCGGCGTGCTGGACTGCATGGCCGGTCCTTTGAAATGTGGAAATTCCGCTCGATGCGGGCCGATGCGGAGCAGAATAAATCAGAGCTCCAATCCTTCAACGAGATGAAGGGGCCCGTTTTTAAAATGCAAGACGACCCCCGAGTCACACCACTGGGAAGATTCCTCAGGAAAACTAGTATCGATGAGTTTCCACAGCTTGTGAACGTTCTGCGGGGTGACATGAGTCTCGTTGGTCCTCGCCCTTTGCCAACTTACGAGGTGGCTCAATTCGAGGAAGCAGTTCACCGCCGCCGGCTCAGCATGAAACCTGGTCTGACCTGTCTCTGGCAAATCCAAGGACGCAGTTCTGTGGTGGATTTTTCCGATTGGGTAAGAATGGATCTTGAATACATCGACAACTGGTCGCTCTTTCTCGACATCTACATTATCCTGCGAACAATCCCAACTGTCCTACTGGGAATCGGCGCCCGCTGAAACGCCTCGAGAATTTCTAAATCGACTTAGGAGAAATTTTGGCGAACAGAAATGCTCTTCTCAGCGACCGAGAATCGATTGGAACTCAGGCTCATTCCGGACAGATTCGAATTCAGGAGATTTCGCTAACGTCTCGCGCATTGGAAGCCCACCTTTTTCGACAGTGACGCGAGCAGCAGCAAAAAACTCCAATTTTTTTTGGTTTCGAAGCAAAGCCCGTGAAAGGAGCAGGTGGTTCTCCGCAAGATCTGGCTCGGCGGCCACTAATGCCGCTGCAGCGGAGAGCTCGGATTCCTTCAAATCTCCAGCCTCAGCATATCCAACAGCCGACCTTAAAAACGCTGGATCATTGGCATGCGCAGAAAGAGATTTTCCAAGGAGCGATGCGATCCTGTTTGTATCCCCCACTGAGGCATAGAGAACGAGAAGCTTCATGGCATCGCCTGCACTTGCAGGTTGGCTTTCAACAAGACGCTCGGCGGCAGAAATCTCACCCTGCAATTCCTTGCGCTTTTCGGCCATGAAAAACATTTGCCAAAGGACTAAGTTGTTCGCATCGGTGTCCAGCGCTGCTTTCAATATGGCGAGCACGCCTTCAAAATCACTGCGCTCCCAAAGCATGGCATTAAGAGCAAAGAGACTCTCGCCGTTACCCTCCCAGAGATCCAACGCCTGCCGATAGGCCCTCTCCGCTTCAGCCTCCATTTTTCGATGTTGATAGAGATTTCCCGTTGAGGCCCGGAGCTTCGAGAATGAACGTCGCGCATCGTAGTCCTTGGCATACTCGGGATTGGCTTTGAGTTTTTGAGCATAAGCATCCCAAAATTCAAAATCTCGCCGGACTATTTCAGGGGAAAGTTCCTTCAGTGGCTCCTTGCTGATGCGGTAAAGTAACCCATGGGGCTCGGCGTGGTCGTAGGACCACTCGAGGGGAAAACTCTCTTCGACAAAAAACTCATGCGCATCGCGGTTTTTCTCCCAGATGAGCCTCGTTACCACACTATGCGGAAGCGAGGGAGACAATTCCCCCTCAGCCATCGAGGCCTCCATGTCATTCGACACGGCATCTTTGATCTCCTGCTCGGTGGGAAACACAAGGGGATTCACCGGGTAGGCATCAGCTCGTCCCAACCACCGCTCAAAGGCATTCGCAGGCTGCAGGCGCTCCGCACTGTACTGGTCTGCGAGGTATCGCCTGTAGAGAGGCTCTCCAACCCCATTTTGCGTGATGATATATAAATCCCGCCTATCAAAATTCGGGTCCCGCTTCACCGCCGGCGGTTGACTGCTCTCACCCAAAATCATGTAGGTTGGAACAAATCGACCAGGGTCCGTGCCTCCGAGAACGACACTCCCTCTAGGCAGGTCTTTGAGCATATCATAGCCGAATTCCCAACCAAACCATCGCCCGCGCTGGCTGCAGCTGTCGTAATTAAAAAATAAAGGCCAGAGCGGCAAGGCCAGCAGGCCGAAGCGCATCCAAGCAAGCCTCGGCGCACGAGTGCAGAGCCACATCGCACCTGCCATAAATCCAAGACCCGCCAGCAAGGCAAAGATCAGATTTGTGTACGTGTGATAAGGCATCTGCAGCCACCACCCCCCCACGTCCGTCTGCGCTCCATCCGCCACGGGTTGCAAGATCGCTGCCAGAACAAAAGCGATCTCCAACACATAAACCCATGTCCTAGCCGCGATGTCCTTCAACTTGAGCACCACCAACAAGGCCGCAAAGAACGCCACAACTCCCAAGGGCGTGAAGCTTCGCCCCAACTGCAACCAAAAGAACCCAACCCACTCCTGCAAATGCGACATCAGGCCTCGGGGAGGAAGACCTATGCTGGATTCAGCAGCCCCATTCTCCTTGGGAGAGACAGGCGAAGTCCCCACCAACTTGCCAAGCGAGCGCAAGCTCTGCTGGGTGAGGCTCCCACCGTATTGAGAACGATTGAAAGAGAAAAAGAAACCCTCAGAAGTGCGCGTGTACGCCCAATTCATTGGCGGGTTCGTTGACGAAGCCAACGGCATGTAGGCGTAGGGGAGCAGACCGAGCGCAACAACGAAGGGCAAATAGGCAACCAAGCGCCACTCGATCTGAAAACGCCGCAACACCACCAGCAATAGGAAGCCTAACATCACACAATAAAAAAAACGGATCGCAGTCTTCAGCACGGGAGCTTCGCCCGAGAGGATCGCAAATCCCAAATACGCCACCAGCACCGTCATCGCACCCGCCACCACCAAATCCCAAAAAACCCCACGTCGCACGAGCAGCACCACCAGAAAAGGCAACGGAGCCAGAGCCACGCTGAGCTGATGGTTGCTGAAGGACAGCGCTAGCAAAAAAAACGGCAGCATGAGCAGCCCCAAGCTCTCCGGCCGGCGCAACCACACATACAGCGAAGTCAGATAAAACCCGATCAGCAGCGCATGCAGCGTGTAGACCTCCGCAATCACTGCCTGCGACCACATAGAAGCGCTGAACGCGAAAAGCAAAGCCACGGTCAGCGAAATCACCACGTTCAAACCGTGCCAATGTTCCGCCTGCCCGCCCAGCATCCATCGCATGGAACTCGAGAAAAGCATCGCCACCAAACCCGTCGCCAAAGCCCCGCAGAAACCGCTAAACAGATTGATCTCCCAAGCCGCGTTCCCAATCGGCAGAAGCTGAAAAAGCCACGCCAACAGCGTCCAGAGCGGATACCCAGTCGGATGCGGCACACCGAAATGCTGCGCTGCAACCACAAACTCCCCCGAGTCCAACAGCGTCACATTCGGAGCCGCCGTCCAAAAATAAACAGCCCCTGTGACAAAGGCCGCAACAAGGCCAACCATCCAATCCGCCCGCATCCAAATTCGCTCCGCGCGCGGCATCTCATCTCTCTCACTCATCCCCGCACCCTATCCAATCAGACGCTCCAAGCCACCGCGAAATTCTTGCCGCACTTGCCGCCTCAGCTACCTCATGATAAAGTGGTTTTTTCGGTTTCGCGTTGCCAAACGTCAAATGCGCCCGTAGCTCAGTGGATAGAGCACCGGTCTTCTAAACCGGCTGTCGATGGTTCGATCCCATCCGGGCGCGCTCCCCATCGAGCCACTCTTGAAGTTCCTCTGGCTTCCATCTCAGTCACGCATTCAAGCTAAACTACGGCATCCCGCCGAAAATATTCCGCAAACAAGCGACACCAGATCTTCCTTAACATGATGCCTCGTATTTTTTCTGAGGTCAGGTTCACTTAAATCCAACAAACCTCCCCGAACCGAAGGCATCCCAACGAGCGGGCTAGCTCCTTATTCGCCGAGCGTTGAGCTTGCCTCACGAGCGTTCTAGATGACTGGGACTATCGGTTGCGGATGCCTTCTGAAGGCGCTTGGCGTCATCTTGAAACGCTTGCCGAAGACTGTTGCAAAATACTGACTGGAGTTGAAGCCGCTGCCAAAGGCGATCTCAGTGATCGGGCGCTCGGGGACTTCCCTGATTTCTTTCGCAGCGTGATCAATACGACACTGGTTGAGGTAGTCGATGCCTCCGGCATTAACGAGGGATCGGCAGTACGCGCTAAAGGCGGTTATTCCCATGCCACACTGATTCGCCATCTGTGGCAGAGTCCATGGCTCTCTCGCAATGGCGGGCTTCTCCGCCAGAGTTCGCAAAAAGAATTCCACCGTGCGCTGACGTGATGCCAGGTGCGGATTTTTAGGAGGGCATTGCGCCCCGAGTACCACGAGAATCTCGACAAATAGACGATTGAGGAGAGCAAGCATGCGAGACTCGAGTTGGGGCCCCGGCCAGCGTGCAACGCATTCGCCAATGTCACGGAAGGCCTCGCTGATAGCAGGCGAGGCATCCCACACAGGATTCTCATTGTGACGAAGTTTTTTGGTCAACTCCATGCGGTCATCGTCCGTCATCGAGAGCCAGCGCGGCCAACGCCATTCCTGATTTGGCCTGCGCACCCCGAGATCCATGATCAGCCAGTGGAGTTTTCCTGGCATAATGTGTGGAGCCCCTAGCTTGTGCAGTTGCCATGGACGCGTGATTGTGAAATGACCCCGAGAAAGTTCATAATTCTTCGCATCCACCGAAAATGCCATCGATCCCGTTTCTAAAAAGGTGATTTCCAGCCCCTCGTTTCGGTGGGATTCCGTTCCCCAATTCTGCGCGCCAGTGCAGCTCCAATATCCGATGCTCGTGATACCTGGAAGTTGTGACGGATTCATTGGAATTCCGGGATAGTGGCCCTTGGTCAGCGCACGGAGGTGGATTTTTCCATCACGCATGGCAGCAAACTGAGGGGCGCAGGAATCCACACCAAAGCACGATCCTCCCACGTTGTACAATGGTTCAAGAGAGCGAGGCATTGTGTTCAATATTATTCGGTGAATGAACGTGCAAGAAACAAACGGAGCATTGCGCTTAATTTATTGCCTTTCGCTGCGGAGTCCTCCCGTGCGGGAAACCTACCTCCCGCCAACATTGTCGAGACAAACCCCGAAAGCTTAACAAACCATGCCCAAAGTCCAACGCCTCCACGGCCCTACCAACCCGACACTCGAAGACGCCGCAAAAGCCAAGGTGAAATATTACTGTGCCACCGTCGAACTCCGACCCGAAAAGGAGCAGGAATACCGCGAGCTCCACGCCAATGTCTGGCCGGAAGTGCGCGCCGCGATCGCCGAAGCGAATATCCGTAACTATAACATCTATATCACCGAGATCGCTGGGAGACGTTTCATCGTAAGCCATTTTGAATACATTGGCACCAACCCCGACGCGGATTTTGCCTCTATCGCGAAAGATCCCACAACCAAGGCCAAATGGTGGCCGCTCACCGATGCCTGCCAGATCCGCCTCTCGGGAGCCTTGGAGGGAAGTCAATGGCAGCCTATGGAACAAGTCATGCATCTTGACTAAGTCCGCATGGAAGCTCTTGGATCTATGACCGGTCTTTTGACCAACAAAACAATTTTTCTGACAGGCGGCTCAACTGGAATCGGTCTCGAGTGCGCCAAGGCCTATGCACGCGAGGGGGCGAGGGTTGCTCTTTGTTGCCCCGATATCGAGGAGGCCAAAAAAGTCGCGCAGTCACTTGGCGAGGCACACATCGGGCTCGGTTGCGATGTTTCCAACGGCCCGCAGGTTCAAGCGGCAATCGAAGAAGTTCTCGCAAAGTTTGGCTACTTGGATGCGATTCACAACAACGCCGGAATCGCTTCGCCGTCCTCCACGCTTCACGAAACCACCGAGGATGAGTGGGACCGCCTCTTCGCAATCAATGTGAAGGGTGTTTATTGGACCGCGAAGCACGGCTTCGAAGCGCTCAAGGCCTCGCGCGGATGCATTCTGAATACCAGCAGCCTGGTCGGGGAGATCGGCCAGGAAATCCACGCCGCCTACTCGGCCACCAAGGGCGCGATGAACGCACTGACAAAATCGATGGCCCTCGATTACGCCACCCACGGCATCCGGGTGAACGCCGTCTGCCCAGCCGGGGTTTGGACTCCGATGCTGCGCCAGTGGGCTTCCGAGCAAGCAGATCCCACTAGCATCTCTCGGTACCTAGATGAAATCCACCCGCTCGGATTTTGCCCCGAGGGCGATGTCATTGCGGAAGCCTCTGTCTATCTCCTTTCCGAAAAAGCCCGTTTTGTCACCGGCCACCTCATGCATGTCACAGGCGGCGCGGAACTCGGCTACCGGCGCTGAAACTTTTACTATGATCCAAAACATCACCACCCGCGACGCGCGTTTTCCGATTGGCTCCGGCCACGGAAGTGACGCCATTCACCGCGATCCCGTTTACTCCTACGCCGCAACCTATCTCCACGACGACTCGGGTCTCGTCGGCACCGGCCTCGCTTTCACCCTCGGCGAGGGAAACGACCTCGTTTGCAAAGCCGCCGAATTTTACGCGCGGCAACTTGTGGGTCGCGACATCGAGGAGGTCATGGCTAGGTTCGGCGAATTCCAGCGCAAGCTTTCCGACGAACAGCAATTCCGTTGGCTCGGGCCGCACAAAGGCTTGGTGCACCTCGCACTCGCCTCGGTGACCAACGCCTGCTGGGACCTCTGGGCACGCAAGCGCGGCGCGCCGCTTTGGGAACTTCTGCTAGACCTCTCCGCCGATGAACTCCTTGCCACGTTGGATTTCTCGTATGTCACCGATGTACTAGCGCTCGATGCAGCACGCAACTTGATCGAGTCGCCTCGAGCCACCCGCCACCTCCGCGAAGGCATTTTGGAAACCGGCTACCCCGGCTATGACACCTCGATCGGTTGGTTCAACTACAGCGACGAGCAAGTGGCCGCCAATGTCGCCAAGTCCGCCGCAGAGGGCTTCACAGCTATGAAACTCAAGGTCGGCTCGCAAGACATCGCCCGAGATGTGCGTCGCGCACGCCTTGTGCGGCAGGCTGCAGGAGACTCCGTGCGCCTCATGGTCGATGCCAACCAGCAATGGACGATCGAACAATCCCTCGCCTTCTCCGAAGCCACCCGCGACCTGAACCTCTTCTGGCTTGAGGAACCCACGCATCCCGATGATGTGATCGGCCATCGCACGATCGCCGAGGCCATCGCCCCTGTAAAAGTCGCCGCCGGCGAGCATGTGCCGAACCGGATCCTCTTCAAAAATTACCTCCAGGCGGGAGCCATGGCCATCTGCCAAGTCGATGCCGTCCGCGTGGCCGGCGTGAGTGAATTTCTAGTCATCAGCCTCCTGGCAAAAAAATTCGGCGTCCCAGTGATCCCGCATGTGGGCGACATGGGCCAACTTCACCAGCACCTCGTGCTCTTCAACCACATCGCCCTCGACCACGAAGCGATCTTCCTCGAGCACATCCCGCATTTGCAGGATCGCTTCACCGAGCCAGTCCAGATCATCGGCGCACGCTACATCATCCCGCGTCTGCCGGGCTCTTCCTGTGAGCTGAAATAAAAAGGACTTCCTCTGGCCCTTAAAAAAATCTGCTCCGCCCAACCTGATCCTCAAGATCTGTCGATGGGTGGAGCTTCCATTTCAATAAGTGTGCTCCCTGCCGCAGCCAGCTTTAATTCTGGCGCGGTTGGTTTTAGAACCTTGTAGCCGAAAGGCGTTATTTAGCCGTTTGCTTTTGGGTCCCCAGGCCGTCGATTCCCAATTCAATCACATCACCCGCACGGAGGTATTGAGGAGGAGCGAAGCCGAGGCCGACACCTGCAGGAGTGCCTGTGGAAATGACGTCGCCGGGGAGCAGGGTCATGAAGTGGCTGAGGTAGCTGATGAGATGTGGGATTTTAAAAATAAGGTTTTCCGTGTTGCCGTCTTGTTTCATTTCTCCGTTCACGCTCAGCCAAAGGCGGAGATGGTGGGGATCGGAAATTTCATCCGCTGTGACAAGCCAGGGACCGAAGGGAGCGAAGGTGTCAGCACTCTTTCCTTTGACCCATTGACCACCACGCTCGAGCTGCCACTCACGTTCGCTGTAGTCGTTGTGGAGCATGTAGCCCGCGATGTGATGCACAGCCTGATCCTCCTTCACAGATCGGGCGGTTTTTCCGATCACCACCGCAAGCTCGACTTCCCAGTCGGTCTTTACCGATCCCGCAGGAATGAGGAGTCCGTCGTTCGGGCCGGTAATGGCTGTGGTGGATTTGAAAAAGATAATCGGCTCCTTTGGCACCGCCATCCCGCTTTCTTTGGCGTGGTCGCTGTAATTGAGCCCGATGCAAATGATTTTGCTGGGCCGCGCGATCGGTGAGCCGAGGCGAGCTCCTACTGTAACTTCAGGAAGCGAGGCGGCGTTGTCATTGATCCAGGCGTTGAGGCGCTCGAGCCCATGGGATTCAAAGAAGGCTTCGTTGTAGTCTGGAACGAATGCCGAGACGTCGAGGGATTTTCCATTTTCAAGGATCACGCCGGGCTTTTCCGAGCCGGGGTTTCCGAATTTGATGAGTTTCATATTTTAATTAACGAAGGAGAGTGAAGCCGCCATCAATATCGTAGGCGGAGCCGGTGATAAACTCGGCATCGCGAGAGACGAGGAAGGCGATGAGCGTGGCGATTTCTTCAGGCTGCCCCATGCGACCGATAGGCTGGCCTGCCGAGAGTTTGGCAAACATTTCGGCCTCTTGGCCGGGATAGTTTTTGGCGATAAAGCCGTCCACGAACGGAGTGTGGACGCGGGCCGGGCAAACGCAATTGCAGCGAATACCCTTGTCCACAAAATCCCGGGCGACTGAGAGGGTCATGGAAAAAACAGCGCCCTTGGTCATGCTGTAGGCAAAGCGATCCGGGATGCCTACCTTGGAGGCGATGGAGGCGAGGTTCACGATGCTGCCCGAGCCATTTTTTTGCATGAGGGGAATTCCAAAATGGAGGCAATGGTAAACACCTCGCACGTTGATGTTGTAGAGACGATCGAGATCCTCGGGTGCTGTCTGGAGCACATTGCCGATATGGGCAATGCCCGCATTGTTGACCAGGATATCGAGGCGCGAAAGGCCCGAGAAGGCGTTGCGCACAGATTCCGTGTTTGAGACATCGGCTTCGATCACGTGGGCGATGCCTCCCGCTTTTTGAATCAGTACCTGAGTTTCTTCAGCCGCTTGGTGGGATAACTCGAGGATGTGCACCTCGGCCCCTTCCGAGGCCAGGCGAAGCGCAACGGCTCGGCCAATGCCGGAGCCTCCACCGGTGACGACAGCGATCTGATGGAGGAATCGTGGTGTACTCATGATGGGATGTGATAGATGGTGCGGGCGTTCCGGGAGAGAATGTTTTCCCGTTCTTCGGGAGTCAGGTGCGAGAGGATTTCGGTCGTGATGTCGATCCAGCACGGAAGACCGGAGCCGAGATTTACGACGGGCCAATCTCCACCCCAAACCAGGCGATCCGGACCGAAGGCATCGATCATCGTTTGGACATAGCATGCGAGGGCCGATGCGTTGCGCTGATCCTCAGCTGCATACACGGTGATGCCGGAGATTTTCCCGAAAACATTGGGACAAGCTGCCAGACGATGGATGTTGGATTTCCAATGTAACCATCCTTCCCCTTCGGGATGATGGTTGCTGGCGATATCGGGCACCCCACAGTGGTCGAGAACAAAGGATACTCCGGGGGCGGACTGGACGAGTTCCAAGGCCAGAGAGAGTTGCCGCTGGAGAACACAGAGGTCGAAGGTGAGATTCCTAGCAGCCAGAGCGCGGATGTTTTTTCGAAAAAGAGAACTCGTCGAAAGCTCATCAGGTTGGGTGTGAAGCACCCGACGGATACCAAGAAGACGTTTGTGTGAAATCGAGTTCAGGTAATCTTCAAAGCCATCCTTTTCAGGTCTGGCTGCGGCGATCACGCCCAAGATGCGGTTGGTGGAGGTGTCTGCAAGATCGCAGAAAAATCGAGCTTCATCGGCCGAGAATTCGTCATCCACATCGACCTCCATGAAGAGAGTGCCCTCGATTGGAGCCGAGCCTATAACTTCGTTGTATTGCTCAAGACGAAAGGCTCCCTGCAATGCGGGGATTTCCTTCGCCCATGGGTAGGTGAACTTTTCAGGATAGATGAGGTGCTGGTGGGTATCGATCATGTTGGGGGACTCAAGAGGCTTTTAAATGTGTTGTGGAGTGTGTGCAGGCCCTGTCGAGGTGGACGTATCCACCATCCACAAAGATGAGCTGTCCGGTGGTGTGCGAGGATTTCGGAGAAGTGAGGAAAACCACGGAGTCGGCGATTTCTGCCACGGTTGTTGTTCGTCGCTCGAAAGGGATGGTTTGGTTGAGTTGCTCCCGGGCCATGGCAGGGTCGGGAGCTTGGGCCAGCCAACGATCGTAAAGTGGAGTGATGACTTCGGCTGGGATCACACAATTCACTCGAATTCCGTATTTGGCCAAATCCAAAGCCCACTCGCGGGTGAGCGCGTTCATCGCACCCTTACTAGCTGCATAGCCGCTGGTGCCACCCTGTCCGGTCACCGAGCACTTTGACCCGATATTAATGATCACACCGCGAGAGGCAATGAGGGGGTCAAGGGCGTGGTGGACGAGAGCAAAGCAAGAGACGATGTTTTTCTCAAGGGATTGGCGGAAGTCGTTCGTTCCGTGGCGTAGCCCGATTGCGTCGTTGCCCCCGGCGTTGTTGATGACAGCGTCGATGTGTCCATGTGCTGCCATAATTTCTTCAATGGCCTTTTGAATCGTGGCCTCGTCCGTCATTTCGATGGAATACGACTCCACCCGGGTTCCTTTGATTGCCTGCTCGGCAATGATCTCGTCCGCCTCTTTAGCGTTGCGACCAAGGATGCACGCGACAGCCCCCTCCTCGGCGAAGGCTCTTGTGATTCCAGCGCCAATGCCTTTTGCTCCGCCGGTGATGAGGATGACTTTGTTGGTGAGGTTCAGGTTCATTGGTAGGTGGGGTGACAGGTGGGACCGATGGGTTCGAAGCTTTTATAGCCAAGGACAAATTCCTGATGGCCGAGAGATTCCGATGCCGTTCGGTGGCCGTCCGCAATGCGGGTGATGAGATGGTGGATTTCATCGCCCACCTCATCAAGGCTTGCAAGGCCTTCAAGGATGCGCCCGGCATTGACATCCATATCCTCAGGCAGGTTTCTAAATGTTTCCGGGTTGGCGCAGACCTTGATCACAGGCGAAATAGCAGAGCCAACAACAGAGCCCCGACCGGTCGCAAAAAGGATCACGTGGGAACCACAGGCAATGAGTTCGGCGATTTCGGCATTGTCATTGATATTGGGAAATCCGAAGCGCACGTCGCCATCGGGCACCACATCGAGCAAGTAAAGCCCTCCCATGCGGGGAATGTCTCCGGGTTTAATGAGTCCGGAAATGGCCGAGGATCCACTCTTCGAGTAGGCCCCCATGCTTTTTTCCTCCTGTGTGGTCAGACCGCCGTCGGCATTGCCGGGTGCGAAACTACCATGGCCAAGGATGGCATAATAACGCGCGGCTTTTGCAACAGAATTGCTGAGGATTTCGCCAAGGTCGGGGGTTACGGCACGGGAAACCATGATCTGCTCGCAGCCGATGAGTTCGCCAGTCTCCTCAAAGATGCAGCTCGCTTTTTCCGTAACCAAGCGATCGAAGGCCCTTCCAATGGCAGGATTGGCGGTGATCCCGCTGGTGCCATCACTGCCGCCACAGACCGTTCCTACGACAAGTTCATTCATGGACATGGAGGTAAGCGGAGCGGATTCCAGTTCCTTGATCGCGTTTTGCACCCAATTACGACCCGCTTGGATCGTTGAACGGGTTCCACCGGTTTGCTGGATCACGAGCAAGTCCGCAGGACGTCCAGTTTCACGAATGGCTTCCAAAAGGCCCTTGCGATTGAATCCCTCACATCCCAGTGAGACAAGGAGAACCGCTCCCACATTGGGATGGGTGCAAAGGCTCTGCAGCATGCGAAAGGAATATTCATTCGGATAGCATCCGCTGAACCCCAGGAGATGCACACCTTGCTCGCGGAATGCAGACTGGACTTCGCGGGCGACATGGTGTGCGCATTCGACCAGATAGACGACCGCGACGACGTTGCGAATGCCTTTGCGGCCATCCGAACGAAGAACGGCCTTGTTCGTAAGGGGTGAGTAGTGAGTTATGCGTGTTTGTGAAACTCGTGGCCCTCGTCGAGCGTGAATGTGGGCAGGTAGTCACTCTTCATGTTGTGCAAATGAACGTGTTCACCAGGTTGAATTTCGGCAGTTGCCGAACCGATGGGGGCCCCGTATTTGAGAATTTTTTCACCGGCAGCAATTTTGTGTGCGGCAATTTTGTGGCCCAAACCGAGGGGGGTATTCATAGCATGGAAAACTCCCCCAATAAGCACTTCCTCACCGGCATTGAGGCTGCGCGCGAGCACGAGGATGTTGTCAGTCGGGGATATTCGGATAGCTGGCTGCATTGGGATTAAAACTTTCTGTGACGCAAATAGGCTTCCACAGGATCAATGCCCTCCAGGATTGCAGTTCGAACCTTGTTTTCCGTACGGAGCACCTCCTCCACCTTTTCAGTGACTTCGGAGATGAGTTCGCACGGTATGACAAGGGCGCCATCACGGTCAGCCATGAGGTAGTCTCCGGTTCGTATGCTCACATTGCCGATGACGATTGGTTCCCCGAAGCGGTCTGGCACCCAACGCCCCACGACATCGCGTGGCGTATGATAACGAAACCATGTTTTCATGCCTGTTTCCAAAATTCGAACGGTGTCACGGCATCCTCCGTCGCAGAGATACCCTCGGACACCCTTGTAAACAAATGTCTCCGCCGACAGTTCGCCCATATGCGCCAGCGTGTCGTCGTTGGGTTGGCATACCACGACGCTGCTCTGCGGGGCGCGTGACAACATGCGAGTCCACTCGAGCAAGGTGGTATGCCCATCCACCGTGTGATCAGCATGTCCACTGATTGTAAAAATGCGCCCAGCCAGCGGACGCGTTGGATCCAAGGGGCGGATGGTGCGGGGAAGAATCTGATCCGGATAGCCCATAGCGCGCAGTGTGTCGTAGACCGCCCCGGAGTAGCATTTCTCGAGACGATCGCCAAAGCTGTCGGAGTAGTTGATTTCTTCGGCTGGCACGTGTTCCATTTCACAAAACTTGCGTCCTTTAGTTATCAGATGCAATAACATTTATTATGGATAAAAAGAAAAATCAGGCGCAAGTTCCCGCATTGGATCGAGGCATCGACCTTCTGGAGTGGATGGCAAGCAGAATGGAATCGGTAACACTCACCCAAATATCACAAGGCCTCGGGCTCAGCGTCTCCGAAATTCAGCGACCGGTGGCCTGCCTGCACCGACGGGGTTACTTGAACCGCTCGGAGGCCGGCACTTATTGTCTTTCTGGGCGCCTCTCAGCTCTGGTGCAGAACTATCCACCGCATTTGAGATTGCAGCAGGCGGCACTTGGAGCGATGAGCGGGTTTGCGCGTTTGCAGGAGGAGTCTGTGCATCTTTGCGTGCCCGATGGGGATTGCGCTCTGCTTCTTTTGGATGTGCCGGGAGGGGGCCTTGTGCGACTGAGCTTGCAGCAAAGTGCACGACTGGATGCTTTAAAAACTGTATCTGGCCGCATCCTTTCGAGCTTCGGAGCGCTGCGTCCTTCCGACATGAATCATAAAACGCGTGCGGTGTTGAAAAAAATCCAAGCGGAGGGCTACGAGCATGCCGCAAGCTCTCAGGTTATTGGAATCACCGATATCGGCGTACCCGTCTTCGACGGGCAAGGACAAATTGCCGCCGCGCTCACCGTCTCATCGCTCCGAATGAAAAACGCCAAGCAGGATGTTAAAGAATTGCTTCCCGCATTAAAAGAATGCGCAGAGAACATTTCAAAGGGTCTGTAATTTTGGCGCTCCTCTCCTTAATGAAGGGGGGCTTGGCACGCACGCCCTCCAAGTGACCGCGCGACTTCATTCTATCGATGGATCGCCATGACGCCATGTCGCCATGTCGACTCTCTAATTGGCGGCAGAACCGATGGCTTGGCCAGCGATCCAACCTGTCGTCCAAGCGGCTTGGAAATTGAATCCCCCAGTAATGCCATCAATGTCGAGTGCCTCACCGGCGAAATGCAAACCAGGAACGATCCGGCTTTCCATCGTTTTGAAATCTACCTCTGACAATGGAATCCCCCCGCATGTCACAAATTCCTCCTTGTTCATACTTTTACCCCGCACCATGAGTTCTGTGCCGACGAGGAGATTGGTGAGCTCAAGAATCTGGGGTCGCGCAAGTCTGGCCCATTTTGTTTCAGGCGATATCCCTGCATGTGCAACCAACTGCTCCCAAAGGCGTGCCGGGAGCGGGGCCCACCGCGAGCGCAGGATAGTTTGCCCGCCGGATGTTTCACGGCGGGATTGAATTTCCTGAGTTACAGCATCGCGACTGCTCTCTGGAAGCCAATTGATTTTCAATGGAAAATTGTAGCCGAGGCCATGCAACTCTCGAGCGCCCCAAGCTGAGAGCCTCAAAACGCAAGGGCCGCTGAGACCGCTGTGCGTAACAAGCAATGGCCCGCGGTCTTTTAAATCGGTTCCTGAAACGGATAGCTGGACGGATGGGACTGAAACTCCAGGTAACTCTCGAAGCCAAGGTGAATCGATATGAAAAGTAAAAAGCGATGGCACCGGCGGCACAAGCGAGTGCCCAAGCGCGACAGCCGGATGCCCTTCGGACCTACATCCTCCACCCGCCCACACGACGCGATCACAATTCATCCGTGCACCAGTGGAAAGCTCAAGTGCAAATCCCCCACCCTCCCGCCTCGTCATCGTATCCAAGCCAGTGGAAGTCAAAATCCGAACACC
>VFJO01000292.1 GCA_009886045.1 Verrucomicrobiota bacterium
AAGTGGAGGCAGAGCACGAGATCGGGACGGATCGAGTCGTTGACGAGCGTGGCCCTGCGGCGGATTTCACTGGTGCGGTAGAAGAGTCGTTCGCTTTCCCGTGCGACAGAGCGCGTATTGACGGCTTCGCCCTTGTCACGCAGCGCGGCTGCGGCCTCTTTGCGGAGCTGTGCGGGGCGGCGGTTTGTGAGCGGCTCCGAAGCTGAGCGTGTGAGCCAGACATCCGCGCCGAGCGCCTTCAGGCGCTGCACGAGGAGCTTCGCGACGCGGAGGGTCATATCGCCTTCGACAACAGGTTTATTATTGGCAATCTGGAACCAGCGCTCTTCCATTTCGGCCCACTTTCCACCGATGTGACCGGGGTCGATGGCAATGCGCAGGCCCGCGAGCGGCTTGCCCGGTTGCGGCGCGATCTCGCTGCGAGCGCGCCAGAAACGCGGCACAGGTTTGGCGGAAGAAGAGGAAAATTTCAGGATATAGGGCGGCTTGCCACGCGAGGTTTCAATACGTGCAGCGGTGGGAGTGATCGTGATGACACCTGCCGAGGCGCCATGCGGAGCGTAGGCGTTTTCGAGTAGGCGAGTGAATTCCTCACGGCTTATGGTTTGCTGAAACTTGTCGAGTTGCGACCAATCCGGGGCATTAGCGAGTGGGCTGAGCTTGGCGGCCATACCAGGATGCAGGCAGGCAAAAAAAAGTGAAGCGGCGGCGAGATAATGGCGCATGGATAATTTTTTAAATGCGTTCGGGCCGAGTTGCTATAAAAAGAACGGATGATTCGTCTTCTCTTTCTTGGTGATATCGTCGGTGAGCCCGGTCGGTCTGCGGCGAAGGTAGTGGTTTCCGACATGCTCAAGGAGGGAGAGGTCGATTTTATCGTCGTCAATGGCGAGAATGCCGCGCAAGGCAAAGGCATTTCTCCTAAAATTGCGATCGATCTTCTGCGCTCGGGTGTGGCTGTAATCACAACGGGTGACCATGCTTGGGACCAGAGGGACATCATCCCCTATTTCCCTACGGAGCCGCGTTTGCTACGGCCTATCAATTATCCGGCCGGCGTTCCTGGAAATGGCAGCGTCGTCCTTGATACAGCCAAAGGAAAAATTGCGGTGATGAACGTGCAGTGCCGCACCTTTATGTCGCAGCCATTGGATAATCCCTTCCATGCCGCTCTGGAAGAGGCTGAGCGTCTTCGCGCCGAGACGCCTGTGATTTTTGTCGATGTGCATGGAGAAACCACGAGCGAGAAGACGGCAATGGGCATTTATCTCGATGGCAAGGTCTCTGCAGTGGTTGGCACCCACACCCATGTGCAGACGGCAGATGAACGCATCTTTCCCGGAGGCACGGCGTTTCTCTGTGATGCCGGGATGTGCGGTCCCATGGATTCGATTCTTGGCCGGGAGGCAGGGCCAGTGATCCAAAAATTTGAAGACTGCATGCCGACGAAATTTCCAATTGCCCGTGGCATCGTACAAGTTTGCGGGGCCTTGATTGAAATTGATCCCGAGACAGGCAAGGCGGCCTCCATCGAGCGGTTTTTGAGGCACGTTGACCAACGCTGAGGAAGACCTGTGGTCCGTAGTAGCCCAACTCTGCCTGCTAGCCCGTATTTCAAAGTCCTGCTTCGCGAAAACCGGCGCACTTTTTTTCTGGCGCTGCCGATCGTGTCCGGGCTTGTCGGGCAGATGCTCATGGGCATCGTGGATGCCGTGATGGTCGGCTGGATCGGTGTGGTTCCCTTGGCTGCCTGCGCCTTTGCGAATACGATTTTGGTTGTTCCGATGGTTTTTGGA
>VFJO01000322.1 GCA_009886045.1 Verrucomicrobiota bacterium
CACCACCACGCCGCTGCCACCGAAATTCTGGCAGGAATCCGAGCCTTCCATCGCGGCTCCAGAGCTTTTTGAAGAAACATTGCCCCAGCCACCTCTCATCGTCACATCCCTCCGACAAAAATCGCTACGCAATCCAGAGGTTGCCGTTCATCTGGATCCCCCGCAAGCAAGCGAAATGCCTACCCCCTCCCCCTCCCCCTCGCCAACCGCCACGCCAACTCCCGAACCGGCATTCGATGCAAGCGCCCTTAAGAAGGCGATTCACGACAACCTCTCATCCGTTTTCACCGGCGATCTTCCCTACATCCTTCTCAAATCCGGAGACCGCCTCTACGCAGGCTCCATGCTCACCGAGGGTGTCACGCTCGAGGCCATCAGTCCCACTGCGATCCTCTGCTCGACGCCCTTGGGCATTTTAAAAATCAGCTCGCAGCCCGATTCCGAGCCGCTGGAGTCCAGCTCCGGCAATGAGAAGTCCCCTCTCCCGCTGGATGCTCCGAAGACTCCAGAAAATCCCTCCGCGTCGCCCTCCATGTAGCCGAGAGGAATTTTCGCACCGAGACCGCTTGAAAGACATTGAGAAAATTCCTGGATAAACTCATCCCTCGATCCTTTGCGGCTTGGTCACTCACAGCCATCGGCGCAGGTATCCTCTGCGGACTCGTCTTTGGCCCGCGATGCTCTGTCCTCAATCCTTTGGGCGAGATTTTTATTCGGGCTTACTCGCTGACTCTTCTGCCGTATCTCATTTTTGAGATCACCGGGGTCTTCGGCGGCATGAAGCGGACATCCCTCATAGCGCTCCTCAAAAACGGCGGACTGGCCATCTTGGGCACCATGGGAATCGGGGCTGCGGCTCTCACCCTGCTTCCGCTCATGCTTCCGCATTTGCTTTCATCACCACTTTTCGATCCGAAGATTCTTGATGCCGCCCCCGCGACTTCTTTCGTCGAGATTTTCCTGCCTTCGAATATCTTCACCGCCATGGCGCAAGGAAATGTGCCGGCAGTCATCTTTTTCAGCATCCTCATCGGCATTGTGTTGCAGAACATGAAAAACAAGGAGCCGATCCTGAATTTGATCCTGCCCATGCGGCAGCTTTTCAACGAAATCTTCGGCATCGTCGCAAAAAAAGTCGCTCCCTTCGGCATCTTTGCTCTTACGGCAAACGCCATCGGTTCCACGCAGGGTCTCGACTTGCAGCGGGTGCTTGCCCTTTTGGCGATGATGCTGGTTGGCTTCGTCGTTATCGGATTGATCATCCTGCCAGGCATCATTTCCAGCCTGACCCGCTACACAACCTCTCAGCTTTGGAGTGTCCTTCGCGACCCCTTGATCATCGTTGGGTCGACAGGAAACATCGTGCTCGGCATGCCGCTGATGATTGAGGGACTCAAGCGCGTTTTGCTTGAGGAGACTGCTGAGGCGGATCGCGGGAAAGCCGATTTCGAAGCGGTGGAAGCCTTGGTGCCGATTTGCTTCACCCTGTTCGGTGTAGGTCGGCATCTTCTCATGGTCATCATACCGTTTTTGGCTTGGTTCCACGATGCGCCGATGGCGGCCGGGGAAATCCTCCAAAATGTTCCGGCTATCTTCGCATCGGCTTTTGGCGGAGCCCAAGTGGCGCTGCTTGCCGAGTTGCCACGCCTGGGTCTGCCTGTCCACCTGCTTTCCATCTACCTCATCAATGCGCAGTGGCTGCTCAGAATCAGCGAACCCCTTTCTCTCATTGGCACGGTAACGGTGGCTTTTCTCCTGTTTGCCTCCATGACGCGCCGCCTGGTGTTTCGGCCAGTTCGAATCCTGCTCTTCACCGTTGCTGCGGCAGTCGTTGCCATCGTCCTTGGCGTCGCCTGCCAATATTTTCTGGCATCCCTTCTGAGTGGCTATTCCAACTCGCGCGAAATCATCCTCTCGCGCGAATCCTTTTTGGAGGGTGCCAAGCCGAGCCTTCTCGGTAAGGAAAACCTCCCCGCCTCAGCGCCAGTCAGCCTGGCTGAAATTCAAAAGCGGGGAGTCCTCCGCGTGGGAGTCAAGCCAGACTCCATACCGTGGGTTTACCGCAACAAAAAAGGAGACCTTGTTGGCTACGATGTGGATTTACTGGCATCCCTCGCTGCCACCCTGCAGGTCCGATTGGATTTGATCGAGGGGGGACCCGCCGCGTTGAAACAATGGCTTTTCGAGGAACGCATCGATTTTACAGCCGGGGGTCTGCACAGCACGGGCCTGGCCACGGAAGGGGACCTTCAAGCGATTCGCTATGAAAAAGTGACCCTCGCCGTTCTGGTGTCCGATGCCGGAGTCCGCACAATCCAAGATACCATGGCGGAGGAAAATCCCAAGCCTCTCCGATTGGCGACCCGTGGTCGCCAGGAGACTTCAGGCGCCCTTCGCACAAGTATCGAATCGCGATTGTCTCAAGGCACCAATCACAGAAATGTTTCCTTTGTTCCCATCCAAGACTCTGCCGAGTTCCTTTCCGGGGTTGACGGCAAATTCGATGCCCTCCTGACCAGCGCCGAAGCGGGATCGGCGTTTGCGGTTATCCATCCCCAGACCACGATGCTTCCAATCTTTGGCAAGAGCCTCTCCGCCGATATCGTCCTCGTCTCCGCCACAAAGGATGATCATCTGCTCAATTTCGTAAGCGATTGGATTCTCGAAAATCAAAACCTCGCCCTCCTTGAGCGCTTGCGCAGCCACTGGATTCTTTTTGTTCCAGAAGAATAATTCTTTTTTACCCTTGTGTTACTCCCCCAGAAGAAGAGGGTTTTGCACAATCTCAAACTAACAATGAACACAGCCATGCAATCCTCATTCCTTAAAAAATCCCTCACAATCGCCGTGTTGATTCCCGTTGTGGCAGCAACGAGCCACGCCCAGGAAACAAAAGATTCCCGAGCAGCAACAGCTGTCACGAAAGCCACCAATGCAGCCGAAGCCGTCTTGAAAAAGCTCCCCTCCATCCCCGGCGCGGCCGATGCCAAGGTCATCAACATCCACATCGGCGACAACTACACTTTCGGATTTGACGAGGGAATTGATGCCGAGGAGTGGGGCATGGTCGACAACCAGACCGAAGGTGGCCAAGCCGCAGCAACTACCGCACAGCCTGCCGCAACCGCCACTCCAGAAGAACGCCCTTCAGCCTATCGCAAACTCGACTTTCGCAAAGGCGATGTCGTCCTCATCGCCACCGAGCAACCGGCAGACTCTCCCAAGCCCGTTGAATCCCAGGCAGCCACAGAACCTGCCGCCACCCCCTCCCCCAAATCGACTTCAGATCAATCCGGCACACCCGTAGCCCCTTGAGGAGGTCGCTCAGGTCGCTGGACTTGAGTCTTCCAGATCGCCGATGAGGTGGAAGCCGCACTGGCGAAGAGATTTTCTCTGCTCCGAGCTGGCAACCATCTCTACCGTTTTTTTTTGCGCCACGATCGGCGAGAGGAGTCCGCGGAGACGCTCCATCCAACCCAGCGTTGGAAGGAATCCGATTTCCAGCAAAAACCGAAAATGGGAGCATCCCTCCGCCAAGTAAACTGTGACTTGATCGGCGAAGATTTCAGCCTCCCGTGCCGTCAATGAGGATGGGATCGTAAAATTTTTGCTCACAAGGAAATTCCAAATGCGGTGGCCACCCGGTTAATTTGCTCTTGGGTTCCGCCGCTCTGTTTTAACAAAGCTAAGAGATTGGTGCCAAAATCGGGCAAACTTTGAGGCAGAGTAGAATCTATATTCTCCAAAGTATCCAAAAACGCAAGTCCAGCAGCGGTAGTATTTTTTACAGCAGATTCGGCGTCATTTACCAATTTTTGATATACTGGAAACTTCTCAACATATGAGTTAAAATCACTCTTCGCGAGCAGTTCACTCATCTCGTTCGTTGAGTTGTTGGCGAGTTGCAAGGCCGATGTGGCAGTGTCTGCGGCTTGATTGAAGTTGGTCTGAACAGTCCTGATTTGATCCTGTTGGGCAGGTGTCAGATTGTTGAATCTCGATTTAAAGTCCGCTGCGGGCGCAGCGCTCAGCAGATCAGCAAAAGTCGCCGCATTTTGATCATCGGCCGCATTGTTAGAGGCAGCCCGGTTTTGCATGGCATCCAACCCGGATGGCGTATTGAGAAAATTCACTGAAATGTTGGACATAAGATTTTTTAGGAGTGTTTCTTATTGTTACAGATAGAAGGCCCAAAAAAAGAGCAAACTTCACCGCCTTTGCCAAATTTTTTGTTCGGCGTATCTCGTGGGACGCTGCGTGAGTCCGAAAAGCCAGACGACATCAAGGTTGCGGTATTCATGGAGGTCGCCGACGAGTCGTGTGTAGAATTCCCGGAGGCGCGGATAGTCGAGGTTCCCCACCCCGGCATTTTGAGATTTTGAGACGCAACCGCCGATGACTTTGATGAGATCGCTACGGTGAACCGCGTAGCGGAGGAATGAAGCCAAGGCCAGGAGCGGGCTGCCGAGGGTGTTTGTTCCCGTCGGCAATCGTTCGATATTGCAAATGAGGAGCGCGGATTTGTCGGGTTGGCGGAGGTGCAGTTCGAGGTTCCGCCAAACGATGCGAGTCGCAAGAAACGCCGTGGTCGAGCGTTCCGGCATGAGGGGGACCGGCTCGATAAGATGGCCGTCGGATTTTAGCTGGAGGGAGAATGGAGTGGCCAGAGGGTCGGCCAGAACTGGGAATTCTTGAAAGCGGTGGAACAAAGCCTCCGCCTCGGCACTCTGGTTCAGCGGCGTTTCGGGAGTGTCTGGACCCATTTGAGAATCTCCGCAATAGGAGCCAGCATTTCATTCGGGATGAAATCGTTGAGCTTCACATTATCGTAAAGATGGCGGGCGATACGGGCATTTTGAACAACAGGAACCTGATTGTCCTCGGCCACCTCGATCATTCGGAAGGCGAGACTGTCCACCCCCTTCACCGTCACGATCGGGAGCTTGGTCTTTCCCGCCTCATAGTAAAGACCAACAGCAAAGTGGGTGGGATTGGTAATCAGCACCGTTGCGGACTTGGTTTTGCCCACGGTATCCTCGTTGATCATTTCACGGTGCAGACTTTTTCTCTGCCCCTTGATTTCCGGGCTACCCTCCTGTTGTTTGTATTCCCTCTTCACCTCGTCTTTGGTCATTTTCATCTGACGAATGAACAGGAACCGTTGCAAAAAGTAGTCTGCTGCTGCCACCACGATGTAAACTCCCATGAAGGGAAGTAGGAACAAGAGAAACATTTTTTCGAACACATCTGGCACAGTTTGGATATCCGTGAGCGGCAACTGCATGAGCGGGTCGATGGAATCTTTGATAATGTAATAAAGAAGCAGGCTGAGAACAGCGACCTTGAGGAGCGACTTCACGAACTCCATGAGATTTTTGAGGGAAAAAATCTTCTTCACACCCTCGAGAGGGTTCATTTTGTTGAGGTCCGGCTTCATAGCCTCGAAGGCGAACATGAAGCCCACTTGGAGATAGCTTCCGGCGAGGACGCCTACGATACATGCCACGGCCAAGGGCAGGACGACCTTCAGCAGAGTTTCCAGTGATTTGCCAGTCATAGTCGCAAATGCCGCTCCTGGCTCCTCGTTAGCCAGCGCGATGGCTGCTGTAAAAAGTTCTTGAAAGCTTTTTACTCCGGTGTGGAAAAGCCCTGCCGTGGCGACTAAGACAAAAATCGTGACAATTGTGGTGGTGACATCCGCACTCTTCGAAACCTGCCCCCGTTGGCGCGCATCACGCAGTTTTTTATCTGTCGGCTGCTCGGTTTTTTCCCCACTGGATTCGCTCATGGAAACAAGCCCTGCACGAATCCGAGTATCGACTCTTGGGTAAACATTTCACGGTCGATCACCCAGACCAGAGTCGTGGTGTAGAAAATCAGCAAAAAGAAAGTGAGCGCGCTCTTCACCGGCATGGAAAAGAAAAAGATATTCAGTTGGGGAACGAAGCGATTCATAAGTCCGAGCCCCATATCGATGAGTGTGAATACGATAAGAAAGGGGGCGCCCAAGAGGACCGCCATGGCAAAGTAATCTTGCATGAGACGGGCGATGCTGTCTCCAGCCCCCACGCCAAACCGAGGAAGCATTTGCCCGATCGGATACACCTCATAAGAGGCAAGCACAGCCGAGAGAAAGGCCAGAAAACCTCCGCTGAGGAAAAAAATGACTCCGCTGAAGCGGACGAGTAGGTTGGCGGTCGGCGATGTCACTGCGCCGAAAAATGGATTGAAAACGCTTGCTGCTGTTGCGCCGCGCTGGAGGTCGATCAACTCTCCGGCGCTCGCGATGGCCCAGAATAGCATGGATGCGGGCAATGAGAGCAGCATACCGAGCAGAATTTCCTTGATGCAGAGTGCTGTCGTTTCAGTGAGCGACTGGGGAATCTCCATGGCCTGGGGCATGAGAAGAGGGAGTGCAATACCGACGGTGATGATGAGAAATCCACGCCGGGGTAACCCGGTCGGGCCACCAAAAAAGGGGGCAATCGTCAGAGCCACTCCGAGTCTTGCTGTGGCGAGAAAAAGTGCCACCAGTGCCGAACCGAAATACTCAAAGGGTGGGATCATTTCACCAACATGGGAAAATCCCGCATGGCCGCTGTGGCGAAATTCAAGAGGTCTGCAAATACCCAATTTGCCGCGTAAATAATGACCAAAAGAGTTGCAATAAGTTTGATTGCAAAGGGAAGTGTTTGATCTTGCACTTGTGTGAGCGCTTGAAAAAATGCCACAAGAAGCCCGACAGCCGTTGCCACGATAATCGGCGGCAATGAACTGATTAAAACCAGCATGAGCGCTCGGTTCATCATATCAATGTAAAAGCCCTGTCCCATAATTTAAATCCTGTAAGTCATCATAAGCCCGTCGATGAGGCGCGTCCACCCATCAAGGAGCACAAACAACATGAGCTTGAATGGCAGTGAAATCGTGGTGGGAGAAATCATGACGATGCCGAGAGCCATAAGCACATTTGAAACAATAAGATCCACGACGACGAACGGTAGGTAAATAATAAAACCGATTTTAAATGCTTGGGTGATCTCCGTAAGAACGAAGGCCGGCATGGCAATCAAAAAATCTTGGTCGGTGGCATTTTGGGCAAACTCCTTTGGCCAGAGTTGGCGGGCTTTCTGGAGAAAGAACCCCCGGGATGTTGGCGAACTGTTTTTGACAAGAAACGAAGTGATGGGTTTGGAAATTTCACCCAGCTTTTCCGGCGCATTGTCAAAGGTAATAGATGCTATCTCCTGCTGCTGAGCAGATTTCATCGTTTCATAAAAGACGGGCGACATGATGTAGGCCGTGATGACGATACTCAGCGAAGTGAGGACAATGTTCGGTGGGGTTTGTTGCATGCCCAAGGCATTGCGAATGATGCCGAAGATGATGACGATCTTTGCAAACGAAGTCACCGTGGCCGCCAGGAACGGCACCATGGAGGTCGTGAGTAGCAGGAGAATGATCTCCAGCGGATTCGAGAGGTTTACATTCATGCCTGCTTGGGAAGGCGAATTTCCGTGATCGAGGCACAGATTTTATCAGCCACGCGCACGAGGCGGCCCGCGGCGACAATCTGGTTGCCGACTTGAAGCTCCACGGGAATGTCCTCCCCGTTGCCGATTTCGATCGAAGCCCCTTCGCGGAGGGAAGATAGCTCTTCGAGTGTCATTTCCCTGCGGGCGGCGACCACCAACACAGGAAGACTGAGATTAGCCATGGAAGGCGATTGTTGCCCACTTGGGGTGTTTTGAGTGCTCATATTCGGTTGGTTTTTAAATTCGAGAAGTGGAGGTTCCGGAGCCACCGGGCGAGAGGTGGTGGGCACGGGGGAGCCTCCCAAGCCGACCCAGAGAGGAAATGGCCAAGCTGTGGCATCGCCGAGTAGGATGCAATCTCCCGCGCAGAGAGTGGCCAACTCGGCGGCGCTCAGATCAAGCATAGAAATGCCAAGGGCTACGCTTTGATTTAGTTGCAGCAGTGCCGTATTGGGAAGGGCTGTCCATGAGGGCGCCAGCGCTTCGATGCGGGCAAGAACCTGCCGCCCGATGCGGAGAACTCCCCTCGCCTCCCGCACACCCGAAGTATCCAGCACTTCAAAAGCCATTGCCAGCGGCGGCGCATCGGTGATCGGAGAAGAAGCGATCTCGATTCCCGCATCCAACACGGTCTGCAGGGAGTCCAAGAGCTCGCGGTTAAGCGTGCTGCGAATGGCCAGCGCGAAGGGTTCGGACATCGAGGCCACCTCGGTGAACTCCGCGTGGCGAAGGAAGAGGTTTCCTCCCGGCGTGAACGCGAGTTCTAAGAGGGATTCCTCACCGGCAATGCGCAGAGGAAGAGAAATTTCAGGAGTCCAATGCGCGTGCGCTGGCGTGCACCTCATTTTCCACAAATCGTTTCCAAAGCGAACAGGAAACTCCCTCCCCTCTCCCGCAGTGATGTCGAAGAGTTGCTGCTGGGTGGCATCCATTTCCGGAAGATCCGATTTTGTCAGTGCGGTCATTTTTTAGGATGCGGAGGCCCCGCCTTGGCCCGAGACTTTTTTATCAGACTCGGATTTCTCTGTTTTCGATTCCCCTCCCTCGCCGATGCCTTCCGTCGAGTCCGAGGAAGATTCCACTTCCGAATCTCCAGCTACAGTGACACTCACCGAGGATTTGCCGGATGCCGCTTGAAGGGCACTCTGCAAGGCGGCCATGTTGTTTTGAAGCAGTGTTTGGCTGTCCGGGTCGGAAGTCGTGAAGGCCACCTCCAGGCGTCCATTGTTGAGACTGATCTCCACCGTCACATCCCGTATCGTCGCGTCGTTGAAGGTGATCGTCGTGGTGGTCTCACCAATATTCATCTCCTTGACGGTCTTCACGATGTCGCCAAGCAGGTTGTTCATTCGCTTGTCCATGGCGGATGTGGCAGCGGGTGCCGGGGCGGCTTCCATCGAAATGGTTCCCGAAGGAACCGATGCGGCACCCGTCGCCGAGGCGGCAGCTGCGGCCTCCGACGCGATGGAAGATTTGGACTTGGAAAAATTCTCGGTTTCGCCCTCACCCACCGGAGCCCCGTTTTTAAGCGGGCTTCCCGCCACTGTGTTTTGATCCAAAGATTCCTGTGAAGCGGAAGCCTGCGAGGTGACTTTGGCAACTTCACTGGCAATTCGCCCCGCAGCTTGCGGATTGATTTCTGTGGCAACTGAGGCGACCTGCGCTGCGATCTCTGCCGTGCCTTGGGGAAACGCTTCAGCGACTGCCTGGGCTACTTGGCCCGCAATTTCAGGCGCAGCTTCGGGATTGGCGGACACGGCGGCTTTCGTCACCTCACCGGCGATCTGCGGTGCGGCCGCTGGGCTGGCTGAAATCGCAGCCTTGGCGACCTCACCAGAAATTTGAGGCGCAGCTTCGGGATTGGCGGATACGGCGGCCTTCGTCACCTCGCCTGCGACCTGCGTGGCAGCGGCAGGGTTGGCTGAAATCGCAGCCTTGGCGACCTCGCCAGAAATTTGAGGCGCGGCTTCGAGATTGGCGGATACGGCGGCTTTCGCCACCTCGCCCGCGATCTGCGCGGCGGCGGCAGGGTTGGCTGAAATCGCAGCCTTGCTGACTTCGATGGCAACTTGCGGCGCAGCTTCAGGATTGGCCGATACGGCGGCTTTCGCCACCTCGCCGGCGATCTGCGCGGCGGCGGCAGGATTGGCTGAAATCGCAGCCTTGGCGACCTCGCCGGCAATTTGGGGGGCAGCTTCGGGATTGGCGGATACGGCGGCTTTCGCCACCTCGCCCGCGATCTGCGCGGCGGCGGCAGGATTTGCTGAAATTGCAGCCTTTGCGACCTCGGCAGCAATTTGGGGTGCGGCTTCGGGATTGGCCGATACGGCGGCCTTCGTCACCTCACCCGCGATCTGCACGGCGGCGGCAGGATTTGCTGAAATCGCAGCCTTTGCGACCTCGGCAGCAATTTGGGGCGCGGCTTCGGGATTGGCCGATACAGCGGCTTTCGCCACCTCGCCGGCGATCTGCGGTGCGGCGGCAGGGTTGACTGAAATCGCTGCTTTGGCGACCTCGCCAGAAATTTGAGGCGCTGCCTCGGGATTGGCGGATACGGCAGCTTTCGTTACTTCGCCCGCGATCTGCGCGGCGGCGGTGGGGTTGGCTGAAATCGCAGCCTTGGCGACCTCGCCGGAAATTTGAGGAGCTGCCTCGGGATTGGCCGATACGGCAGCCTGCGTTACCTCGCCCGCGATCTGCGCGGCGGCGGCGGGGTTGGCTGAAATTGCTGCCTTGGCGACCTCGCCAGAAATTTGAGGCGCTGCCTCGGGATTGGCGGATACGGCAGCTTTCGTTACTTCGCCCGCGATCTGCGCGACGGCGGCAGGGTTGGCTGAAATTGCAGCCTTGGCGACCTCGCCAGAAATTTCAGGCGCGGCTTCGGGATTGGCCGATACGGCGGCTTTCGCCACCTCGCCTGCGATCTGCGCGGCGGCCGCTGGGTTGGCTGAAATCGCAGCCCCAGTGACTTGAACCGCCACTTCGGTGATTGTGGCAGGATTTATTATTGCCGCCTCTTTCATTGCTGCGGCAGCAATGACAGGGGCGAATTGTGGATTTTGCGCGGCCAGCGATTTTACCGTCTCAGGCAGATCATTGGGGCCCTTGACAGCGGCTTCGGAGAGGATTTTATGAGTTTCTGGGGGCAGTTGGTTTTTTCCAGTTTCGTTGACCTCCTCCATTTTTAGGGATTGGAAAACCTGGCTCATGGTCTGCTCGATACTCATCGCAACCAAGGAGGCTTGGATGAACTCAAGCATTTTACTGGTTTCCTTGGCGAACTTTTCCACGCCTGCTTTGAACCAGGTGACAAAATCATCAAGAATTCCTTTTTTTTCAGGCGGAACACTCGAGTCGTCGACTTCGGCTTTGATCATGTCGTCTGTCTCCTCGATTTTTACCTTATCTCCAAATTGATCGTATTCAGGCTTGTATCCGTCCCAGCTCTTCCAGTCTTTTTTAGTATCGCCGGACCGCATTTGGGCTTCAAAATCCAGACGAGAGGAATCCAGAGAAGCCTTTTCGGTGTCGATTTTTTTTTGGTCGTCCGGTTTGTGGTAGTTTTGATTTTCGACTCGTAGGCTCATGGCTGTTAGGCGGGTTCTGCGTTGAATTGGCGAAGGTAGGCGGACTCGGCAGTTTCCTCCATGGCAAGATCTTCGGCCATTTGCTCTCCATGGCGAAAATCCTGAGTCCAGAGCGACTTATGGGAGTCGAGTTTCTCGCGGTTGCGGATGGCAATTTGGAGGGCTTCGAGGCACTTGACCTCCTCGGCGAGAGCGGCTTCCAGAGCAGCGCGGGCGTCGTCGATGCGTTTAAGGTATTCGGCCTCGCGCGCTCGGTTGGCGAGCATTTCCTCGCGGACATCGAGAACTTTTTGGTGCTGGGCGGGCTTGGCGAAGAGTTCGGCAAAGAGGCGATCCTCCTCGCCGTCGCACCATTGAACATATTCACGGTGCTCGCGGGTGCGTGCATCGAGTTCCTCGTGGCGGCGTTTGACCATGGCACGGGCCTGGGTGAGAGCCTGCTCGCAGCGCTCCATGCGCGTCTTGCGCAAATCCAAAAGGAATGTGAGCGGATACTTCATGTGCCAGCCAATTTCTTGAGGGCCTCCACCGCATCCTGATAGGTGGATTTTTCGGAGAGCTTCTGCTTCAGAAAATCATTGATCGCCTTGTTTTTTTCAATCGCCTCGTCGGTGGCGGGGTCGCTGCCCTTTTTGTATTCGCCGATGCGGATGAGCAACTCGGTGTCCCGGTAGCGGGCCAGCATGTCGCGCACCTTCCCGGCAGCGGCCTTGTGGGCATCGTCCACCACATTGCCCATCACACGACTCACGCTCTCCAGCACATCGATAGCCGGGTAGTGGTAGGCTGAGGCGAGGCGGCGGGAGAGGATCACATGGCCGTCGAGAATCGAGCGCACCTCGTCGGCGACGGGTTCGTTCATGTCGTCACCTTCCACGAGCACCGTGTAAATGGCGGTAATGGATCCCTTCTCTGCGGGACCGGCGCGCTCCAGCAAGGCGGGCAGGGCGTTGAAAACCGAAGGTGGGAATCCCCGGCGCGCGGGTGGTTCCCCGGCCGCGAGGCCGATGGAGCGCTGGGCGCGGGCAAAACGCGTCACCGAGTCGAGCATGAGGAGCACCTTCTTTCCCTTGTCGCGGAAATACTCGGCCACGGTCGTGGCGACATGAGCCGACTTGAGGCGCTCGATGGCGGGGCGGTCGGAAGTGGAGACGACCACCACAGCGCGTTTGCGGGATTCTTTATCCAAGACCATTTCCAAAAACTCACGCACCTCGCGACCTCGCTCGCCGATGAGTGCGAGAACGACCACCTCGGCCTCGGTGTTGCGGAGAATCTGGGAAAGCAGGGTGCTCTTGCCTCCCCCAGCGGCGGCAAAAATGCCTATGCGCTGCCCCTCGCCGCAGGTCAGCAGGGCATCCATCGCCCGAAGACCAAGGGAGAGGGGGTGCTCGACAAGACCGCGCGAAAGCGGATCCGGCGGTAGGGCATTGACGGGATACTCGGCTTCCGCGATGAACGGCTCATCGGAGGTATCAAGAAAGTTACCGAGTCCATCGAGCACACGGCCAAGGAGTCCCTCGCCAACCTTGATCTTGTGGGTCGTCCCGGTCGGGCGCACCTCGGTGTTCGAGCAGAGGCCCTCGTAATCACCAACAGGCATGAGGAGGGCAGTGGAGCCCGAAAAACCAATCACCTCGGCGAACTGCGGTTCCTTCGCCCCGGGGCGCCAGACCTCGCAGAGCTCTCCCACCTGCACACCGGGGAGAAGCGCCTTCACCAACACGCCGGCGACTTGGGTGATCTGGCCTGAGAGGCGTCTTGGAACGACAGCGGCACCAGCCGAGCGGAGGCGCTGGAAGTAGCCTGGAAGGGGTTCGGCGGCCGTCATGGTCTCATTCCTGGGCGTTGCGAAGGGCTTTGGCGATGAGGGCGAGTTGGTCCTCCAACGCGCAGCGGATGATGCCCATGGGTGTTTCCAACAGGCAGTCGCCCGGCTCCACATCCTCGCGGCCCCGGCATTCCACACGGGCTCCGCCGGACATAAGTTCCGAGAGTTTTTGAGACACCGGCACAGCTTGGCGAAGTTCGGCCGGGTTCACGCAGAGCACGACCGTCTGTTGGAGATTCACCGTTTCCAGCGCGAGCGTGGCTGCCTGCTCGATCCGCTGAGCGGGCGGCATTTCCTTGAGCAGGGTGCGCAGGCAGGTTGTCACGACCTCGCAGATTTGATGATGCAGAGCGGCTTGCATCTTGACGGTCGCCGCGACCGTTTCGAGATTGTGCAAGCGGGCTTCGAGAAGACCCTCCTGCAGCCCCCGGCGGTAGCCTTCTTGGCGCTGAAGTTCAGCTTCTTTGGCGGCCTCCTCCTTGCTGCGGGCTTCGATCTCCTTGGCGGTGGCGAGGACGCGCTCGGCGTCAGCGAGGTTGATGGCATCGGCTGATTTCAAAACGGAGCCGCTGAGGACCGCTGGAACATTGTTTTCGATTCGGAGAAGGTGCGAACTCATAAGGCATGGTCGAGTTTTCTCGCGGCGTTCAGGCACTCCATTGCCAGCCTGGGATCCTCCGGGGAAAACGCGGGTAGCGCTTCCCTCCACACGGGATCTGGGAGGATTGCGGCAAGACGCGATTCCATACCGGAGGGAAATGGCGCCACCGCCAGGCGCAGGCAGAGTAGCCCGCTGCGGCGAAGAGTATCGGCAGGCTTCAACGCCCAAGCCAGCGGCACGACGGCAGGTGGGAGCGCAATCCTGCCCAAGGCTGGTCTCGCAGCCAGGCGCTGCAGCACATCAGCACCCAAGGCATCAACGAGCGCGCTGCGCACAACTTTGGAGATCGATACAGCGATCAGCGCGCGGCAACAAATGGCACCGGCCAGCATCACCGCCCTCTCCAAGGCCTCCTTTGGCTCGAGAGCCAGCGATGCGACATCGCTGTTGGGCATCCAATCCACCCAGGTCGATTCCCATTTGAAACTGGACCGCAAGTAGCGGCGCACAAAGGCAGCGGCACGCGGGTCGGATTCCACGCGGGCAACCCACTCCGCGGGCAGATGTCCCTCGAGTGGAGGATTCAAATTCAGTGACATCCAGGATTCAAAATGGGCTTCCTTCGGGGCGATTCCCACCCAGGAGTCCGCGAGTTTCTGCCATATTTCTTTGCTGGTGGTGCTCATGGGCGATCAATCTCCATCCTGGCCTCAGCCCACTGGCGGGAGCTCCGCCGACTCGGTGGCGGAGGTCGCATCGGAGCCTTGGGAAACCTTTCGAATTTTCAGGTAAAAATAAACAGCGGTTCCCGCGCTGCCGAGCACCAAGAGGATGGCTAAGGTGATGATCGTGAGGAGCGTGCCCTTGGATTCCGCCTTCACGGAGATACCCAGGATTTTGGACTGTTCAGCGCCGGCTTTGAGAGGATTGAAGAAGTCCACTTCGTCGGAGCGCACGAGTGTGACCGCCACCTTGTCGTAGCTCAGTCCTTCCACACTGTTCATGACGAGCTGCTTGATCTGCGGGATTTGCGTGGTGGTGTCGAAACCGGGGCGGATTTTTAAAAATACGGAAGCCGAGGCGGGATTGTTTTTGTTGGTGTAGGGATCATTGCTGGGCAGCACGAGGATGACGCGCGCCGTGATGACACCGTCGATATTGCTGAGCATCTCGGAGATGTTTCCCGCCAGGGCGTGCATGAAGCGGATGCGCTCCTCGCTGGGAGAGGAAACGAGGCCGGTTTTGGGAAACATCTCGCCAATCCCGTCAAAGGTTTCCTTGGGAATTCCATACCATTTCAAAATGTCCACCGCACTGGCGAATTGATCCCTCGGCACGGCCACCGCAAAGAGATTCTCCTTCACAGGACGCTTGGTGGCCGAGATGCCGCGTGCGATCAACAGGCCGAGCATCGTGTTGGCATCGCTCTCCGTGACATTGGTGTAGAGGTCCTCATTGCCACAGCCCACAAGGGAAAGTGCCAGCAGAAGGATCATCGCACGACGCAGTAGAGCAGGAAGGCGCAATCCATGAAGGCATCCGGACAGGATTTTTTGAAAGGAGCGGATTTTCATTTTTTCTTTTTGGAAACGGGAGTCGGGGACGGCGCGGGCACCTCCTC
>VFJO01000098.1 GCA_009886045.1 Verrucomicrobiota bacterium
AATCAAGACAGGAGGGATATCACCCGACGAGTTGCCAAAATTGTTAAGGGCGATTTCAAGTCTGACGACATCTCGCTGCCGCTTCCGGATCGATCCTAATCGGGGTTGGGACTTCGATGCTACGCTTCGCATTGCTGAGTCGATCAGCGGATTGCCTGTGGATTATCTCGAGGAACCGCTGCGGGAATTTTCGCTGCTTCCTGAATTAATCAAAAAATCTCCGATCGGCATTGCCCTTGACGAGACGCTGCGCGAAATCGTGCCCTCGGAGCTTATTTCCTACAAAGGCGCAGCAGCTCTTGTTCTTAAACCCACGCTCATGGGAGGTTTCAAGACTTGTGCGGATTTTGCAGAAATGGGTGGCTCGATGGGTATGTCTGCGGTTGTTAGTGCCTGCTTCGAGTCTGGGATTGGGATTCACGCGCTTGGCCGATTCGCCCTTTCTCTTCCTTCGGCCATTGCGGCGGGTTTGGACACTTACTCCCATCTTGAACAGGATGTGCTTTGCGAACGTCTCAATTTGCGCGATTTTGTTTTCTCTCGGGACACCCCAATGCCGGATGTCGACATTTCAAAACTCCATCCTCTCTAAAGCCTCTCTCGTTGGCGATGTAGTAGCGCTCCTTGATCGGTCAAGTGGAAGCAGTGTTCGGTATTCCGAACTGCGCGGCTTTTTGAGTTCGAGATTGGCCGGTTTTTCTTTTGATAAAACGCGCCCCTTTGCCACGTGGGCGGCTCCTGATTTTTCCCATGCGACACTTTTGCTCGCCTTGCTCGCGGAGGATTGTGCCGTGGCTCCTCTGAGTCCACGACTTCCTGAAGCCGAAGCGGTGAGGCGTGCTGAGTCGATTGGCGCTTCCTGTTTCTGGAAAACAGATGGGCTTCACCACCTTGTATCGCCTGATGGGCCGATCACAGTCTCATCCGCGGGAACGGTGCTTTTCACATCTGGTTCGAGTGGTTCACCTTGTGCGGTCTCGCATGATTTGGAATCGCACTTTGCTAGTGCCCGTGGCGCGGCCGAGCGGATTCCTCTTCAGTCTCGCTCTGCTTGGTTGCTATCGCTTCCGCTGAATCATGTGAGTGGCTTTTCCATCTTGATTCGTTGTTTGCTTGCGGGCGCCGCGGTGGTTTTTCCTGACAAAAATTCGCCGCTCAAAAAACAAATCGAGGATCCATTGGTGACGCATGTTTCCATGGTTGGTGTCCAGTTGCGCCGGTTGATCAACGAGGGTGCTTCTTTTCAGCATTTGCAGGCGGTTCTCTTGGGTGGTGGTCCGGTTGATCGCAGGCTTGTCGCCGACGCCTTAGCCGCTGGGGTTCCGTTGCACGTCACATATGGGATGACCGAAGCTGCGTCACAAATTTCCACGAGCGGTCGCCTGCAGTCTGTCCCTGGTGTGATTCATGCAGGCCAAGCGCTTCCGGGTCGGGAGGTTCAAATTTCGACGGATGGAGAAATCCAGCTCCGAGGTGTCATGCTGCCGAGGAGCATTTTATCGGGCGATGGTTTCAAGCATGTTGTGGATGGAGAGGGGTGGTTTGGAACGGGGGATCTCGGGTTCATTGATGCTGAGGGAAATCTTGTGATTAGCGGTCGCCGCAGTCGTATGTTTGTTTCGGGTGGTGAGAACATCTGTCCCGAAGTGATCGAAAATCTCTTGGCTTCCTGCCCTCAAGTTCGCCGAGCTATCGTCGTGGGCGTACCTCATGCGGAATTTGGTGCGCGCCCCGTTGCATTTGTTGCTGGAACGGTAGGTGGCTCCGAGATGAAGGAATTTTTGAAATCCCGTTTGGAAGGTTTTTACGTGCCTGATGTTTTTCTTCCGTGGCCTGTTGCCGTGCCCGAAGAGGATGCCAAAGTGAATTTTGAATTGTTCTGCCGTCTTGCCATCGAGAATCGGATTTGATAACGAAGCACAATGTCTCGTTTCACCTCGTCCGCGATAGCCCTGATTTCTGCATTGTGTCTGGCAGGCTGCCTTTCCTCACCAATTTCCGACTCCGGTGGAATCGGGGCCATAACGATTCACGACACCAATGCCGATGTGATCATGGCTGCGGCACGCGATGTTTTTTCTTCGCGCGGATACACGCTCTCGGGTTCGAGCTATCCGGATTCGATTTCTTTCGACAAGCCTGCCGGGTCCTTCGGAAATGTGATGTGGGGAAATTATGGCAATCCTCAAACGATCAGAGTGCGACTGGATATGATTCCAGTTCCTGGTGGAGACAATATTCGTCTCGTGCCTAAAGTTTTTTCTGTTAGCGATGCTGGAGCCGCTGGCTTTGACAGCGAAAGGCCACTGATGGGATTATGGAACTCCGAGTTTTCTTCCATGCTGAAGGAAATCGCCCGCAAGGCCGGAGATTAGACGCTTTTATCGTGCGTTGACATACCTTCTCCCTGTCTCTAAAAACCACACCATCCAAATGAAAATAGCGGTCACCAAAGAAGCCCTGCTCGAAGGATTGCAACGTATCCAGAACGTCGTCAGTACACGTCCGACGCTCCCGATTCTTACCAATGCGCTCATCGAGGCCGACGAAAATGGCCTCACCCTCACCACCACAGACCTATCGGTTGGCATTCGGTGCCGGGTTGAAGCCAAGGTCGAAAAAACCGGGGCGATCACCATTCCTGCGAGGAAACTTGTTTCGATCATCCGCGAGTTGACGAATTCGGAAATTACGATCGAAGTCGATGCGAAAAATGCCACGTCGATTCGATGCGGCGCTAGCTTCTTTAAAATTTTTGGACTTCCTAAAGAAGAATATCCCGCCTTTCCACATTTTGAGGAGGCCAGTTCTCTGACCATGAAACAGGCCGAGTTGAAGGATGGTTTGCGCAAAACCTCCTATGCCATTTCCAGTGATGAGGCCCGCTACGTGCTGAACGGCATTCTTTTTTCGCTCACTGAAAATAAGCTTACGCTTGTTGCGACAGACGGTCGCCGATTGGCGCTTTTTGAAAGTGAGTTGGAATTTCCTAAGAGCAACGAACGCGATTTCATCCTTCCCACAAAAGCCGTTACGGAACTCCAGCGCCTTCTAGGTGAGGATGGTGATGTGCTAATCTCGAGTTCGAATAATTTGGTATCCTTCGAGTTGAATGGTTCCCAGTTGGTGTCGAAGCTTGTGGAGGGTAACTACCCGAACTACCGCCAAGTTATTCCTGGTGAGGCCAAGGAGCGCATTGCCCTAGAACGCGAGTCTCTACTCAATTGCGTTCGCCGCGTGGCGCTGCTCAGCAGTGATAAGACCAGCTCACTCCGCCTCTCCTTCACCAAAAACAATCTTGATATTACAGCTACCACTCCCGAAGTGGGCGAAGCCAAAGAGTCCATGTCGGTGAACTATCGTGGTCGGGATATTGCCATCGCGTTCAACCCCGAGTTTCTCATGGATCCGCTTCGCAACCTCCCGAACGATGAAGTCTATCTTGAACTGATCGACGAAATGAGCCCCGGGGTATTGAAAATCCAGACCCCGTTTCTTTACGTCATCATGCCTATGCGCGTTTCGACGTGATGCAGCAATTGAGTCAATGGGGCATTGACCTTGGGGGAACAAAAATCGAGGGCGCCATCATGGATTCCTCCCGCCCAAAAGAGGCCCTTTTCCGTCTCCGTCGGGAGACTGGTGCCGCGCTGGGCTACGACCACATCCTCTCTCAAATCGAGGGCGTCATCTCGGATCTTGAGTCCGCTTCGGGACTTCCGCGACCCGCTAAAATCGGCATCGGCACGCCGGGCGCCGTTGATCCATCCACCGGGAGCCTGAAAAATTCCAATACGCTTTGCTTGAATGCTCGACCGCTCCAGCAGGATTTGGAACGCCTCACTGGCACCCAGATTTTGATGGCAAATGACGCCAATTGCTTTGCTCTCGCCGAAGCTCTCATTGGGTCAGCCGCTGGGGCTGCTGTTGTTTTTGGCGTCATTCTTGGCACAGGCGTCGGCGGCGGAGTCGTTGTCAACGGTCGCATCCTGCCCGGCCTGCATGGAATCGGGGGCGAGTGGGGACATAATCCACTGCGTGAAGAATCCCATCCCTGCTATTGCGGACGCGCCGGCTGCATCGAGGGCGTTATTGCCGGTCCCTCGCTGGAAAGATTCTACCGAGAACAAGGCGGCGCGGCCATTCGGCTTCCAGAAATTTCCCGCCGTGCCCAAGAGGGCGAGGAGCTTGCCATTCAAACCCTCGAGCGTCTTCGGGAGAAATTTGCCGAGTCGATTGCAGCGGTGATCAACATCCTCGACCCCGATGCCATCGTTCTTGGCGGGGGAGTGGGAAATATCCCTCTGCTTTACGAAGACCGGACGCGTGAACTTGTGCTCGCGCACATTTTCAATAACGAGCTTCGTACCCGTATCCTTCGGCCCTCACTTGGAGATAGCGCGGGAGTTTTTGGCGCAGCTCTCTTGGTTGATTGAAATCTAATCAGACTTGCGAGCACGGCGTGCGTCAATGAACGACTTCACGCACAGCACGAGAAAAATCAGGCAGACAACGCCCATGGCGATCTGCATGCCAGAGGCCAGCGGGCGTGCCGCAGTGCCAGAAATCAGTGCTCCCAGCTTGGGAAGCCCCATCCCGAGACCACCCAGAGTCCCAAGCAAGCCTACCAAGGCCGCCACATGCATGAGGTGCATCCGGATTTTAGGAACAAAAACCGAGACCAACCCGGAAAGGAAAATGATCGTTCCAAATCCGGCTGGGATCAGAGATGTGTAAGCCCCTGAGGCCACATAGGCACCAAATCCCATCGCGTTGAGAACGATTCCAAAAACTATAGCAAGTGTAGGCATGGCGCGAAAGCTGGAGGGAATGGAGGCGGAAAGCAAGCGTGAAACGGATAACAAGCCTCGGTAGTTTGCAGCAGCTCTGAAAATGTCCGCGACACGAGTCATCCCCGAAAGAACAGCAGTCATCGATTTGATAACACGACTTGTCTCCGAGGGAACAGCTGTTATCGATTTCATAACACGAGTGAGGTCGTGGCCGAAAATCAATTTTTGGAGGGGCGGATTTCCGACTCTCAGCGGGCGCAATGTTCTTCGGCAGCCGGGCCGAACTCTTCGAGCAGTCTCGAAAGTCGGAGAACTTTTTCCGCATCGATCTCAGCAATGGCCGAGACTTCCTCAACTCCGAGTCCCTTGCGCAATATTTTTAGGGCCACTTTTTGTTTTCCGAGTAGCTCGCCCTCGGCACGTCCCTTTGCTTCGCCCTCGGCGCGTCCCTTTGCTTCGCCTTCAGCAAGGCCTTCGGCGTGGCCCTTTGCTTCGCCTTCGGCGAGGGCGTCGGCGAGGAGCGTGCGCTCGACACTCACGCCGTCCCAGTATTTCTCGTAGGCCGCCAGTTCGCCTTCGCTGAAGCCGGATTCCTTTACATACTCCACCGCCTCGCGCACTTCCTGTTGTGCGAGCAGGTC
>VFJO01000229.1 GCA_009886045.1 Verrucomicrobiota bacterium
CATATGCACCGAACTCAACGCCACAGAAATCTGCTATCCCGGCACCACCCTCCGCCTCGTCTACCGCCCAATCAGGTCATCCGCTTTCCCGAGAGGTCAGGATGTCTGATTCTGCTACGCAAATGGCCCTGCTTTTCGCGCCTCGCGCAAGAGGTGAAAAACAAGAAAAAACACCAGGTTGCGCTTGGCCTGCCAAGAGGAAATGTATTGTGAAAAAGCATCCGCAAGCCCGCTTGCGAGGGTTTTTTCCACAATACATCCAGCATTCCCGCAGCGAATCAACCCCGTGTTTTTTCTGTCTTCCCTATTTGACTCGTTCGTTCCCACTCATCTCGCCCTGCGCGCCAACCTCCGGTTGCTCTACCGCGCACCTGCCCCGGTGCTTGGTTGTGTATATCCGAGCTATCCGTGGTTAAAAAGCCTTCTTCCTCTTCGTTTCGTTTCGTGTGATTAGTGGTTCAAAAAGCTTCAAATAGTTTCCATTATTTTGTAATTCCGTTAATTCTGTCCAAGTCGTCTGTAATTCTTCATGAAAATTTCTATCGTCACGCCATCCTATAACCAAGCTGCGCATTTGGAGCAGACGATTCAGAGCGTCCTGCTTGCGGCGGATGGGTGCGGGGCAGAGCTGGAGTATGTAGTGATCGACGGCGGGTCCACCGATGGCAGTCGCCAGATTTTAGAACACCATGCTCCGCAGCTTGCCTGGCGAATGTTTCAATCAATAACTTGAGATTAGAGAAATTTTGTTCTATGAGTCGCAACATGCTAGTTAATTTCGATCGCCAGGCTCTCGCGGATTTCTGCCGCGCTCGTCGCATCCGAAAATTGAGTTTGTTCGGTTCCGCGCTTCGCGACGATTTTCGCCCTGGCGAAAGCGATTTTGATGTTTTAGCCGAATTCGAACCAGGTGCTATAAGGGGCATCGGATTGGATTATTTTTCTTACGGTCCCGATTTAGAGAAAATTTTAGGAGGCAAGGTGGACTTTTGCTCCAAGCTCAACAGATACATCAAACCATTCGTGGAGAAAGAATCTCTTCCGCTTTATGAGCAAGTTTGATCCTGCTGTCACGCTGCCGCAAACTATTGACTTCATAACAGAAGCTCAAACTTTGGTAGTGGGGATTTCTTTGGAGCAACTGTTAGCCGACCCTATCAAGTTGCGAGCCTTTGAACGGGTCATGGAGCTTGTTGGAGAGTCGGTTAAAAGAGTTCCACAGGATTTTCGAGATACGCATTCGCAAATACCTTGGAAAAAAATTGCGGGCATGAGGGATGTCATTAGCCATGCCTACGAGGATTTGGCTTACGAAGTTCTATGGGATGCCGTCGAGATGCACTTTCCTAAACTTTTCAAGGATCTAAAACAAATTCTTTCCGATTTGTAACCTTGCAGCTTTCAAGTCTCCATGAAAATTTCTATCGTCACGCCTTCCTATAACCAAGCTGCGCATTTGGAGCAGACGATTCAGAGCGTGCTGCTTGCGGCGGATGGGTGCGGGGCAGAGCTGGAGTATGTTGTTATCGATGGCGGGTCCACCGACGGCAGTCGCGAGATTCTGGAGCGCCACGCGCACCGCTTTGCTTACTGGTGCAGCGAGAAGGATGCCGGGCAATACGCCGCCATTAACAAAGGCTTCGATAAAACCAGCGGCGAGATCATGGGCTGGCTGAACTCCTCCGACCTCTATTTTCCCTGGACCCTCTCCACCGTACGAGAGATTTTTGAGAAATTTCCAGACGTGCAGTGGATCACTTCCCTGCGGAAGTTTTGTGTGCAAGAGGATGGCAGTTTCGAGGGCATGCAGAAGATGCCCGGTTTCGCTGGCCGCTGCTTCTATGCCGGAATGCATGGAGGGCCAAAAAATTCCGACTTTATCCAGCAGGAAACCGTATTTTGGCGCCGCAGCCTCTGGGAACAAATCGGCTCTCGCATTCCAGACCGCTGCAAATTCGCGGCCGACTTCCATCTCTGGGCAGAGTTCTTCCGCCAAGCACCGGTTTACGGCCTCGATGCGCCTCTGGCTGGCTTCCGCTTCCATGGCGACTCCCGCAGCACAGCGGATCGTTACATGGCCGAGGTCAATTCGTTGCTGGAGAATTGGAAAAAAACCGGCGCCTGCAAGCAAATCGCACGGGGCTTTTTTAAAATTATGCGTCACTGGGAAAATGGGCAAAGCGGATGGAGGATCGAGCGCCATGGGGGCGAGGAAATCATCTGGCTTACAAAAGGCTTGGAAGAAAAAGGCTTGGAAGAAAAGCTTGTCGGCTTGTTTCTAACCAGTTTCTACTTTCCTTATAAATTGGCTTTGTTCGGTGTTCGCGCACTGCTTTGGCCTATTCGAAAAAAGTCACCTTGGAAGTATTAAAATGGAAAATATTTTAAGCGAGTTAATAACATATTCACCTTTAGAAAATGTTAAAAAAATCAGATTTAGAATGCAAAAAGATGGCGGTTATATTCTGTTAGATAAAAGCTTAGGCAAAGCAAACTTTTTGTATTCATATGGTGTCGCAAATGAATACACTTTTGACTATAACTTTTGTCATGAGTTTAAAATTCCAGGTAGACTTTTTGATCCAACTGTTGATCATCCATCAAAACTCTCGGAATTTCTCTATTTTTACAAACAAGGCTTAGCATGCGGACACGGTTCAATTTCAGAGCATTTATGCCAATCTGGTGATACTAATGGTCGGGGTATTTTAAAAATCGATATTGAGGGATATGAATGGAATTGGTTAAAAAACCTAGATGATAATGAGGTCAATAGATTTGATCAAATCATCATCGAATTTCATGACTTGCATAATACAGGAAAACAAGAATATTACTCTGAATGTCTCAAAAAAATTAATAAAAATTTTTATCTTGTTCACGTGCATGCCAATAACTTTCTTCAAATCGAGAAAGTTAAAGACTATTTTCTGCCGCCTCTTTTAGAGTGCACTTATATTGCAAAGTCCTTATGCGATTGTGAAGTAAATACAAAAACAGAATATCCAATTGATCGGCTTGATTTTCCATGTATTCCCGAGAAAGCTGAAATTGACTTAAATTTTTATCCATTCATGTCCTGGGCTGATTTGGTTAGAGGGAAGAATAATTTTTTAAAGGCAGAACAATTATCAGAAATTCCAGCACTAAATAGAAAAAACGAAGGTCTTTCTACTAATCTTAATAATTTAGCTTTAGAAAATACATCGCTAAAAAATAGGATTTCTTCTATGGAAAGTAGTCTTTCATGGAAAATATCAAAACCATTTCGTTTAGTTGATAATTTCTATAAAAAAATAAAAAATATTCTCAAAAAATGAGAAAGTTTTTCGTTTTTATTGCTTTGGTAGTAGTTTCGTTGTTTTTCACTTCCCATGTGGTTTCTTGGTCCAAGGAACTCGGTAAATTAGCAGTGCCGCCAGATTATGATGACAGCGTAACTTTGGTGGAGGCGGGTGTGCGGACATTGGCTGTCCAGCAGGATGGGGCGGGTGCGATTTTTAATGAATCCGCCAAGCGGCATCCAAGGTCGTTTTTTCATATTTATTGGACGACATTTCTTTATTCCGTTTTTGGAATTCATGAATCGGTTGTTTTTTATGCCAGTGGAATTTTCCTATTTGGGGTTTTGTTGGCATTTGTTCTTCTTTTGCCTAAGGAAATTTCGCTTGTATTGAAACTCGCTTGGGCATTGGTCTTTTTAGGGATTCCCGTTTGTTTCCATATCATTCATGATTACCGCTCGGAGATCGCCATGGCGGCGTTCCTTTTTATCGGTTGTGCCTGCGCGTTGGAGTGGGTTTGGGGTATTGAGAGAAAGGGAATTTGGTTTGGTTTAACAGCAGGGTCCTTCATCCTAGCTCTCGGGATGAAACCGGTTATGTTTCCCTACCAACTTGGCATGCTGGGGTTGTGCTCAATGGTTTACCTGACCAAGCAACTTGCTGAATACCAATCAAGCCAAGGAATACGCCCTATCCGAAAATGGTTTTTCAGGTTACTCTTGCTTTGGGCAATAGTGCTGGTTCCACTAATACCTCATTTTTTGATTCACTGGGATTCCATTCGTGACTACATTGTTGGAAATTCCTTTGAGACGACATTCTGGAATTTTACGGAAGAGCATGGTTCTCAGTATCTTTTCCACTGGTTGGGTTATTCCGGAGTTTGGTATGTTGGAGCGCTAAATGGGATTTTTGCTTTTTTGCTCCTTGCTGGTTTGGTGTGTTCGATTATTCCCTGTCTGAAAAAATTTTCGCCGGGAGGAAAGTGGATTTCCTTGGCATTTATTACAATCGGTTCTTATGCAGGGATATCAATTAGCCCTATGCATCAACCTTTCTGGGGCTTGACCTTCAATCTTCTTCTGAGCGCATCAGCGATCTGCCTTTTGGCGTTTTTGTTTAATACCCAGAAGTTCGGCCTTTTCATTTCCACACTGTTCGTTGCCGCCTTGGGCATGATGTGGCTATTCATCCTAGTGAACCAAATTCTTATTTGCTTGATCTGCTTCTGCCTGCTTCTTGGCGGTTGGTTGGTTATTGCCCAAAAACAATCTCGCTATGCGGTTGTCATGGCCGTTTTGTTATCAGCGCTTGTTTTCATTTATGCTTATTCTGTCAAAGGCGTTATGTTTCAGTTTGCGGTTCTGGCGCTCCTGCTGCCACTATTTGCAGCTGTATTTCGGTTGCCGCGCAATCAATGGGTTCCATTCGCATGCACTGGGATGTTTGCTTTGATTGTGTGGACTGTCATCAAACCGGCGCCTTACCATAATTATGTGGAGCGGACAATCAAGGAAGCAGGAGAGGAAGGACTTGAGTGGAGGCGGAATGGGCCGAGACTTGTTTATGAATCCATTCAAAATGATTGGAATGGCTCCGGTTCGCCTTCGATTTGGTGCTCGGCTTTTGGCTGGGTCGATGCAAAAACAATATCTTGGGAGGCTATCAAGAAAGGTCATTCATGGTATGTTGAAACTTTGGCGGGGAGCTATGCTGAGAATTCAAAAACAATCGTTCCTGGAATAATTCCTGAAAATGCTGATTATTTGGTTATGCCGTCTCTTGGGATCACGGGCGAAATCAAGATGCCCTCGACTTGTTTTGATATGAATCCCGCAGCGCGTTCGAACTATCGACTTCAACTGCTTTCTGAAATCAAAGCTCCTCAAGGATTCATCGGCATTTACAAAAAAAATAGAACTCCACTTTAAAAATGAATGCTGAATTTGACAAATATTCAACCGATTACAATGCAGGCAATGACGTATTCATAAAGCGAATATCAGGAAGAGATCAGTTGCAGTTTTTGATGCCGAAAGTGCGATTGATTCAAGATATTTTTTCAGGACTAGAATCTCCTATTTCTAATGTTTTAGATTTCGGTTGTGGAACAGGTGATATGCTTTATCTCCTCCAAAAAGAAAAGCCAGATTGGAATGTTTTGGGTATAGATGTTTCAAATGGAATGCTTGAAAAAGCAAAGAAAAACTACCCTCAGATAGCTGCCAAATTCCTAAAGGTGGATAATGGCATGGAATCTGAAATCGTTGGCGAATCCAAGTTTGATTTAGTCGTTTCGACTTGCGTGTTTCATCATATCCACCCCTCAGAATGGCAAGGTGCCATGCGTCGTATTCACTCGCTTTTGAGACCCGGGGGTCACCTTTTGCTTATCGAGCACAATCCTTGGAATCCCGTAACCCGATGGATCGTAGCAAATGCTGCAATTGATAAAAACGCGGTTTTAATATCATTAAAAAAATCTTATCAATTACTTTTAAGTTCTGGTTATGAAGTTTCTGGTGTAAGAAATTTTATGTTTTTGCCGCCAAGGTTTTCTTTCTCGGCTTTTGTGGATAATCTAGCGAGGGGACTGCCAATTGGCGGACAGTATGCCATTTGGGGAAAGAAGTGTCCGTAGTTTTTATTTGCCGACTCTTTTTTCGTGGATATGTCAATAAATAATATTAATGTAGTTGCAAAATTATCCGCTCGAGAGTTTAGCGGGAAATGGAGTGTTGCTTTCGTCTTCACGAGCTGCCTCCTCTTGCCTCTGGGCGCCCGCCTGATTCTACGCCTTCCGCAGTTGGCTTTTGCAAATTTTACGGATTCGGTTTTTTATCTTTCTTATTCGCAGTCTTTCCATGAACTCTTTCTGCGGCATGGGTTCATTTATTATGCATCGCGGTTTGGGGCAATCTTTCCGGACGCGGTTGCTTTCAATCTTTTCGGTCCTTCGGACGGGCCGGTTTTTTTACGGCTTTTTTTGGCTTGTCTTGTTTCTGGTGCGCTTTTTCTTCTCGGGCGGCTTTATTTCAGCCCGCTCATCGGCGTTTTTGCTTCTGCGCTTTGGTCTTTCCAGCCGGTAGCCGCTCGGCTGTGGTGCACGACCTATCTTGACTCGAGCTCGGTTCCTTTTCTCATATTCGGAGTGTGCCTGCTGCTTTTGTTCCGCACGAGTTATGCTGCGGGATTCTTTGCAGGCATTTTGCTGGCGTTTTCCGTCACCAGCCATTTGTATCTTGTGATCCTTGCTGGGTGTCTTGTGCCGTTGGTTGTTGGAGCGCGTTGGGGAGATAGTAGGTGTCTTTTCTACAACCAACTTCCATGGCTCCTCGGCGGCTTTCTACTCACGCTTGTTGCGGCCTATTATTGGTATGCGGTGAATTGTGGGATCGGTGCATTTTGGCAACTCACGCTGGAACTCATGCGCAAGATGTCCGATGGGCAAACAGAGCTTTGGAAAAAGTCATTTGCTGCTGCGCTCTCCGAAACACCACTTTGGTTTGCACCCTTTCCATTCTTGGCATGGGCATTGGCTTCTTGGAAAAAATTGGATGCTTTTGGCCTTGGAGCATTTGCCTCACTGCTCCTTTCCACAGTGTTCTTTTGGGCGGGTGATTTGATCGGTGGCGCTTATGCGCTCTCGATGCCGTTTTATTTTTCATTTCTGCTTCCCGTTTTTCTCTTTTCGCTCATCGCCTTTGCTGGAAATGCCGCTCGCCATACTAAATTGCATCACCAATACTTGATCTTTGTTCTCTGTGCCGCCGCTGCTGTGGCCGGGCCTATGATTTTGAAGGCCCAGTCGAAATGGCCATGGCCAGTCACATTCTCACTTTGTGCTGTAGCAGTGCTCAGCTGTAGTTTCTATTTTCTCCGAAGAGCATTCCAACAGGCAGCTTTCATTTTCTGTTTGTTGTTTTTATCCTGCCTCACGCTCGCTACTGGTTTTTTCAGCCAGTTTTTGGCGAATGTCAAACTTGCCAGCCCGTTTGATAAAAAGATTCCAGCCATTGCCGAAAAGATAAGGGATTCACTGCCTCCCGCCATAGGGGGAGAGGTCGTGAGATTCTGGTATCCTGATGGCAATACCAGCTTAAAAATGCTTCAATCCTTTTTTCTCCACACCTTCAGCCTCCTGCCGGGCCAAAGTGGATTTTTAACTTATCCAAACGCGACTGCCGCAGATGCCGCCGCGATCAAGGCTGCAGGTGTGCAGGATATTGTCCTACTCGATACTGATGCGGCTCGTCTGAATCGCGCGATGAACTCCCTCTCCAGCGCCGGTTTGTCCTTTGACACCGCGCAGGCAAATACCTATCGTCTCGGAAGGGAGATTCTTTTTGTGCAACGGCTTAAGATTCAAACGCCTGACTTTTCCTCGTGGATGCCTCTCGACTTGAGGACAATCCAAGTTGCAAAAAATGCCACAATGGCGCTCGGGAGGCACTCGGTTATAGTATCCACATCAGATCGCCGCTGGAACTTTGATTCATGGATTTCAATTCCAAAAAACGAGAAAAGCTCTGATTTTGGAATTAAGCTCCAAGTTTTGCGAGGCAGGGTCGAAGTGTGTTTGATTTCAAAAGACTCCGAAGATAAAGATTGTGTTACCGCATCCGTGGAGGTCTGGCCCACGCCAAACGCTGTGGAATATGTATTGGAATCTTCTGGGTCTCGGCCCGTGAAAAACATATTGATCCGCAATAAAATGCCGGATACTGCGGTCTCAAAAGTGGAAATCTTTGAGGTCAGGCAAAGGGCGGATGGAAGTAACTGGTAGCGGGTAACTGGTAGCGGGTAATTGGTAGCGGGTAACTGGTAGCGGGTAACTGG
>VFJO01000338.1 GCA_009886045.1 Verrucomicrobiota bacterium
CATATGCACCGAACTCAACGCCACAGAAATCTGCTATCCCGGCACCACCCTCCGCCTCGTCTACCGCCCAATCAGGTCATCCGCTTTCCCGAGAGGTCAGGATGTCTGAATCTGTGAAATCTGTGAAATCTGCGGATGATTTATTGGTTTTGTTGGGTTTATCCACAATCGAATGCAGGGGTTGGCACGAAAACGAGCAAGGAAAGGTTGGCCCGCAGGGTGAGGGCTTGGGAAGGAGTGAATCAAATTTCGCAGGAATCACAGATTCTTCGGCATATTTTGGTAGTTTATCAAGGCAAGATATGTCAATGTGCTACTGAAATATCAATAAGACAGTTGCTGCCCCCTCAGACTCAGACTGTGATTGCTACAATTTTTGAACCGGAAGCCCGATCAACTTGGCTAAAGCGAGCTGCCGGGCATCTGTCGTCAGAAAAGCGGTAATTTCGAGTGACTGCGCCAGTGCACAATGTAAAGTATCCAGTGAGCGACTTCCTGTCGCGGCTGAGTGTTGGTTTGAGAGTCCAATCGCAACTTGGATTGTTGCACTGTTCACATTGTCGATAGCGATCAATTTCCCAGACGCCAAATCATCACGAACAAACTGGAGCACAGCCAGCACTTGGTCTTCTGTGGCTTCTTGCCGAAAGACTTTGAGACGCATCGCCGAGGTCAACTCCAGATTATGCAAAGGGGTGAAAACTATTTGCAAGCCTGCGGTTTTGATTGCGATAACCTCGCTGTCTTCCTCCGGATAATAGAGTTTAACCAGACAACCTATATCAAGGTAGATCATGAATCAGGCACGACTGCTGGAAACCAAATCGCTTAACCTCGCGCCAGTTGGTCTATTACCCCAAACCCGACGCGCTCTCTCCAGAAAGTCAGGATCGCTCGGCGTTTCGGGTCGCGTGGACTTCTTCGCTCGGCGTGTCTCCAACCAACCAACCAAGTGGTCCACATCCAAATCCGGGAGGCGGTCGATCGCCTGCTCGATTTCAACGAGTGTGCTCATAATAATCTTTAACTGTAAAAAGAAAGCCGGGGCAAATCAAGTTTTTTGTGAGAGTCAATTTGGTGAATTGGTGGAAAAGGGGGAAAGTAGCGGGCGGGCAGAACCGCAATGAGGGGCACTTCTCACCTAAAATGAAAAAAATCCACGCAGACCCCAGTTTTCCGACTCGAGCGCCCCTCCCACGGGCACTTTACAAAAACACGAGCATTTGCGAGGCTTCGAACACAAAAAATGTTACAAAACGCAGAACTGACTCTTCACACGCGCAGAAATGTCAGGAATTTCTGGGCCCTTTGTCATTATTTGTGTTTATTCGCGCCCATTCGTGGTTGAATTCTTTGGATTTACAGACCCCGACCTTTTCTTTGGAGTTGATTACGCC
>VFJO01000284.1 GCA_009886045.1 Verrucomicrobiota bacterium
CACCGAGCGCGGGCTGATCGTTCCCGTTGTGAAGGATTGCGAAAAACTCACCTTCGCAGAAATCGAAACCAGCCTCGCTGGGTTCGCCATGAAAGCCCGCGAAGGTCGCATCTTGCTCGAAGACCTCTCGGGCGGAGTCTTCACGATCAGCAACGGCGGAGTCTATGGCTCTCTCCTGAGCACTCCGATCCTGAACCCCCCGCAGTCCGGCATCCTCGGCATGCACAAAATCCAAGATCGCGCGGTGGTTGTAAATGGCCAGATCGTCGCCCGCCCGATGATGTATCTTGCCCTCAGCTACGATCACCGCGTAGTGGACGGAAAAGAAGCCGTGACATTTCTAGTGCGAGTGAAAGAGTGCATAGAGAATCCCGCACGACTCCTCCTCAGAGCATAAATCAAATACCATGAAAATAGCTCAGGAATTCCGTGAATTCATTTCCCGTGGAAATGTGATCGATCTCGCTGTCGGCGTCATTATCGGCGCTGCCTTTGGGAAAATTGTCAACAGTCTTGTATCAGACATCATCATGCCGCCAATCGGGGCTGCGCTGAAGGGCGTAAATTTCAGCAACCTCTACTTTGCGATTGATGGCAAGACCTATGAGACATTGGCAAAAGCCAAGGAGGCAGGAGCTCCAGTCGTCACCTACGGACTCTTTATCAACCAGATCATCGAGTTTTTTATCATTGCCGCCTGCGTCTTTGTGGTGGTGAAAATCGTGAACCAGATCAAACGCGCGCCAGCACCGGCACCCGCCGAACCCCCCGCACCCTCACGCAGTGAGGTTCTTCTCGAAGAAATTCGAGACGCCTTGAAAAAATAAACCCGCCCGCTTACAGACGGTTTTACACTTTCCAAAGAATGCGATTGCATTCCGCGGCAACCCGAATCATTATCAATGATCAATTTTAATTTATGAGCCAGCATCCCAGTCTGAAAGGCAAGAGCAGCATCTCCGCTCGCCGCAGTGTCCTGAAACGTTTTGAACGCGTTGAACTCCTCCGCAAACGCGGCCAGTTCAAAGACGGTCAAAGCGTCATGGGCCTTCCAAAAACCAAACCCGAGGAATAATTCCTCGCTCTCCGTGCGGCTAAACAGATTTTTGGCCGCGGCCGGTCTTGGCTCCAGGCGTTCGTGCGATCAACTCATCTCCTCAGGGGCTGTTGTGATCAACGGCACACGCATAGAAAATCTTGCGACGCAAGTCAACGAGGACGACGATGTGCGAGTCAATGGACGCCGTATCCATTCGGCGACACCAGTCACGCTGCTTCTTCACAAACCAAAAGGCTTTGTCGTAACGCGCTCCGACGAGCGGGGTCGCCGCACGGTTTACGATCTCCTGCCTCCCGAATATTTCACGCTCTTCCATGTCGGTCGCCTCGATAAGGAAAGTGAGGGCCTCCTCCTCATGACCAACGATGGCGCCCTAGCTCAGAAACTCACACACCCAAGCCATACGATTGACAAGGAATACGAGGTCACACTGGACAAAGCCTTCAATCTCGCCCACGTGGAAAAACTCCTGAAAGGGTTTTACATCGAAGGAGGCCGCGCGAAGTTTGAACGCCTGCGGATGCTCGCCCCCAAAGTCATTCAGGTCACCCTCCGACAAGGCATAAAACGCCAAATCCGTCTCATGTTATATGAGATGGGATACGAGGTGGCACGCCTCCGCCGCACGCGCATCGGCGCCCTCACGGACTACCGCCTGCCACCTGGAGCCTGCCGCAGACTTACTGAAAAAGAAACCGCCTTGCTTATCACCAAACCCGCGAGC
>VFJO01000199.1 GCA_009886045.1 Verrucomicrobiota bacterium
ACCAAAAAAATGAACGATCGTTCATTTTTTTGGTTGGATTACGGGGTGCATCCGTTTTCCGGCTTGTTCATTTTTTTGCGGGGGGGGGGTGGGGTTCTTTGTTGATGAGGCTTGATTGCATGGGCGCTAAGGCTTCCAATCAGGCCACCCTCCGCCACTTATCGCATGGGCATTTTTAATATCCTTTCTCCGGTTCTCCTTTTGGTCGTCCTTGGCATTGTTCTTGCCCGCATTCGATTTTCCGGAGCGGTATTCATGGGGGAGTTGAACAGATTCACTTTTTATGTGGCGCTGCCAGCATCACTTTTTCGTACGGCGGCGATCTCAGGGGATTCTGGGCCGGAGTTGGTTGGTATAGTCGGGACTGTTTTGAGTGCGACCTTTTTGGCTGCGGTGGCTGGTTGGGTGGCGTCGGTGCTTTTGAAATTGCCTGCCTCTTCTCATGCTGCGGTGGCCCAGTCTTCATTCCGAGCAAATCTGGCCTACATCGGCCTGCCTGTTCTGGCTTATGCTTTTGAAGGCCAACCGGACGAAAAAAACCACTTGGCTGCAGCTGTCGTAGCCATGGCCATTTTGATATCCATTTTTAATGTCCTTGCGATCATCGTGCTACAAGTAGGGCGTCATCAACCGTCGTGGAGTGGAGTCAAACCCGGCCTCCGTGCCTTGGGCACCAATCCACTGCTCCTCTCTTGCTCCGCGGGTTTGGTTTTTAATGCTACGGACTGGTCGTTGCCGCTCTTTTTGGATCGCACTTTGGAAACCATAGGGGCCGCTGCCGTGCCGATGGCACTGATCTGTATTGGCGGGTCGATTGCGTTTATTAAATTAGGTAAAAATATTTCAGGGATGGTTGCGGCGGTCGTTCTCAAGCTCGCATTTGTCCCTGCAATGGTTTTCACGATTGGGACGCTGCTAGGATTGGCGGGAGCGGATCTGCGTATCGCTATGGTTTTTGCGGCCTGTCCTACGGCAGCGGCTGCGTTTGTCATGGCACGCCAGATGGAGGCTGATGAGAGTGTCGCAAGCGGATCCATCGTGTTAAGTACAATGCTCTCTGCAATTGCCCTGCCAGTGGCTCTCTGGCTCACAAGATGACCTGTAGACACCTTGTCCTCTTGCCGACTTATAATAGTGGCGGCCGTCTCGCGCAGACCCTCCGCGACGCTCACGCCGAGTGGGGCGTTGTGTGGGTGGTAGTGGATGCCAGTACTGATGGCAGCGATCAGGAGGCCGAATCTTTGGGACTCGAGGGAGTGAGGTTGCTTCGCCTTCAGCAAAATTCTGGGAAAGGTGCCGCTGTGCTTGCCGCGTTGCGGGTTGCGCATGCCGAGGGATTCACCCATATGCTGGTGATGGATGCCGACGGTCAGCATCCCGCTTCGATGATTCGGCTATTTTTTGAAATCTCGCAAAACAACCCCTCGGCATTTGTTTGTGGGGTTCCGATCTTCGGGCCCGATGCGCCGCGCGAGCGTGTGCTGGGGCGCTTCGCCGGAAACTTCTTCGCCACGCTGGAGACACTCGGTGCCGGCGCTGAGGACTCGCTCTTCGGCTTCCGCGTTTACCCTGTTGCAGCCGCATTGCAGGTGATGGAAAACACAAAATGGGCACGCCGCTTCGATTTTGACACGGTGCTTTCAGTGAGGCTCACCTGGGCTGGTTTGCCGTGTATCAATGTCGCCGTGCCGGTTTTTTATCCACCGCGAAGTGAGGGTGGAGTGAGTCATTTTCGCTACTTTCGCGACAACCTTCTGCTTATTGCCGCGCACATCCGGCTTCTTCTGGAATGGCCCTTTCAGGCATTCAAGTCCCTGCGTGTGCATCAACCCATGCTGTGATCCAAAGAGACATGAAGAACGTGACAATATTCACCGATGGGGGATGTCTCGGCAATCCCGGGCCAGGCGGTTGGGCGGCGATTTTGCGGTATGGCAAGCATGAGCGTGCGATCTGCGGTGGCGAGGCCGCCACCACGAATAACCGGATGGAGCTCACTGCTGCCATCGCGGCACTCCAAGCGCTCAAAGAACCCTGCGGGGTCGTTATTTTCACCGACTCCCAATACCTGCGCATGGGCATCACAGAGTGGATTCACTCTTGGCGAACGAGAGGTTGGCTCACAGCCAGTCGCCAACCGGTTAAAAATGCCGACCTCTGGCGCAGCCTCGATGCCGCATGCAAACCCCACTGCATTGAGTGGAAGTGGCTCAAGGGCCATGCCGGACATCCGGAGAACGAACGCTGCGATGCACTAGCTGGTGCCGAAATAGAAAAAATCCAGAAATCCCACACGCGCGAAGAATTGGCCAAGCTTCTCAAGGAAATCCGCGAAGCCGACAAACAGCCGCAACTCATCTGAAGCTTGCACTCCACCTAGCGGAAGGAAAAAATTGATCTCTAACGACTCTGCATTACTCTAGGCAGCCAATGAATGATTTTAACCGCACCCCATTTCGCTATTTGATTCCACTTGGCCTCCTTCTTTTTGTGTCTTTTGCCATCTTGTCTTCCATGATGGTAATCGTGGAGGCTGGCAATGTCGGGGTTGTCACGACGTTGGGGGCGGTGCAACCGAATGCCCTCCCCGAGGGTTTCCACTTCAAGAAGCCCTTCATTGACCTAGTGGAGCAAATCGATGTGCGTCTCACAGCAACAAATGCGCAAGCCACAGCCGCTTCGAAAGATCTCCAATCCGTCAGCACTCAGGTTACGATGCAGTATTCGCTGAATGGAGTCCTGGCGCCGCTCATCTACCAACGGGTCGGGACCTTGAAAAAAGTTTCTGCATCGCTTGTTGAACCTGCCATCCAAGAGTGCGTGAAAGGTGTAACGGCTAAATTTACCGCAGAGGAATTGGTCACAAAACGCGAGCTGGTTAAGCAACAAATCCAAGAGGCGCTCAGTCATTTTCTCGACAGTACTCTCAAGGAAAAAGGCCTCTCGAATTCCGTTATCATCGCCAACCTTGCTATCACGGACTTTAATTTCTCAACCGAGTTCAACCGAGCGATTGAGGCAAAAGTGAAGGCTGAGCAAATGGCCCTTCAAGCCAAGAATGAGAAGATCATGCGTGTTACTCAAGCCGAGGCTAGCGCCGAGGAGCGCAAGCTCTCAGCCTCTGCTGAGGCTTACTCCACCGAGATTCAGTCTAAGGCTCGCGCCGACGCCATCCAGCGCGAGGCCCTCGCTCTTAAGCAAAGCCCGGAGATCATTCAACTCCGCTCGATTGAAAAATGGGACGGTGTTCTGCCGCGGATCAGTGGCGGCGGAGTTGTTCCCTTTCTTAATGTCGGCGATGTTCCGGGGGCAGCACCAATGGCTCCGTCTCGCTGAACGCTGCAAGAAGCCGTTCTTGGTATAAAAATTGGCTCGATCGAGCTTGGGAATGTCTTTTCAGGACTCATGAGAAGGGAAGAATTGAATCTCGTTGCTAGGCACTGACTATGCTTCCGAGATGAACATTACGGCCGACTTTTTTCGACGCGATCCGGTTTCCTGTGCGCGTGAGTTGGTTGGCTGCGAACTTTTTTGGAAGGGGTGTTGTGGCGTAATCGTTGAGACTGAGGCCTACTCGGTTCTGAATGACGAGGCTTGCCATACTTTTTCCAGGCCATCGTCGCGGGAGTTTGTGGCAAGCATGCCGCCTGGTACTGCTTACGTGTATCTCAACTATGGAGTCCACTGGCTGCTAAACTTCCTTGTTAAGGGCGGCTCCGAGGATGGGTTTGTTCTGATCCGCGCGCTGGAGCCCAAGAAAGGCATCTCGGAAATGATCCTCCGCCGCAATACGACGCGGCTGCAGGAGCTGTGCTCCGGTCCCGGTAAACTCACTCGAGCACTTGGGATGGACGGCAGTCTTCACGGCCGGGACCTACGTTCTGAAGCGGGAAGCTCCCTTCGCCTTTCGGCGAATACCCCGAAAATCTTGGCCTGCCCGAGAATCGGCATCACTCGTTCGGCTGAGCTGCCGTGGCGGTTTGTGGCGGCTGGTAGTCCGTTTCTTAGTGTGACTCCAAGTTCGCGCCTGTAGGGAACGCTCAGAAAAATCAGGCGGGGAGGTGCTTTTGAACTTCGGTGCTGATGGTGCGTCCATCGGCGCGCCCGGCTGCTTTTTCGTTCACGATCTTCATGACCGCGCCCATTTCCTTGCGGCTTGTAGCGCCGGCTTCGGTGATGGCAGATTGGACGAGTGCCGAAATTTCGTCAGCGGAGAGTGGTTGGGGTAGGTAGGTGTTGAGGATCTCGATTTCGGCTTTTTCAGCGGCAGCCATTTCGGGGCGTCCGCCTTTTTCGAAGGCCTCGACGGAGTCATGGCGCTTTTTCACTTCTTTGCGGACGATAGCGAGTGCATCGGCATCCTCGAGTGTGCTTCCGGCTCCACCTTTTTCGATGGCGGAGTTCATGAGAGCACTTTTGAGCATGCGAAGCACGCCGAGTTTCACCGACTCGCGTGCGAGCATGGCGGCTTTGATGTCTTGGTTAATTTTGTCTTGGAAGCTCATGGAAATCAGGATTTTAAGAGTTAAGAGTTAAGAGTTAAGAGTTCTGGCGCGTCACTCATCGAGTCGCATGGGGGTACTGACCTTAAGGGAAACCAAGTTGGGAGCGATGAGGTTTAATCAGTCCCGGCGGAGTTGTTTTTGTTTGGTGAAGGAATTGTCGATGATGTCGTAAATCCGCTGGGCGGGGAGGACTCGGGTGCTGAAGCAGTCTAGGTTGCCGTCCTCTCCGATAACAGCAATGGCAAAGCCTTGAGGCACATCGTAGGTGGCGGCGGTGCTGGCGCCATCGGGAACGGTGAGGAATGGAATGTTTGAGCGGATCACATCCTGTTGTTTTGAAAAAGCAGCGATGCAGAGGACTTCCTCTGCCGCAAAGCGTTCGTAGATTTTTTGCAGCTGAGCGACTTGAGAGCGGAACGCGCCTTGGCGGGGGCTGTCGGCGATTATGAGAACCACGGGTTGTCCCCGAAGATTTTTGAGTGGCTTCGCTGAACCTGTCGAGTCTGTCCAAGTGAAGGTCGGAGCCTCGCGTACGATTTCAGCGCCGAGTGGCAGGGTGAGACTTAAGGCGATGAGTAGAGCAAGGAGGGCTTTCATATTTTCATCAATTCCACTTCTTTGGCTTCGGTGTGCTTGTCGATGTCGGCAACGAACCGATCGGTGAGTTTTTGCACTCCGCCTTCGGTATCACGGAGCTCATCCTCGCTCATTTTTCCGTCTTTTTGATTTTTTTTTGCGGTATCCATCGCGTTGCGGCGGCTCGATCTCACGCGCACGCGGGATTCTTCGGCGATGGATTTGACGGTTTTAGTCAGGTCGCGTCGGCGCTCCTCGGAAAGCTCTGGAATAGGCAAGCGAATGAGTTTGCCATCCACCGCTGGGTGAATGCCGATGCGGGATTCATTGAGCGCGCGCTCGATATCGCGCACAGTTGCAGCGTCGAAAGGTTGGATCACGAGCAAGCGGGGCTCGGGTGTGGTGATGAGAGCGAGTTGTTTGAGCTTCATCGTGGAGCCGTAGGCTTCGACATCGATGTTTTCGACAAGGGCGGGGGAGGCTTTGCCTGTGCGGATGGCAGCAAACTCCTGCGTTAGGAAGGAGACGGCTTTTTCCATGCCCTCCTCTGCTTCAAAAAGAATTTCTTCTGTACTCATTGTGGCGATTGGGATTTTTCAGAAACCAGTGTGCCCACCTCTTCGCCAGCGATGGCGAGTCGAATGTTATCGGGCTTGTTCATGTCAAAAACGATGATCGGCATCTTGTTATCCATGCAGAGGCTGAAGGCCGTCGAGTCCATGACTTGCAAGCGGCGCGAAAGGGCATCGCTGTAGGTGATGTGGGTGAAACGCTTCGCGTCCGGATTTTTCAAGGGATCCGAGTCGTAGATGCCATCGACTTTGGTGGCTTTCAAAATGAGCTGTGCGCCGATCTCTGCGGCACGGAGCGCGGCGGTCGTGTCGGTCGAGAAGAACGGGTTGCCGGTTCCTGCCACAAAAATCACCACGCGTCCCAGCTCGAGGTGGCGAGTGGCTCGACGGACGATGAACGGTTCGGCGAGGTTCTGCATTTCGATGGCGGTCTGTACGCGCACTTCAATGCCTTGGGCTTCGAGTGCAGCCATGAGTGCAAGGCCGTTGATGACCGTGGCCAGCATGCCCATATAGTCGGCTGTGGTGCGGTTCATTCCTCGATGGCTGGCGGTGAGGCCGCGCCAGATGTTGCCACCGCCGATGACGATGGCCAGTTCGACGCCGAGCTTTCGAGCCTCTGCAACTTGAGAGGCTATTTTTTGGACGACTTCCGGGCTGATACTGTCGCGGCTACCTGGCTCGCGGAGAACTTCTCCGCTGAGTTTGAGCACGACCCTTTTGTAGCGAACATGGGATTGTTGAGACATTGGCGAGTTGCCCTATAGAACCGCATCAGGGCCGCGGAGAAAAGGACAAATCAAATACAGCTCCTTGATCCAGCGGAAAGCCACGTAGAAATTCAGCAGCGGCAAGCTTTTTGCGGCCTTCGAGCTGGACGTTCAGAAGATTCAGCGAACCCGTTCCACAGGCGACAATGAGAGCGTTGGGATCGGCTTGCAGCACGGTTCCCGGAGTGCCCGAGGATGGGTGCTCGCGGGCGGAATGGATTTTTAAAAAATGTCCCGAGATGTGAGTGAAAGCTCCTGGCCAGGGTGACATCGCGCGGATTCTGCGGGCGAGGCCTGAGGCAGGCTGATGCCAATCCAACCAACCATCGATTTTCTTCAACTTTGGCGCGTAGGTTGCATTTTGGGAATTCTGGCTTGTGCGCGGCGCTTGGCCTGAAGCGAGCAGGTCCAAGGCGCGAAGGAGGCAGGGGGCGGCTAGATCCGCCAAACGGTCGTGGAGTTCGCCAGAGGTCTCTTCGGAACCGATTTCGAGTTGTTCTTTCAAGAGGACATCTCCCGTATCGAGGCCTTCGTCCATATACATCACCGACATCCCCGTCTTGGGGTCACCGGCCATAATTGCGGCGTGGATTGGTGATGCGCCCCGATGTCGGGGCAGGAGGGATGCGTGGAGATTGAGACACCCGAGACGGGGTAAATCTAGCACGGCTTTTGGAAGAATCTGGCCATAGGCCGCTACGATCATTACGTCGGGTCTGAGGCTATCTAGCATTGCGAGGGATGCTTCGTCGCGGAGTTTTGGGGGCTGGTAAACGGGAAGTCCGCGCTCGAGTGCGACGTGTTTGATTGCCGAGGCGTGCGGCTTTAAATCACGTCCAGCCGGCTTGTCGGGTTGAGTGACCACGCCTGAAACTTTGTATTTTTCTGAATCGAGCAGGGCCTCTAGTGCAGGAACTCCGATCTCCCCAGTGCCGCAAAAAACAATGCGCATAAAACTTAAAACCCGATTTGTGACATCGCAGGGCGTCGTGTAGTTTGTGACCGGGCCATCATGAGTTCTCCGGCAGTGACCTCTCGTTGGCCGAGTGATGAGGCGCAATTGGTGCAAAGATAGTCATAAATTTCCTTGTCTGGCAGGACGAGGAGGAGTTTCTCGCGCACCGGCATCGCTGCGGCGCATTTCTTGCAATAGAGTGACGAGGCGCGAAGGCTTTCAAATTGCTTCATGGTTTAGGTGCATTCGAGAAGAATGATGTCTCAAAAGCTAAATCCAAAGGCCGTTCCGAGCAACCTTTGCCTTGTAGTGGGACTTGTGTGAATGAGGTGATCGCGATTTGGCTTGCCAGAAAAGGTGCGAGTTGGTTTTTGGAGGGTTCAATTCAACGAAACACAAAATGTCCGATACAACCATTCTTTCCATTCACGCCCGCCAGATCCTTGATTCGCGCGGCAACCCCACTATTGAAGCTGACGTTGAACTCGCCGGCGGCGCTATTGGGCGAGCTGCAGTTCCGAGCGGAGCGAGCACAGGTGAACATGAGGCTGTTGAACTTCGTGACGGCGACAAGGCGAGTTACCTCGGCAAAGGCGTCACTAAGGCGGTCTCCAACGTTTCAAAATTGCTTGCTCCAGCACTCATCGGTCTTGACGCGGCAGATCAAGTCTCTGTGGATAAAACGATGATCGAGGTGGATGGCACACCGACGAAAAAGAAAGTCGGAGCCAATGCAATCCTCGCCGTCTCTCTGGCATCCGCGAAAGCCGCTGCGGCGCAAATCGGCCAACCGCTATACAAATATCTTGGTGGGCCGAATGCCAAAGTTCTGCCTGTGCCTATGATGAATATCCTCAATGGCGGCGCCCACAGTGACGCCCCGATCGACTTTCAGGAATTCATGATCGTACCCAAAAATTTTTCCACGTTCTCTGAGGCTCTCCGTGCTGGAACCGAGATTTTTCACGCGCTGAAGGCTGAGCTCAAAAAGCGTGGTCTTTCCACTGCGATCGGTGACGAAGGCGGCTTCGCGCCGGCCCTTTCGAGTGCCGAGGACGCTCTGGAATCAATCGCCAAGGCGGTGAAGGCTGCTGGCTACAAATTCGGCAAGGAAATCTTCATCGCACTCGATTGTGCTTCGAGCGAATTCTACGACGCTGCAAAGAAGGCCTACGTTTTTAAGAAATCCGATGGGTCCAAACGCAGCGCGGATGAGCTTGTCGCCTATTACCAGGGTCTCTGCAAAAACTATCCTATTATCTCGATCGAGGACGGCTGCGCCGAGAACGACTGGGTCGGCTGGAAAAAGCTCACCGATGCTCTCGGTTCGAGCACCCAGTTGGTTGGAGACGATCTTTTCGTAACCAATGTCGAATTTCTCCAGAAGGGGATCGACCAAGGAGTGGCAAATTCGATTCTTGTGAAAGTAAACCAAATCGGCTCACTCACTGAGACCCTCGACGCCATTGAGCTCGCGAAGGAGAACAAGTACACGGTCGTTATCAGCCACCGTTCCGGTGAGACGGAAGATGTCACGATTGCCGATATCGCTGTGGCCACCAATGCCGGCCAGATCAAAACCGGCTCGCTATGCCGCACAGACCGCGTGGCGAAATACAATCAGCTTCTCCGCATCGAAGAGGAACTCGGCGACAACGCCATCTACGGCGGCAAAATGCGCTAAAAAAAGTCGTATCGTTTATTCAATCAAGGCGAGGGGTGCGATCTTTGATCGTGCCCCTTGCTGTTTCTACCTCTGCTCGCTGCGCGGGTGTCAAATCTCCCTCCAAGGCGGCGGTGTAGTTTTCCAAGGCTTGGGCGGAGAATCCTTTTTTGGCCCAAGCTTGTGCCAAATGGATGTGAATAATGGTTGGGTCTGCCATTCTTTTTTTCGAAATGGTGAGAAGTTTTTCGAGCGCAGAAATTTCAGTGGTGGGGTCATTGGCTTCACGGGCAATCCGGGCCTGAAGAAGGAGCACAGAGGGGTCGCTCGAGTTGAAGGATGCTAGGACGCCTGATTCCGTAGCGGCAGCGGGAATCTTTTTCATCTCAAGAAACGCAAGGGCGAGAAGGTAGTGGGCCTGGAGGGAGGAGGGGTTCTCTTTGAGGGCTAGCTCGGCGGCTTCCCTTGCGCGTTGCCATTGTTTTAATGAGGCCGCAAGCGTTGCCGATTGCGTGAGCACCACGGGATCTCTTGGGGCGATGCGGCGGGCCAGATCCATAAACTCACGGGCATCTTGGTTTTTTCCCAGAAAGTGCAGGATCATTGCCAACTGTGCGTTCCGCAGGGCCTCGTCTCGGTTATTAGCAAAGTGGGTCCGGCTAATTGGGTTGGTGGATTCGTTTTGTCCTCGTTTATAGAGAACCCCCATGTTGTCGATGCGTGCTAACTGCCACTCGGGTGAATTGGATAGTAGATCGACAAGTGGGCGACAGTCATCCAGCGGAGTTGCAAGAAGGATAGCGGAGAAGGGTTTGCTTCGATCCTCTTCGCGCCAACGCACAGGCGCGGAAGACAACGCTTGAGCGGATGCGGAATCGGGTGCTTGAGGTATCAGTCTTGGAGCAAGAAGACGGGATGAGGCGAGGGCCGAGGGGTTCATAAAAATCCGGCCCTCGCTTTTTTCTCCCTCGCGCAGGAGCTCGATAGGAGCCAGAAGTCGGATGTCGCGAAGCTCGTGCTGCCGAGCCTCCACGCCCTCGTATGCTCCGAAAGCAATAGTGCCAAGTGCGGCTACGGTTAGCGCCCGTCGTGCGCCAACTTGCAGACGGGGTGGCAGCTTTCCAACAAGTCTTCCCAATGCGAAAAATAAAACAAAAATTGGCAGGACCACGCAGGCGGCTCGTGCGAGATCTGCAGCTGGCAATCCCCCCATTCCATAGGCTGCGGCTATGAAGCGATCTATGAGGTTGGCATGGTCTGCATGACCTGCCATGGCCGACCGCAGGCTTTCTGCTCTCGAAAAAAAACACGGAGTGGCCGCTGCTACTGCAGCAAAGATGGCTATAGCGACTGAGAGTTTTGGTTCTTTTCCTGAAGTTGAATGATCAGTTGCCATGTGCTTTTGAGCGGTTAGATTACTATTCCATGCACGGAAAAACAGCCCTCGTCGCAATAACGATTATGAGTATTTTTGGATTTGGCAGCAAAGTAAAAGCCCTAGAAGTCGGCTCACCGGCTCCCACTCCCACTGCAATAGACCAAGACGGTAAGGAATTTGTCTTTGCCGATGCTTATGCAAAGGGTCTGACACTAGTTTATTTCTACCCTAAGGCCGATACTCCTGGCTGCACAGCACAGGCTTGTTCCCTCCGTGATTCCTTTGAATCGCTTCAAGCCGAGAACTTGCAGATCATCGGAGTGAGTCGTGACACGTCCGCTTCGCAGAAAAAATTTCAACAAAAATACAACCTCCCTTTTTGCCTTATTGCTGATTCGGACGGGAAAGTTGCTGAGGCCTTTGGCGTGGGAGGCATGATGGGTCTGCCTGTAAGCAAGAGGCAGTCTTTCCTGATCAAAAACGGCCAAGTTGCCTGGATATCCCTTTCTGCGAAAACCGGCGAGCATGCCGTAGAGGTTCAAACGGCGATTGATTCGTTGAAAAAGTAGGGCTGTTTAGTTTCTTTTGCTGTTGAGGACTCGAGTCAGATCGGTCTCAGAGCCCTCAACGATCACGAGGAAGCACATGCCCTTTTCTTGGCTTAGAGCTACAGAAAATCGCTGATTCAATTGTGCCGTGCGCCATTCCCCATCGGGCATTGTGATGTCCAGCGGAGCCGCGTTGAAGACCACAAGCTGGGCATTCAGTGAGGGGAAGCGCACAATGGCCAGAAGTTGTTTTTCAAACTCCAATAGACCGGCTGAATTGGCTTTTTTCTCCAAAAGAAACGAAGGCGTTCGGAATCCATCGAATCCCTTCAAAACAAACCAATCCTCCAATTCCTCTGCGGGGACTGTGGCTGGTTGAAATGTCGATTCATCTGCATCTAGGGTGGCTTCGGCCACCTCCAAGCCATCCGGTGGAAACGAGGCTGGGCGTCCCAGAAAATCCCATGTCAGCACGAGAACGAGTAGGACGAAGCCGATCATTACTGCAATGATTGCGGGATCGCGTGGATTGAAATGCCTCGTCGGGATGGCATCCACTTGGGATGCGAAGCTGGCCAGAGCATCGTCAGGCACCGAGGCGTCTTTGAATGCGGCGCGCAGGTTTGAGTCGATGAGTGACTGCTTCACGTAGTTGGCTTTGAGTTCTGGTGATTTTTCCAAGGCCCTCAATGCGCTCTTCATCATGGGCGAGATATCGCCGTTGGGGTCCTCCACATGGCAGGTGAGAATGCTGCGAGCGGTTGCTGGTTTCATGTGTTGCGGGCCGAAAGTTTTGAAAAATCTTCCCGCGCAGTTGTAAGGATTACTGGGAGTTCTTTCTCTGTGGTCCCGATGATGACTGCGATCTGATCCAGATCAAACAGTCTCAGGTGGAGAAGGGCGAGGGCACTGCGACCGGGTTCAGAGAGCCTGTGCAAGCATGCTAGCCTCGCAGGATTTGTCTCAGCGACTCCGGTGATGCGTGGGATTTTTTGTCCCTCGCGGAAAAGCATCGCAAAAAACAAACGTCGTCTGCGCGTGGAGCCGACGAGATCATTCCGCTCGACGAGCGATCGAAGGGACTTGGATACCATTTCGGTCGCGGCCACTTCCCGACCCGTTAGCACCAAGGCATAAACCCAGCCTGAGCGCAGGAATCGCCATTCTTTCGGGAGCTGGGTCATTGAAAAATTTTCTATGGGGGAGAGCAGGTTCACATCAAGCTCGCAATCACTTGATGAGAGTGGCTGCCCCGCATGGACTCGAACCATGAATAATGCCTCCAAAGGGCACTGTGTTACCATTACACCACAGGGCAATTTTAATTTCTTTGAATGAAGCACTTGGAAATAACTCCTGCGCGGCTCCCTCAAATTTCTTTGCGATGCCAGCGTGCAACATCTTGTCATTCTGCATGCGTGGGGGAGACTGGGCAAGGGAAAATTTCAGAGGCTTAGAGCAAAGTAGCGCCTGCTAGGCTGTGCGAGCGATAAGGTTTTTGGTGGAAGTATGAAATTTACTTGATCAGAGGGGATGTCCACCCCTGGATTTGTTTGGTATTTCCGTCCCCAAGTCCAAATAGGGATTGCTCAGAGGGCGTTGGGTACGCAAATGTTTTCTATGAACAAAAAAACGCGCAATCGCCTTTTGGCTCTCGGATGCCTTTTAGTTTTTCTGGCACTTGGCGCTCTCTTTTACATCAACTGGGTTGTCCAACGCCCTTTTGCGGTGATTGTTTTTTTAGCAGATAATCTCACGCCCTCTGTTTTGACTCCGGCTCGCAATTACCAAGGTGGATCGGATCACCGCCTGCAGCTTGAACAACTGCCAAATTTTTCCCTGCTTGCAACCCATGCGAATGACTTTGCCGTTGCCGATGCGGCTGCAGCTGCAAGCTCGATTGCAACTGGCCAGAAGGGGAACAACGGGGTTCTCGGAGTCAATCAAGGCAAAGGGGCGCTTCCCAATCTTGTCGCGATCGCCCGCCAACGCGGACGCGCCACCGGCATCGTCTCCAATGCCTCGATTACCGATGCCACGGCGGCCGTATTTTATGCTGGGACGGCTGATCCGCTTGACTACTCAGTGATTGCCCGCCAACTCGTGGAGGGGTCGGGAGTGGATGTGATTCTGGGCGGCGGGGCGGCTGATTTCTTGCCCACAGAGCAGGGGGGGCGTCGTGCTGATGCACGTGACCTTCTGCAGGAAATACGAGGTAACGGTTATGATATTGTCCGTTCGGAAACTGAACTTGATGGCATTCCATCGTGGAAGACTCCCAAGACTCTGGGTTTATTTAGTCTGGGAAACTTGAATTTTGCAGATGAATTTGGAGTCGATCCGGGACAGCCCACACTGGCCACCATGGTTCGAAATGCCATTCGCCTGCTTCAATATAATAGTCGCGGTTACCTGCTGATTGTTGATGCCGGCTTGGCAGGAAAATCTGCCACGCAGAATGAAGGCGAGCGCACGCTTCGGGAAATCCTTGCTCTCGACGATGCCGTGGCCGAGGCCATGCGCTATGCGGGACCAAAGGCGCTCGTTCTCGTTGTTGGCAAACGCAATGTTGGGGGGCTCCGATTGAACGGATACCCCTTTCGAAATGACAAGGGGGCTGGGTTGCTCGGAATCAATGCCCAAGGGGCACCCTCCATCACATGGTCTACCGGTCCCGAGTCTGGTACGCGCACGAGCCCCGAAGGGCCAGTTTCAACAGAGCCATCAGCCAGCAAGCGGGCTGCTGCCATTGGGGTGGCGGAGGATGCGGTTGCAGTCGGTAGTGGTCCCGGGTCCGAAGCGCTCAAGGGGTTTCAGGACAACACGGTGATTTTTCAGATCGTTCAGAAACAGCTTTAGGGCGACCGTGGCGGAAGCCGCTTCTCCAGTGTGAGTCGGGTTCCACGGGCCTGCGGCGCGTAGTCAACGCGGTCAAAAACGTTTCCAATAATAAAAACGCCGAGACCCCTGGGCATGATGGGGTTGATATTTTTGGTTTCGACGGTGGGTGGGTGGAAGGGCCTGCCGTAATCTCGTAGAACGAATCTTGTGCGGTCTCTCAGCCATTTCATTTCAAGTCTTATAGGCTTCGCCAAGCCGACATAGGCATGGCGGATAATGTTTGTGCAGGCTTCATCAATCGCCATTACGATCTTCGCTGCATCTTCCTCAGGGAATGCCGAGTCTTTTAAAAACGCTCTCACGCAATCTCTCACCTCGGCCATGTAGGAGGCATCGCTTGAAAATATGATTTTGCAGGCAGCATTCATTTTCCACCTTGAAGGTCAGGCACTCTCATTCTCCTTCGCGCATGGCTTCTTGGCCTCGCGCGCTGTAAATCGCCGGCTCTTTGCAGCATGAATGCTTCGTGTGATCCATTCCCAAAGAACGAGAGTCACAGGATACGTTACTGCGGCTAGAATCAGGCCGGCGGGAACGATGCCGACAAGAAATGGCATCGGTGCGCTCGAGAGGGATGAAAAAAAATCAGGATCTTTGATATGCATCGGCTCGCTGCCACTCAGGAAACATCCCAGCCTGTACTGGAAGTACACGCAGAACGGAAACGTGAAGGGGTTGCTGACCCACGTCCCAGCGATGGCCGCCGGGATATTTGCTTTAAAGAAAAACGCCGTGAGCGCGGCGGCAATCATCTGAACGGGAAGTGGCATGAGGGCAAAAAAAGCACCGATTGACATGCCTGCTGCGAATTTTTGGCATGTGGGATGCCACAACTCATTTGCAAACAGGCGATCTCCAAAAATCCGGTGAATCCATGTACCGCGGATATGTTTGGCGCGGGGTAGGTGGCGCAAATACCGGCCAAGTTTGCTGCGCCTCCACTGTATGGGTTTCATTTTCTCAAAGTGTATCCTTCGTCTTGATGCTTGCCAGCCAAGATCGCTTCTGGTTTTTTTCACGCAACATGAAAAAAATCGAAGCTATCATCAAGCCCTTCAAAATGGAGGATGTGAAAGAGGCCTTGGCAGAAGTCGGCATTGAGGGAATGACGGTGAGTGAAGTCAAGGGTTTCGGTCGCCAGAAAGGCCATACTGAAATTTATCGCGGTAGCGAATACACAGTGGATTTTCTTCCAAAAGTTAAGATCGAGCTTGTTGTGAGTGATGCCATGGTTTCGAAAGCCGTTCAGGCTATCACGATAGCTGCGAAAACAGGTAAAATTGGCGACGGCAAGATCTTCATCCTTCCCATAGAAAACGCTGTGCGCATCCGTACTGAAGAAACAGGCGATAGCGCCGTATAAGCCCCCGGTAATTTTGCCTCTTCCAGATTGGATTATCATCATCATCCTCGGCGCAGTCGAGGGGGCCACCGAGTTCATCCCTGTCTCATCCACAGGCCACTTGCTCATTTTTCAGGAGTGGCTTGACTATCGTCAAAGCGACCTTTTCACCATCGTGATCCAGAGCGGTGCGGCCCTTGCCGTTTTGCCACTGTTCACCCAACGTCTTCGAATGATGGCCGATTGGCGGAATCCAGAGAGTCTGGCCTTCAACTTAAAAATCTTTGTTGGATTCGTTATCACTGTCATCGGCGGACTCACTCTCGATAAGTTGGGAATCGAACTTCCCGATACATTGCTGCCTATCGCAGGGGCGCTGATCCTTGGCGGAATTGTTTTCATCATAGTCGAAAAAAAATTGAGCAACCAGCGACTGTCTGACCATATCACTTGGCCGGTCGTATTTATGGTCGCCAGCGCTCAAATTCTTGCAGCGGTCTTTCCTGGGACCTCGCGTTCTGGGGCCACGATTATTTTCGCCATGCTCTGCGGGCTGAACCGGGCCGTGGCAACAGAATTTTCCTTCCTCATTGGTATACCAACTTTGCTTGCTGCCGGGGCCTACAAAATTCTCAAAGCCCTTAATGCAGGCGCTGATGAAAATTGGGGTCTCATTTTTCTCGGAACGATTGTTTCTGCAGGTGTTTCGTTTATCGCTGTGAAGTGGCTTTTGCGTTACGTTCAGTCCCATTCATTCATAGGTTTTGGTATTTACCGAATTCTTCTCGGTCTTGTGCTGCTATGGATGTTTTTTTCACGTTGACCGCTTAGGAAGCCTCCATTTATTGACTTGAAAGTATTGCTCTCGTAGATAGTCGTTCCCACTTTCTCACCCACGTGTCCCAGAATGATGAATTCACAGTTGAAGTTCTCCGCGACTTAGGTTTGCTAACCAAGTCGCAGATTGATCACGCTCGGGTCGAGATGGGTGAGGTTGGTCTGCTGCAAACTTTGCTTCAAAGTGGAGTGCTGACGCAGCAAGATGTGAGCCGCGCCTTGGCCGCTCAGAATAGCATGGAGTTTGTGGATCTCGCCCAGATCCAGGTCGAACGCAGTGTCGTCGAACTCATGCAAGCAGAGGATACTCGTCGGTACCAAGCCCTGCCCATAGCCTTGCGCGAGGGCGTGCTCATTATTGCTCTTGCTGATCCGATGGCGATGCAGACCATGGATGACCTCACATACAAGATGAGGCGTGATATGGAGTTTGTCTGCGCCACACCAGAGGCCATCCAAAAACTCATCATCAGGTTTCATGGGGATGCCGACGATGCTACTTCGGGTCTACTCAAATCCATGGGCGATGTCGAAGGTCAAGATGTGGTGCGCGATGAGGAGGGTGGTCAAGCAGAAGGCGACGCGCCTGTGATCAAGCTCGTCTCGATGCTGCTCTTTGAAGCTTACACGAATCGCGCGAGTGATATCCACATCGAGCCGCTCGAAACGAAGCTGCGCGTGCGTTTTCGAATCGATGGCGTTCTTCAGGAAATGCAGGCGCCTCCCAAGCGGCTTCACGGAGCGATCGTGAGCCGACTCAAGATCATGTCCCGCTCGATGAGCATCGCTGAAAAGCGACTTCCGCAGGATGGCCGCATCCAAATTCGACTTGGCGAAAAATCAGTCGACCTGCGTGTGTCCACCATTCCGACCGTACATGGGGAAAGCGTGGTCATGCGTATTCTTGATAAGACTTCACTAATGTTGGGTCTGCCCGATCTTGGCTTTCTGTCCGATGATCAGGCCAAATTTGAGCAGTGCGTCAATCTTCCCGATGGGATCATTCTTGTGACAGGTCCAACTGGCTCTGGAAAGACCACCACGCTTTACGGTTGCTTGAACTACATGAACAAGCCGGATCGCAAACTCATCACGGTTGAGGATCCTGTCGAGTACCAGATGAACGGCATCAACCAAGTGCCAGTCAATGCCAGCATTGGAATGACATTTCCAGTAGCTCTGCGTTCCATTTTGCGTCAAGCGCCCAATATCATAATGATCGGCGAGATTCGTGATAACGAAACGGCAAGCATCGCGGTGAACGCCTCGCTCACTGGTCACCTAGTGCTCTCAACGCTGCACACGAACGACGCGCCAAGTGCGATTGCGCGTCTTGTCGATATCGGAGTGAAGCCGTTTCTGGTTTCAAGTTCCGTCCGAGCAGTCGTTGCCCAGAGGCTTGTCCGCCGTCTTTGCCCAGCTTGTAAGCACCCTGGAGAGCTTTCGGAATACGAGATGAGTGCTTTGCAAATCGAGCCTGGTATGCTCTCCCAAGCCCGTGTCATGCAGCCTGCGGGTTGCGAAGCCTGCAGGGGCAAAGGATTCAAGGGGCGCATGGGTATCTTTGAAATGTTCCTCGTTGATGATGAGGTCAGAAACATGGTGAACAACAACGCCTCCACGATTTCGCTGCGTCAGCGAGCGCGTGAGCTCGGGATGAGAACGCTTCGGGAAGATGGCGTACGCAAAGTGCTCGCCGGTCTCACCACTGCTGACGAAGTGATCAGTTCGACGATGGCCGATATGGATTAACCGACATGGATTCACAGCAAGTCACTGATTTTTTTGTTGAGCGGGGCCATCTCACTCCAGAGCAAGCGGAGGCATTCATCCTAGCTGCTCAGGCCGATTCCAAGACCATTGAGGAAGTTTTTATTGAATCCCAACTAGTCGATGAGGCCGGTTTTGAAGCTATTCTTGCAGAAGCCATAGGGGCCGAGGCGCACAGCCTGTCTGGATTCTCTCCCGACGCATCCACTCTCAGCCTCATCCCGTCTGGCCTGGCGCGGTTGCACGGTGCTCTTCCAGTGGCGGCCTCGGGAAACACGATTTTTGTGGCGCTTGCGGACCCCTTGAATTCGCACCCGCTTGAAGACATCCGTTTTGCACTCGGTCGCGAGATCGTGCAGGTGGTCTCCTTCCCTCCTCTTGTCCGTGCTCTCATTCGGGAGCATTACGGTTCAGAAGATTCGAATATCCAAGAAATTCTCGCTCAACTCGGTGGGGCAGACATCTCTGTCGATGAGGGGGCGGAAGATCAGTTCAATCTGCAGGCGGTCACTGCCGAAGCCAATGCCGCTCCTGTCATCAAATATGTCGACCTCATACTCGACAAGGCCGTTTCGGCTAGGGCGAGTGATATTCATTTCGAGCCGTTTGAGACTGAGTTTAAAATCCGCTATCGTGTGGACGGTGCCCTTTACGAATTGGATCCTCCACCATTTCGCTTGGCTTTGCCGGTTATCTCCCGAGTGAAGGTGATGTCGAATTTGAACATTGCGGAGAGGCGTTTGCCCCAAGATGGACGCATTCAGCGTATTGTTAATGGCCGCCAGATCGATCTGCGCGTCTCGACCCTCCCGACGGCTTTCGGCGAAAGTGTCGTGCTGCGCGTGCTCGACAGGTCGAGTGTGAACCTTGAGCTGGAGACGCTTGGGATGCCGCCGGATATCATGTCTCATATCTTGGAGGTGATTGAAAAACCCAATGGGATTTTTATTGTCACGGGTCCCACTGGTTCTGGAAAAACAACCACGCTTTACTCATGTTTGCGTAAGATCAACACGATTGATTCTAAACTCCTGACTGCTGAAGATCCCGTTGAGTACGAGATCGACGGCATCATCCAAGTTCCGATCAATGAAAGTGTCGGCCTCACATTTTCACGCGTCCTTCGAGCTTTCCTGCGTCAAGACCCAGATCGCATTCTCGTTGGCGAAACGCGCGATGCGGAAACTGCGCAGATTGCGATTCAAGCCTCGCTCACCGGTCACCTTGTATTCACCACGCTTCATACCAATGATTCGACTGGCGCGGTGACCCGTCTCATGGACATGGGGATCGAGCCGTTTCTGATTTCTGCATCCCTTGAGTGCGTTCTCGCACAGCGTCTGATTCGCAAAATCTGCACCTCGTGTCGCACTGCCTACGAGCCAAGCGAGCAAATACTGGCCTCCCTCGGCTTGAGCATTCATGATATCGGGGACAAAAATTTTTATTATGGCAAAGGTTGCGAGGCATGCAACCAGACCGGGTATAAGGGCCGTAAAGGCATTTATGAGCTTCTTAAAATTTCCGACCCTGTTCGAGAAATGATCAACGACCGCGCCCCTGGCATTCTCATTCGCCAGAAAGCCATCGAGCTTGGCATGACCACGCTTCGAGAGGATGGGTTGCGTTCGATTTATGACGGGCTCACAACGATCGAAGAGGTCGTGAAATACACCTAGAAAATCATTCGTCCCCCAAACACGGAGTTCTGGAGTGTTCACCCACTTTTGCTGGATACGCCAGAGATACGCCTATGTTTGTTTTATGAAACCGCCACTCATACTTGGAGAAGAGATTGTTTTACTTTCGTTGGATGACTCGACCGGAGCGCAGCTGCCACTCATGCCTCAGGCTTTAGGGTATGGATTGGCGGGGGCTGTGCTTGCGGACTTGGAATTGGCTGGACGTATTGCGACGCAAACGAAGTGTGTCGAAGTGCTCGATGCCGCGCCGACCGGGAATCCGCTTCTCGATCCTTGGCTGTACCGAATTGCCACCGACAAAAAGCGTCACCCAATCGCCCATTGGCTCCAGACTTTGTCTGATAAAAAAGGCGCCCTCGAACAGGCGGCGCTCGACCACCTTATCGAGCGGGGCGTTCTCAAGCGGCAGGACAAAAAAATCCTTTGGGTTATCGGTCTGCGTCGGTATCCCACGATTCACAACGAAGAGCGCGTGGAGGTCAAAACCCGTCTTGTTCGATTGATTGAAGGCGACGAACAACCAACGCACTTTGATGCCACGCTCATTAGTTTGCTGAGTGGCTGCTACCTGCTGTCTGAGGTTTTAGGAGCTGATATTCTGGAGGGCCGCTCGGCCCGCATTGCTGGAATCGCGGACACCGATCCTGTCGGGCGCGAGGTTGCGGCTGCTTCGCGAGAGGCGATCGATGCTCTCATGCTCGCCCAGTCTTCCAGTACGGCCCCCTTTTGATTTGGGCTTCCCTCCAGGCGGGCGGGGGTGTTGAGTTTGTAGTTATCCATGATTGCCGACGCCGACGTGATTTCTCTGACCAATGAACGCTTTCCAAAAACCGGAAACGGGAGTGCGGCGGTAACGCCTCTTGAAAAAGGTGGCTCGGAACGCAAATTTTACCGTATCCGATTTAGCGAGGAGTCGATGATCTTTGTGAAATACTCCAGTCACAAGGTGGAAAACCGGCACTATGTGGACATCGCCCGGTTCCTAAGTGGCGCTGGGGTGCCCGTGCCAGAGATCTATCGCCATGATCCGGATGAGGGATTGATCTGGATGCAGGATTTAGGCGAGCAGGATCTTTGGAGCTTTCGAAATGCCTCCTGGTCGCCTCGCCGCGCCCTTTACGAGTCCACCCTCGATGGTGTGCTTCGCATGCACTGCGAGGCGACAGAGATTGCGACAGATGCGGATTTGCGCTTGGAGCGGGTCTTTGATGCCGACCTTTACCTTTGGGAACAGGCCTATTTTTTTGAGCACTGTCTCGGAAATCATTTCCAAACGAGCGCAGCCGAGCTCGCTGAGTTGGCAGCATTGCCTGCCCTGCGCCAAATTGCCGAGAACCTATCGGCCCGTCCTCGCGTGCTGGTGCACAGGGACTTTCAGTCGCAGAATGTCATGATTAGTGATGGCCAAGCTTGGCTTATTGATTTTCAAGGTATGCGCTACGGTCTCGCTCAATACGACATCGCCTCGCTTCTTTACGATCCTTATGTCTTTCTTACCTTCAGTGAGCGGAGCGACCTATTGGCATTCTATAAAAAGCGCCTTCAGGAAAACGGGTTTCCGGTTGACTCTGATTTCAATGAGATTTTCCTCTGTTGCGCCATGCAAAGGCTGATGCAGGCCCTCGGTGCCTACGGCTTTCTTGGCCTCAAACAAAACCGTCCAGATTTCCTTGCTCACACGCCAGTCGCCCTGAGGTCCCTCCTCGAGGTCGCCTCCGCGCTTGATGGGCTCGCCCCGCTGGTAAACAAACTCAAATCCCTGACATGACCAAAAGCCCTGAAACAGTCGTCATTCGACGCATCACTCCCTCGCTGGACAATACCCGCTATGCAATTAAGCGCTCTGTGGGTGGAGATATTACGGTCGAAGCCGATATTTTTAAGGAGGGCCATGATGAATTGTCTGCACTTCTCAAGTGGCGCCGTCTTGGTGACAAGGTTTGGAGTGAAGTGGCAATGCTCCCGCTGGAGAACGACCGATGGGCAGCCACTCTTTGCGTCACCGCCGAGGGCGGTTGGGAGTACACCATCGAGGCTTGGGGTGATGTCTTTTTTTCGTGGCAGCATGAGTTGGAGAAAAAATTTGCTGCGGGGCTCCGTGATCTGCAGAGCGAGATTCTCGAGGGGACAGCCTTCATCGAGGCTGCTGCTCTGCGTGCTGGCAAGACCCCCGATGGGGAGGCGTTGAAAAAGACTGGAGCTGCGATGCGTGTGGCTGATGTGCAGCAAGCTCACGATCTCGCCCATGACCCCGTGCTGTGTGCCCTCATGCGAGTCTACGCCGACCGCTCGCTCTCCACGATCGCCGAGCCGTATCATCCGGTTTGGGTAGATCGTGAACGGGCTACATTTGCGGCTTGGTATGAATTTTTTCCTCGTTCGGCGGAGGGTAAGGCGGATTCAGGCTCGACTTTTCGCGAGTGCCTGCCGCGCATCGACGATGCGAGGTCGATGGGATTTGATGTGATTTACTTTCCACCCATCCACCCTATTGGCACTACGAAGCGCAAGGGGCGAAATAATTCTCTCACATGCGAACTCGGCGAGCCTGGCGTTCCTTACGCCATTGGCAACAACAAGCAGGGAGTGAATGGCGGGGGTCACAAAGACGTTGCGCCTGAGCTCGGCTCGCTCGAGGACTTCGACTGGCTCGTTGACGAAATTCGCACACGAGGCATGGAAATCGCGCTCGATTTTGCCATCAACTGCTCACCCGACCATCCCTACGTGCACGCGCATCCGGAGTGGTTTTTCAAGCGTCCAGACGGATCGATCAAATATGCCGAGAACCCGCCAAAAAAATACGAGGACGTGTATCCTCTGAATTTTCATAATGCCAACTGGCGCGAGCTCTGGGACGAGTTGCGGGACGTCCTTCTTTTCTGGTGCCGGCATGGGGTGGGTATCTTTCGCGTGGACAATCCCCACACGAAACCCGTTGCATTCTGGGAGTGGGTGATCGCCGAGGTGAAGGCCGAATTCCCAGGCAGCGTCTTTCTCAGTGAGGCGTTCACGCGGCCTAAAATGATGCAGGAACTTGCCAAGGTCGGCTTCACTCAGAGCTATACGTATTTCACGTGGAGAAACACGAAGTACGAACTCTCAGAGTACCTCACCGAACTCACCACGCCTCCACTGCGGGATTTTTTCCGTGCGAATTTTTTCGCCAACACTCCGGATATCCTTCCTGAGTATTTGCAACATGGAGGTCGTCCGGGTTTTTTGATTCGCGCCGTGCTGGCCTCGATGTCGGTGCCTGTCTATGGCATCTACAGCGGATTCGAGCTTTGCGAAAATGCACCGGTTTCTGGCAAGGAGGAGTATATCGACTCCGAGAAATACCAGTTCAAAGGTCGAGACTGGAATGCTCCCGGCAATGTTAAGGAATACATTACGCGCCTAAACCAAATTCGCCGCCAGAATCGTGCGCTTCGCGAATACGACAACCTTTGCATCCACACCGCCGAGAACGACCAGATCCTTTGCTTCAGTAAAGCCACTACTGCACTCGATAACATCATTGTCGTTGTCGTAAGCCTCGATCCCTGGAACTCCCAAAGCTCGATAATCCACCTTCCACTCGAGCAATTCGGCATCGGTCCGGAGGAAGAATACCAGATGGATGATCTTCTCGCCGGGGAAAAATTTTTCTGGCGCGGCGCTCGCAACTTCATTGCCCTCGACCCACACAGCCGTCCAGCCCATATTTTTCGGGTTCGGCGTTCCATCGGTCGCGAAGCTGGCGAGACGCTTTATGCGTGAGATTGGCGGCACGAGGCTTGACTTGTCCGTCCCTGAACTCCGAACATGATTCGCTCATGACAGCGACTGAAATTTTTGGCCGTCTCAACGGCCTGCAGGCGGGTGAAGTTTTGAACTGGCTCGCCGAAAATGACCGCAATGCCTACAAAAGCGCAGCTTCCATGCTGGCTACCCGACGCAAACTTCGTCCCATCTTTGTCGAGCGCAAACCGAGGGAGGAGCGCAACCAGTGGATCAAGGATTCTTTGGCACGACCCGCTAATGCGGATCTCGCGCTCGAGATTCTCCAAGTCTGGACGCTCGGATGCAATGAGGCGATGGTTTGCGATTTTTTGGACACTCTCGCCATTCCCCATAATGGAAAGGGTTTGATTGACGATTTACCGTCCGAGCCAGATGGCGAAAGTGTTTCGAAGGCTGTGGACGCCATCGTTGCAAAATATCCTGCCTTCTCCGTTTTTGTGTATCTGCATCTTTTCAGTGGCATGGACTCGAAGGGGTGGCCTGTTCTCAAAAGCCTCCTTGAGACGCATTCGGAGCTGACAGCTGACAAGTCTCTCTCTCTTTCATGAGCCCATTTACCGACTCTCTTAATTCGGCCCTGGAAACGCTGCAATCGCTCCGCGTTTTAGAGCCCAAAATCACCGAAGCCGCTGAGCTTGTTCTGGCCTGCTTGAAGTCAGGCGGGAAGCTTCTCGTTTGTGGCAATGGCGGCAGTGCAGCCGACAGTGGCCACATCGCCACCGAGTTCACCTGCCGTTTTCAAGGTGACAGGCGCCCATATCCCGCGATCGCCCTGAGTTCAGATGGAGGGCTCCTGACTGCCATTGGAAACGACTACGCATTTCAGGATATCTTCGCCCGCCAAGTCCGGGCTTTCGGGAAACCGGGGGATGTCTTTATTGGGCTCTCCACCAGCGGAAAGTCACGCAACGTCCTTTCCGCCATCGAAGAAGCCAAGCGCCTTGGCGTTCGGAGTATCGTTTTGCTGGGCAAGGGTGGGGGATTCACCAAAGGCGCTGCTGACATTGAAATTCACGTTGCAGGCACCGTCACCGCTCGCATTCAAGAAGCTCACAAGTTTTTGCTTCACGTCATCTGCGAACTGGTCGAACCGGGCCTTGAGAAGGAATAAATCGAGTTTCCGCCGGGCCTGAATGTCAGCCTCATTTCGCGTAGGATGATTTGGCTATCGTTCAAGCTTTGACGCGTTCGATTTCCGCGCCGAGTTCATTCAATTTCTCATCAATCGATTCATATCCGCGGTCGATGTGATAGACACGGTTCACTTCGGTGACGCCATCCGCTTGCAGACCTGCGAGGACGAGCGCGGCAGAGGCCCTCAGGTCACTGGCCATGACTGGGGCACCGCTGAGCTTGGGGACTCCGGTAATGACTGCAGTGGGGCCTTGGAGATCGATATTTGCGCCCATGCGTTTGAGTTCAGCCACGTGCATGAAGCGGTTTGGGAAAACATGTTCACTGACGACGCTGATTCCATCTGTGGTTGCGAGGAGGGCACACATTTGAGCCTGCATGTCGGTTGGGAAGCCGGGGTAGGGGATCGTGTCCAATTTGAGCGCACGGCGCTTGGGTCCTGGAGAAACGGAAACTTTATTTCCGTTCACGGTAATATGAAATCCTGCCTCACGCAGTGGGGAAGTGACGGCAAGAAGGTGTTCGGGGTTGACTCGGCTTACTGTCACCTCGTCCCCGGAAATCGCGCCCGCGACGAGAAATGTGCCGGCTTCGATTCTGTCGGGGATGACTTCATGCTTGGCACCGTGGAGTTCTTTCACGCCTTCGATGGTGATTCGACGAGTTCCAGCGCCATCAATTTTCGCTCCCATGGCGATGAGGAAATTGGCCAGATCCACGACTTCGGGTTCCTCGGCAGCCCCGTCAATTATGGTTTGCCCGTCGGCAAGAACTGCTGCCATCATCACGTTTCCTGTGCCAAGGACGGTGGATCCAAACGTGCTGCGAAGTGAAATGGTCGCACCAGTCAGTTTGGGTGCTAGAATCATGACGTTACCGTTGCTTACTTTTACCGATGCGCCGAGGGCTTCAAATCCCCGCAAGTGGAGATCAATAGGGCGGTCACCAATGACGCACCCACCGGGAAGAGATACGGTAGCCCGGTGCTCGCGTCCCAGGAGCGGGCCGAGAATGCAGACCGAGGCCCGCATCTTGCGCACGATATCGTAGGGAGCGTGTGTTTTGACTTTTTCTGCGCGGATTTGAACCATTCCGCTCGCCCGTTCCACTTCGCACCCTAGTTCGCTCAGGATCGTGAGCATGTAGTGGATGTCGCTGAGGTCTGGAACTCGTGAGATCGTGCACGGTTCCTTCGTCAGGAGTGTGGCTGCGAGTATCGGGAGGGCGGAGTTTTTTGAACCGCTAATTTTGACAGTGCCGCGAAGACGGCGTCCGCCATGAACCAAAATTTTATCCATGTCTTGCTAAAACGAATCGTTGCATGCCTTGATAATCGCGATGGGCTTCGATGTCCCGATAATTGTTGGCAGCAAGGAGTGCCATCACGCGACCGGCTTGGTCATGGCCGATCTCCAGGGCCAAGAGGCCGCCAGTTGTGAGCCGTGATTTGGATTCGGCGATTAAACGCTCGACGAGTACGAGACCGTCCGGACCGCCGTCGAGTGCAGAGAGCGGGTCATTTTGCACCTCGAGGGAGAGATTTAAAATATCGGCACTCGGGATATAGGGCAGGTTTGCCACGATCACATCAAAGGCACCTGGTACCTCCAGAAGGAGATCGGATTTTATCAATCGCACGTGCTGGTGGAGATTGTGCCGAGTTGCATTTTCAGCGGCGATCGCAAGGGCATCTGAGGCCAGGTCGCAGGCGGAGACATGCGCCATGGGTAGCTCGAGTGCAAGCGTAAGCGCGATAATCCCGCTACCGGTGCCGACATCGAGGAAGCTTTTTGCTGCAGACGATGTCTTCAGGATCAGCTCCACGAGTTGCTCAGTCTCCGGGCGAGGAATCAATGCTCGAGCATCACACGTAAAGGTGTGTCCGCAAAATTCGGCTGTCCCGAGCAAATGCTGGAGTGGAATGCCCTTCGAGCGGTTTTTTACCAACTCGCGCAGTGGGGCGCGTACGCCTTCTCCAAGCGGATGTTCAAACTCCAGATAAAGATCTATGCGTTTGCGCTTATTCAGAACGTGCGCGAGCAGGTACTCCGCATTGAGGCGTGGGCTATCCACACGATGCTTCTCAAGGTAGGAGGTGGCCGCATTGAGGACTTCCAGCGTGGTCATCAAAACGGCTTAGCCCACTATTCGGGATTTTTGGCCTCGAGGGCTTTGACGCGGTTGTAGAGCTTGCGAATATTTTTGAGCAGAGCGTAATTCTCTTTATATTCGCGGATCGGTTGGGCTGGGGCACCAAACATAATCGTGTTGGATGGCACGTTTTTAGCCAAGCCGGACATGGCTCCGATCATGACCTGATCCCCGATTTCGATGTGCCCGCTGAGGCCTACTTTGCCAGCCAACGTCACATAATTGCCAATCCGAGTGCTGCCGGATATCCCGACTTGTGCACAGAGAATGCAGTGCTCGCCAATCGTCACGTTGTGTCCGATCTGAACGAGGTTGTCGATTTTTGTGCCGCGCTGGATCCAAGTGCGTCCGAAACGGGCTCGATCCACAGTGGAGTTGGCACCGACTTCCACATCATCGTCGATTTGGACGCTGCCAGTCTGCGGGATTTTTTGTTGGCATCCATCTCGGAGCTCATAGCCGAAACCATCCGCTCCGATGACAACTCCTGAGTGAAGAACCACTCTGTTGCCGATGCGGCAACGTTCGCGGATCGTCACATTGGGATGGAGATGGCAGTGGTTACCGAGTTTCACTTCTTGGCCGATGAAGCATTTGGCCTCGATGGTTGCATGGCTTCCAATTTGAGCACCCTTTTCAATGACAACGAGCGGTCCAATGGAGCATCCCTCGCCGATTACTGACTCTGGCGAAATGACGGCACTGGGATGAATGCCGGGAGCGTGCGTGATGGGTTGTGGGGTAAAGAGCGGGAGGATCTGGGCAAAGGCTGCACTGGGATCTTCCACATAGAGCCCATGGGCAGGAATCTGCTCTGTAAAGGATTCTGGGAGCAGTACTGCAGTGGCACGCGTCTTGCGCAGTGCGCCTAGGTATTTCTGATTTCCAAAAAACGAGATGTCACCTGGGTTGGCATCCGCCAGGGAAGCAACGCTGGAAATTTCGGCGTCTTCGGATTCCGGAGCGAGCCGAGCGCTTACACGCCCGGCGAGTTCACGGAGAGTCATTAAGGCTTGATGGTCTTGCTTGCAGCGGGCTTGCCGGCGTCTTTGTTCAAAATCTCGATGATATCCTTACTGAAATCGAAGTTTGGAGCAGAGAATAGCACGACTGGAACTTGGCCCATGCTGATGCCCGACTTATCAAGGACGAGGTCGTAAGCGGAGCTTTTGATCTTCTCGTTCACGATTTTCATGATGTCGTCGATGATGTCTTTGCGCATGCGGACGAATTGCTCTTGGAGTTGGCGCTCGCGGGTGCCACGGAATTCCGCGATTTCGCGGTCGAGATTACGGGCTTCGGCAACTTTTTCATCACGTCCCTTGGCGGCCTTTTCCTTGGCGTCTTTGCTGAGCTCGGGTTTTTCGAGATCGGCGTTGACTTTGTTAATTTCCTCCATCGCTTTTTTGAGGGTCTCGAGGCGGTCGTCGAGTTCTTTTTTAGCAGCGGCGCGGGATTCGTTGAGCTTAGCCTCTGCGTCTTTCGTGCGGTAGTATTGAGTGAAGACGGCATTCATGTCGAGAATGCCTAGCTTCATCTGGGCGTTTGCCGAAGGCGTGAACGCGAGCACTGCGGTAGTGAGGAGAGCGACTGTGAGTAATGATTTGAGCATTGTGGTTTGTATTTGGATTGTTGGGTTAAAACGAAAAAGCCAATGGGCAATTTGCACGGAAATCGAAATTGGTCAAGAGCCTTTGGTTGCCTTACACGGGGCATCACCGCATCACGAGAAAAATTCGAGTGCTTTTTTGGTTGGTGTGCTTGGTGATCTCAGGCGGCTGAGATTTAGAATTGATAGCCGATGTTGAAATTGAACTTTCCGGGAGGTCCATTCCAAGTATCGTAAACGACAGGAATGCCATAGTCGACGCGGATGGGGCCGATTGGGAGGTCGAGGCGAAGGCCGAAGCCTATGTCCACATTGGCACCCGAGCTTCCGAAGTCGTACGCATCTCCGTTGATGAAGCCGGCATCTGTGAAGACTGCGCCACGCACGCGGCTAATGATTGGGAAGGTGAGCTCCAGAGTCACATAGGCGAGGGAGTTACCGCCGATAGGGTTGTCGTCGACATCCACGGGGCCGACCTCGCGGAAGTTGAAACCTCGCATGTTGTTGGCGCCACCAAGGTAGAGACGGTCGAAAATTGGAACGCCGTTTCCGTAGCCGTCGTCTTCATTGGACTCTCCGCCACCCCAGCCATTGACTACTGCCAGTTGGCCTTTGGTCATGAAAATCATGTCCCATGGAAGAGGGAAGTATTTCGAGCCTTCGAGCGAGATTCCGTAATCTTGAACCGTGCCGCC
>VFJO01000209.1 GCA_009886045.1 Verrucomicrobiota bacterium
GCGGAGTGCCGGGGGCGGGGAAAACCTTCGTGGGCTTGCAAATCGCCCACGAACCATTTCTGGACGACCTTGCCGAGTCGATGCCCAACGGAGAAAAACCAACCGCACCCGCCATTTTTTTATCCGGCAACGGACCGTTGGTCCAAGTGTTGCAATATGAAATGCAACGCGCAGGCGGAGGCGGAAGAGTCTTCGTCAAGCACGTGCACGAGTTCGTAAAACGGTATTCCAAAAAACATTCCGGACCGCCTCCTCACCATGTTCTGATTTTTGACGAAGCCCAGCGGGCTTGGGATGCGGCGAGGGTCAGGGATAAACATAAAACTCCGAAAGCACCATCCGAACCGGAATCCTTTATTCAATTTGCAAACCGCGTTCCGGGTTGGTGCGTGGTCATGGGATTGATTGGCGACGGGCAGCAAATCAATACCGGAGAAGAGGGCGGGATGGAACTGTGGGCCAAGGCCGTCGCTCAAGGAGGAGACTCATGGGAAGTCTGTGGCCCGGCAAAATTCGAGAGCGTTTTCCGAGAAGCAGGGGTGCCCTACGCCCCAATAGACAATTTGCATTTGTCACAATCCGTGAGGTTTCATTTTGCAATGGGCCTGAGCGAGTGGGCATCCCACGTGATCGATGGGGGGCAAACAAGCGGAGAACTTGCAACCAAAGCCGCCGCACTTAAAAAGCAGGGCTATCAAATCCGAATCACTCGAGATCTTGAACAGGCCAAGTCATTTCTGCGGAAAAAATATAAAGACCTGCCCGATGCCCGTTTTGGGCTAATGGCGTCGGCCCGGGACAAAGGTCTGGGAAACACACTCGGAATCAAAGCCATCAGCACCAGGCTATTCAAGGCAGGGCCTTGGTATGCAGACTTCGAGGAATCACCATCCTCGTGCCGACGCCTGAATGATGCGATCAGCGAATTTTCTGCCCAGGGACTGGAATTGGACCACTCGCTTCTGGTTTGGGGAACAGATTTCCAGAGAAAAGAAGGCATCTGGTGCAATGCCAAGGCAATGAGATACAAAAGTCTAAAGGCCGTAAAAGATCCCCTCCAACTCCGAAAAAATGCCTACCGCGTCTTGCTGACCCGCGGGCGCGAGGGAGTGCTCATCTGCGTTCCGCAGTGCCTTCCAGAACTTGACGAAACTTATGATTACCTGATCGAAGCGGGCTGTGAGCCTCTCTTAAAATCTCCAATGATATGAAAATCTATCATTTGAAAGGCGATGATATTGAAAAAACTGTTCCCGAGGATGGGGAGTCGATTGAAGGTATTATTCCACAAACCGAACAGGACGAGTTTCTCTGTTTCGACCTCACGCTGGCTTGCATGCTCACCGAGGACCTGAAATCCGCCGTCCGATTTTACGACTTCGAGTTTGAAGAAAAGCCCGACGCATCAGATTTCGATCCGAATGGTCTGATTAAACTCCAAGGTGTGGTGGAAGACGGACATCGTTTTGTTGCGGTCTTCAGTAATTTTCGAAAACAAATTGAGGATGATAATAATCCGATAGGTGATCAAATTCAAAATTTTATCTCCGAGCAAGACGGGCGCTGGCTGAGCAACGATGTAGCGCTTCCAAAACTTTTCCGCGCAACTCGCATTGAGCAACTTTTGGCATGGCTGCAGGATGATGGTTTGGAGGCAAAGGGGTCGGTCCCGCGTATTGACGCATTTTTTAGCCGAGTTTCTGAGTTGCCATACTTGTCTTGCTCTGAGGTTCTGATGCCGACGAGGACGTCGGCGTTCCGGCCGAGAACTTTTCTCCGTGTCTTTGTGTCTCCGTGAGAGGCTTTCCCGGCAGACGAGCGACCTCGAA
>VFJO01000177.1 GCA_009886045.1 Verrucomicrobiota bacterium
CACAACTCGCAAACGACCTTCCCACCCTGGCTTCAGACACAGCTCGCGTGAAAAGCATTACCGCATGGCCGTGGATTATTAGTCTCAACTTGAAAGAGAATTAGAATAACCCACCATTCAACATCCAAAATTCACCATTAGGCTTCTCCTCGCCCCAACCCAAAATCCAAAATCCAAAATTAAAACACCCCATGATCTCTTGGAAACGCACTCTTCGCACAGGCTGCGAAATTTTGAATTAGCAATTTTGAATTCTGAATGAATCCACCATCCAACATTCAACATCCATCATTGACCGTCTTCCTGCCTGATGTGGACCTCGACCATGGGAATCTCAATTACACGGTCGTTATAGGAGAAGTTCTCGGAAATTTCGAAGCGCAGAAAAATGCTGAATGAGTCGAAAATCCATCATTACTCGCCCCAGCGAGCCTGTGCTCGGAAACTACGAGGCTCTCCAAAACCCGTGAGCCCGGATTTGATCTCACCCCTGAAATGAACGAATCCGAAACCATCGAGTTCAAGAAAAGCCTCGCCGAGCTTGGCGAGGGCCTGAACTCCCTGGCCGCCATCCTCAACAAGCATGGAGCCGGCGAACTCTGGTTCGGTATCAAAAACGACAGCACACCCGTAGGCATGGAGGTCACTGAAACCACCCTCCGCAAGGTCTCCCAAGCCATCGCCGCGCACATCGAGCCCAAGATTTTTCCCGAAGTATCCAAAGTCCTCTTGAGTGGGAAAGCCTGCATCCGCGTCGGCTTTTCCGGCACCGAGAAACCCTACTACTCACACGGCCGCGCCTACATCCGCGTGGCCGATGAGGACCGCCAACTTTCGGCCAAGGAAATCGAGACCATCATCCTCCGAAAGAATCGCAGCCATCGCGGCTGGGACTCCGAACCGATCACGGATGCCTCTTTCAAGCCCGATGCCGCCAAAGTCCGCGCCTATGTCCGCAAAGCAGGCCTCCCTTGGACCAACGCCCAAGCGGCCCTCGGAAGCCTCGGCCTCATTGTCGATGGCCATTCCTTGAACGCCGCCCGCGTTTTCTTTGCCAAGCCGCCCGCCCTCACGCTCCGTTGTGCCGTTTTTGCCACCTCCACCACAGCCACCCTCATCGACCAGCACGATTTCCAAGGCGACATCCTTTCCCTCATCGAAGAAGCCGAAAAATACATCCTCAAAAACATCCGCATCGGCATGAAACTCCAGGGCCTCACCCGCGTCGATGTCCCCGAGATCGACCCCGAAGCCTTCCGCGAAGCCATTATCAACGCCTTTTGCCACCGCGACTACCGGGATCCCGACGAAGTCCGCATCGCCATCTTCCCCGACCGTGTCGAGGTCCGCAATCCCGGCCGACTCATGGAAGGCGTCACCCTGCGCACCCTCAAAACCGCCAAAGTCTCCCGCCGTCGCAATCCCCTCATCGCCGACCTGCTCCGCCGAATCCACCTCATCGAAGCCTGGGGCCGAGGCATCCCGCTCATTCTCGAAAAAGCGCCCCACGCACGCTTCTCCGAAGTCGCTGGCATCTTCATCACAGAGTTTCCCCGCCTACCGGCCACCGAAGCTTCGGCGAAAAAATCCTCCACCCAACCGGGGAGCACAGGGCAAGTCACAGGGCAAGTCACAGGGCAAGTCACAGGGCAAGTCAGTGAAGAGTTGAAACGCCTGCTTGCCATCATGGAAAAAGATATGTCCCGGCAAGAAATCCAAGCAGCACTGGCCTTGCGCGGGCGCGAAAACTTTGAAGCTCGCTACCTCAAACCCGCCCTCGCCGCCGCCCTCATCGAACGCACCATTCCCGAAAAACCCAACAGCCGCCTGCAAAAATACCGCCTCACCGCCATCGGCCGCGCACAGGCTACGAATTTTGAATGAGCAATTTTGAATTCCAACAACCATCCAAAATCCAACATTCAACATCGTCTTCAACCCGCCACCAGTTACTCGTTACCAGCCACAGCCGGCCGCTTCAATCCACCATCCAACATTAAGAATCCATCATTGACCGACTTCCTCCCTGATGTGGACCTCGATCACGGAAACCTCAATTACACGGTCGTCATAGGAGAAGTTCTCGGAAATTTCGAAGCGAAGAAAAACCCCGAATGAATCGAAAATCCATAATCCATAATTCAAAATTCATCATTACTCGCCTCAGCGAGCCTGTGCTTAGGAATTACGAGGCGGAGAAAACACTATGAATGCCCGACGCCTTTGGCATTCGTCTTGGTTCCGCTGTAATTCTACGATAAAAACAGTTTGATTTTCTCTGGATTCGGACAATGAAACCAACATCGCGCATACCCGTTTGCCATTTGATCGCCGGACCCAACGGCGCGGGCAAATCCACCTTCGCTCTGGAGCACCTGCCAGCTTTGGCAAAGTGCACTGAGTTTGTTAATGCGGATCTCATTGCGGCCGGTTTGTCGCCCTTGGACCCCACTCGCAGCGCGCTTCGGGCCGGGCGTTTGGTTTTAGAGCGCATCAAGGAATTTGGCCTCGCCAAAAAAACCTTCGGCTTCGAATCCACACTCTCTGGTCGAAGCTACCTCTCCACCTTGGCGAAATTAAAAAAAGGGGGCTTCCGTGTAGTGCTTTATTACCTCTGGCTGCCATCGCCCAAGGTCGCCATCGCCCGCGTCAAAGGACGAGTGAAGCTCGGAGGGCACCATGTTCCCTCCATCGACATCCGCCGTAGGTTCAAGCGTTCGCTGGAGAATCTTCCCGCTTATTTTGCGATCACAGACGAGCTCTTCCTCTTCGACGCATCCACTTGCCCTCCGACGCCTGTTTTTTCGAAAACGACCGTCGGCGTCCAAATCGAAAACCCCGGCACATTCCGGAAAATCTCACCGCATCTCAATCTGCCATGAAAACCGCCCATCAACGCATTCAGGAAATCTCGAAAGTCATGAAGAGGGCCGTAGAAAAAGCCGCCGAGAAGCACCGACTCATGGGCGTTCCGATGGTCGTTTGGAAAGACGGTAAAGTCGTCGAGTTCCTGCCCGAGCTCGCCCAAGCCCCACGCCAGAGGAAAGAAAAATGACCCGAGGCAAAAGATCTAGAGGGCGATGCTGTTTCAGCACCCTGAACTCTGAACTCTGAATCTCCTCCTGCCCGAGTCCTGCTAATCCTGTCTCACCCCTGAAAATTCATGACTCCATGAGGGAATTTTAAATTTTAAATGCTGAATTTTGAATGAAAGAAGCGAACCCGATTTTGGAAATGAGCTATCGTTTCGCCCTCGA
>VFJO01000226.1 GCA_009886045.1 Verrucomicrobiota bacterium
GCTACCAGCTACCAGCTACCCGCTACCCGCTACCAGCTACCCGCTACCCGCTACCAGCTACCCGCCACCAAGTTACCTCTCCTCCCCGTAGGCGGACTTGTCACGCCGTAATCGCGCAGCGCGAAGGCGGATCTAAAATCTCCTCCTGTCCATCCTGCAATTCCTGTCATCCTGTCTAAAAAAATCTATCTAAGTTTCCCATTATTAGGTCTTAAACTTAAAACTTGCATACCATTTCGAATCAACGCATCTTAATATTATGACAAGCATTCCAATACCTAAAGAGCTGCTTGAAGAAGCCAACGAAATTCATGACTTGCAGAATCTTGTCGCCCGATTCATCAAGTCGGAAATTTCACGCCGCCAAATCCTAAAAAAACGCTTCAGTTCCGAGATTCTTAGCCTCGTCAATCAGGCCTTCGCAGAAGCCGAAAAACTCAAAATCTCAGGATTCGACGAAAAACAGGCGCGCTTGGAAATGTCAAAAATCCATCAATCCATCACCGCCCAGTGATTCGCGCCGTTCTTGATACAACAGTTGCTGTTGCAGTTCCCAAGTAAGAAGTTTTATCATTTTACCCCAAAGCACTTTATTTAACCACAGAGGACACGGAAAGCACGGAGAAGATTTAGATGACACACTTGATCAGCTACGATCCACACCTTTTAGACTTGGATATCCACTACCCGGAGATCATTTTTTCTTCAGCAATTCCTTTCCTCAACACACTTCGCCAAATCCAATAATTTTGCCGCACAGCGCAAAGGCCCACCACCCACATGGTCACGCTGGAATAGCGTAGCGCATAGGAGAATCCCGCCTTCTTTCCATCCCTGCACTTAACTCGCTCTGCTCACCCTGCGAGCAAACTTCGTTTGTCGTTCTCCGCTACGCTCCGGGTCTGTCTAAAAAATCTCCTCCTGTCCATCATGCAAATCCTGTCATCCTGTCTAAAATTGCCTTCCCACCCATTTCTGCATGTCTGACGACTCCATTCACAACCCCCATGACAAGCTGGCTAAGGCCACTTTCTCCGATATTCCTACTGCTGTTGCTTTTTTGCAAGAACACCTCGCGCCCAACCTCACTAACAAAATCGAATGGGACTCTCTACGGATCGAGAGCGGCTCGTTCATCGACCCCCAATTTACCGCCTCCGAGAGCGACTTGCTCTATTCCGCCCGCATCGACAAAACCGACATTTTCCTCTACATCCTCTTCGAGCACCAAAGCACTGAAGACCCCTGGATCGCACTCCGCCTCCTCTCCTACATGGTTCGCATCTGGGAAAAAGCCCTGCGCGCCGAACCCGCACGCCAAAAACTCTCTGCCATTGTTCCCATCATCCTCGCCCAGAACTCCAAGCCCTGGCTGGCATCTAACCGTTTTTCTGATCTTATCGAGTCACCCCCCGGCCTCGCCAGCGACCTCGCCCCCTTCACGCCCGATTTTCTTTACCGCCTCATCGAGCTCTGCAATATTCCCTTCGACAAAATCTTTGGCACTCCCATGGGCATCCTCACTCTGCGCGCCCTCAAAGCCGAGCGTATCGGGGAACTTTTGGACGACATTGTTTGGGACGAGGCCCTCATGGTCCAACTCCCCCCGTTTGCGATGGAAATGCTCCTGCGCTACATTTTACGAGCCGATATTGACAAAGATCAATTCCTCCGCAAAATTAAGAACATCACCAACCAAAGTATCCAATCGTCCGCTATGACACTCGAACAACAATTCCGCCAAGAAGGTCGCCAAGAAGGTCGCCAAGAAGGTCGCCAAGAGGGCCGCCAAGAGGGCCGCCAAGAGGGCCGCCAAGAAGGTCGCCAAGAGGAGCAAATTTTCTCGAAACAGCAAGCCGTCATTGAAGTTTTAGAGACCCGTTTCGAGCAAGTGCCCGAAGGCCTGAGAGAATTCATTGAGAGCATCACCGACCTTCCCAAACTCACCCAACTTCTGGCTTGTGCTGCCCGTTGCCCAGACCTCGAAGCCTTCGCTGCCGCCATGTAGCGCGACATGGTCTAGAACTGTCGGCTCGAAAGGCATTTTAACCACAGAGGACACCGAGACCACGGAGGAAAATCCTATTTCGTATTCTTCCATTATGACACTCGAACAACAATTCCGCCAAGA
>VFJO01000328.1 GCA_009886045.1 Verrucomicrobiota bacterium
CAGCGGCAGATTGCAGGAAATCTGAGAGCGGGACTGGGCGATCGACGTGGATATTTTTCAGCCCTGCGGCGCGAAGGGATGCTGCAAAAACCTGGAGGCGACCGGCTTGATTTGGCCCGGCAGCGAGATGGACCGGTGTTTGTTCGTTGGAGAGGAGATTTAAAGCCTGTGCCCAAGATTCGGCGGGGTAGTCTTTAGATTTTGTCGAGCTGAACGGGCAGAGTAGCCAGCGATTTTTAGGAGAAAGTGGCCGGGGCGGCGTGAGTGTGGGGAGGATTTCTTCGGTAGCGATATCGCGCTGGAGGAGTTCAGCCGTAACGAGACGGTTTGCCTCGATATCTGTAGGAAGGCTTCCTGTTCTCGGGTAGGGGATAAGAGTTGGGTTGAAGACACGCCGCACGAAGTCCTCAACTGTAGGCCGGAGCATGCGAGGGTCGGCCAGAAGGAGGTTCTCGCAGGCGATACGGCGTTTTGCACGAGGGAGATAGAATGTGATGGTATGCAGGTAGGCCCGCATGCTCCGCAGGCAGATGGCGGCATCTGCGCGTAGGGTGAGGAGGCGAAGCCAAGCCGGCAGGCAGTTGATCACATTCACCGTCGCCAAGTTGACAAAGCGCCGTTTTTCTCTGAGGTGGAGCGGGATGACTTCGGCCTCAGGAAATTGGGCCTTCGCCAGCGGAGCGACATCCGCTCGCACTGCCATGGCAAGATTTTTCTCTCCCAATTCCCGAGCCATGAGGTGAATGCACCCTGTTGAGAGGATGAAGTCGCCGATGGCGTCGGGTTTAAGAATGAAAACGCGCAAACGCGGCTAAACCGTGTAGGTCGTGGAGGCTGTGGTGCCGCCTTGGCCAGTCCAGTTCGTGTGGAAGAACTCACCGCGAGGTTTGTCCACGCGCTCGTAGGTGTGCGCGCCAAAGTAGTCGCGTTGGGCTTGAAGCAGGTTCGCTGGCAAGACAGCAGAGCGGTAACTGTCGAAGAACGAGAGGGCTGTGCTGAATGCGGGAACCGGAATTCCGCGCTTTGCTGCGATCGCTACGATGTTGCGCCAACCCTTCTGCGACTTTTTGATTTCACCTTTGAAGTAGTTGTCGAGGAGTAGGTTGGTAAGTTTGGGCTTCTTGTCAAAAGCGTCTTTGATTTTTCCAAGGAAGCGGGAGCGAATGATGCATCCTCCGCGCCACATGAGGGCAATGCCCCCCCAGTTGAGCTTCCATCCATACTCGGCAGCAGCGGCACGCATCAGCATGTAGCCCTGAGCGTAGCTGATGATCTTTGAGGCATAGAGTGCCTGACGGACTTCTTCAATGAGAGCAGCTCGCCTCTTGGCGTTGCGAGCTGAGGGAATAGCTGGATTCGGGCCCTTGAGTTTACGGGCAGCCTTGACTCGCTCTTCCTTGAGGGCTGAGACGCAACGAGCGTAAACTGCTTCTGCCATGAGGGTAATTGGAACTCCCATATCGAGGGAGTTGATCACGGTCCACTTCCCAGTGCCCTTTTGCCCAGCTGTGTCCAGAATTTTGTTTACGAGCGGGGTGCCGTCCGTGTCTTTTTTAGCAAAGATGTCGCGGCTGATCTCGATGAGGTAGCTGTCGAGGTCACCCTTGTTCCACTCGGCGAAAACATCGTGGAGTTCCTGTTCGTTCAGGCCGAGCCCATTTTTGAGAATGTTGTAGGCTTCACAAATAAGTTGCATGTCACCGTATTCGATGCCGTTATGCACCATTTTTACGTAATGGCCTGCCCCCTCCTCACCGACCCAATCGCAGCATGGAGATCCGTCTTCAACCTTGGCGGAGATGGATTGGAAAATGTCTTTCACGTGTGGCCAAGCGGCGGGGGATCCTCCAGGCATAATGCTCGGTCCGCGACGTGCGCCTTCCTCTCCACCGGAAACGCCTGTGCCAATGAAAAGTAAGCCCTTGGCTTCGAGTTCACGCTGACGACGATTCGTATCGTCGAAAAGAGAATTGCCACCATCGATGATGATGTCGCCCGGTTCAAGATGGGGGGTAATCTGCGTGATGAAGTCATCCACCGGCTGGCCGGCTTTCACAAGCATCATGACACGCCTTGGGCGTTTGAGTTTTGCCACGAGTTCCTGAATCGAGTGTGCGCCCTGAACATTCGTTCCTTTTGCCTCATTTGCTAAAAATTCGTCCACTTTTGAGGTCGTGCGGTTGTAAACAACGACGGTGTAGCCGTGGTCGTTCATGTTAAGGACGAGGTTCTGGCCCATGACGGCCAATCCGATGAGACCTATGTCTCCCAGTGGTGTGTTGTTTTCCATATTTATAATTGGGGTTAGTTTAGGAGTGCCTGATGCTGGGCGGGAGGCAGATCAGTGTACTCGGGGCAGGAATCTTACTGAAAATTGCTGAAATGTTAAGAAAAAAATCAAATGTGATCCGGCTGGAAGGAACCTCCATAACCCGGCTTGTAGAGAAGGAGGGGGCAAAGTTGGGATATTTTTTCGAAATGAGCGTCTATCGAATAAAGGCGTACGCAATCATGAATCGCGATCGCCGTGATCAAGACGTCGTTCCAAGGAACCGTGATCCCTGAGTCGCGTAATCGCCAAGCCAGGCTGATGGCACGCTCCCAGTCGTCTGATCTGGCAGGGCGGTGAGGAATGATAGAAAAATAAAATCCCAGCTTTCGGCGTTCCTCCTTTTTTGCACCGCCCAATACCTCCAGCCTCACGGGTGCGCAGAGCTGCGCTTCGTAGGCTTCAAGCAAGGATTCGAGCGATACCTTAACATCAAGGCGTCCCTTAAGCCTCAGGGCCTCGATCCAAACTGATGAGTCAACGAGTACCATTACTCTGAAGTGAGGGGGGGGAGGGGATTCATGAGAGCCTGCGTCTCGGCATCGAGTTCGTAATCGAATGCCCCCTCTCTGATTAACCGACCGAAGTCCTTTGCTCTCCTTCTCCTGATGAATTCGTTGATTGCCTTGGCTACGGACGCGCTTTTGCTTTTTTCACCAGTCATTTCCATGATTTCTTTTAATACATCGTCTGAAATATCCACGCTTATTCTCATAATGAATATAGTAAAACACCACTTTGCATCAAAATCAATACAAAATTGATGCAATTAGAGTCCTAAACTGACTGCGATCTGAACTTTTTCGAAAATATCGCTGGCGATTTCGAGAGGGGCTCGGGAGGCATCTAAGAGGAAGATCCGCTCTGGGTTATTGTTGGCCAATGTTAAATAGCCTTTTCTCACGGCTTCAAAAAATTCGTCGGATTCCCGCTCGATACGATCCGGCTTACGAGCAGATGCCTGCATTCGCACGAGAGAAGATTTGCGGTCTAAATCGAGCAGAAAAGTGAGATCTGGCAGGCATCCTCCTGCCGCAAACGCATTGATGCGCGCGGTCTCATCGGCAGGGATGTGGCGGGCGACACCTTGATAGACTGTCGTGGAGTCTAGGAAGCGGTCGCAGATGACGAGGCGACCCGCGGCGAGGGCGGGCAGGATTTTTTCCCGTACGAGCTGGGCTCGGCTCGCGGCGAAGAGGAGCAACTCGGCTTCGGGAGTGAGATCATCGCCCTCGGGGGCATGCTGCAGGAGGTGTCGTATGGCTTCGCCAGCTGCAGTGCCGCCGGGTTCGCGGATGAGGAGCGGATCGCAACCTGAGGCGCTAAGGCGCTCAGCAAGGATTTTGATCTGGGTGGACTTTCCGCACGCTTCGGAGCCTTCGAATGTAATGAAGAGACCTTTTTTCGACATTTTGTAAGAAGTCCTTTGATATTCGCGTATTTTCATTTTAGCAAAGCTCGAATGAACTACTGGCTCGTGAAGCAGGAACCTACTGCGTATGCGTGGGAGGAATTTCTCAAGGATGGTAAAACGGCGTGGAGCGGAGTACGGAATTTCCAAGCTAGGAATTTCCTGCGCGCCATGTCGGAAGGCGATCAGGTGCTGTATTACCACAGCGTCACTGGCAAGTGCGTTGTTGGAATTGCGCAAGTGGTCCGGACCGCTTACCCAGATCCTACCTCGCTCGATGGAGATTGGTCGTGTGTGGATTTGAAACCACTTCGCACTTTGAAGCAACCCGTGTCGCTTGAGGAAATCAAATCCGAGCCAGCGCTTGCCGAGATCGGTCTATTAAGACAATCTCGCCTGAGCGTAATGAGTCTCACGAAGGCGGCTTTTGAAAAAATTGTGCAGATTTCAACGCGTTGATGACACCCTCGAGTTTGTGAATTTTTTTTGATCCATGTCCACTCCCCACTTCGCCGTTGCTTCGACATTTTCTCCGCGTTTTTTGGCGGTCCTTGCTGAGGCTGATCGCACGGCGAAGGCATTTGGAGGAAGGTTGAGCGTGCTCCATGCCGGTGGGCGCACTGACGAAAAGAACCTTAGTTTTCAAGAAGCTTTTGCAAACATGGGTCGGAAGAGTATGGACATCTACTGGTGCGAGGGCGATTCCCCCTCCGAAGCTCTGATTGCTGCCGTGGCCAGAGAGCGCTTTGATTTATTCATTGCGGGCACGATTGCCCGGCCGAACGATCCGAGAAACTTCACGGGCACCATCGTGCGGGAACTTTTTGCGAGAACGCCTTGCGATTTGCTCTTGATTCCAGATCCACAGGAAAAACCACCTAGCGAATTGAATGCCTGTCTCTTATTGGAGGCGCACTCGCCTCGGTGGCAAGCTGTCAGGGATAAGTTAAAAACGCTGCAGCCTTCAAAGATTTCGATCTTGGCTGCGGATAGTCCGCTAACGCGTGCGCGCGCATCTCTCCTAGGAACTGAAGCCGATGGGACATCTCTGGATGAAATTCGCGAGCAATTGACCGAGATCACTCCCGATGTGGAGTTGCTCCGCATCCAATCCAACACGGGATTCCTCATGTGTGAGGTCGTTCAAGAAATGGCCCCGGATTTTCTCTTTGTAGAATCCAGTTGGGAAGATTGCCAGCGTGTCCTTCCACCTCATTTAGGTTGGCTTGAGCAAGTGATTCCGAGCAGGCTTTTTCTCTTTTCCCAGCCGTTATTGAGTCCAATCGGGGATTGTTCCTTGCAGTCGGTTTAAGGCGTTTTTTCTTCGCGCATGGACAACAATCAGACCGCCTTGGTTCTCGCCTCGTGGACTTTTGAATGGATTCCAGCGCTGGGCTTATCCCTCGCAGCCTTCATTTATTGGAATGGGTGGCGTAAAGTCAGACGGCTTGCTCCGGAGCGATTTCCTGAATGGCGCCTGCTATCATTTCTCGCCGGATTGCTCGCCATCTATGTGGCACTGGCTTCGCCCCTTGACGCATTTGGAGCGTGGTTGCTCAGCGTTCATATGGTGCAGCACCTTCTCCTCACAATGGTGGCTCCGCCGCTGATTCTTCAGGGCGCTCCGTTTTTGCCGATGCTTTCCGGGTTGCCTCGTGGATTTGTCAGTTCGGGGCTCGGGCCTTTTTTGAATGATCCGTATTTCAAAAAAATCGGTGCCGTGCTCATTCACCCCTTCTTTGCAGGGCCGCTTTTCATGCTCTCGAACCTGCTGTGGCATGTGCCGGCGTTCTACGAACTCGCTTTGAGTTCCTCATTTTGGCACAAGGCGGAACACGTCTGCTTTCTCTCAACCGCCATACTTTTCTGGTGGCCGGTCGTTCAGCCATGGCCTTCTCGTTCTGCTGTGCTGCGATGGGTCATTATCCCGTATCTGCTGATAGTGGATCTTCAAAATACAATGCTCTCCGGTTTTTTTACCTTCTACGGGCGCGTTCTCTACCCCTCGTATGCATCGGCGCCGAGGGTCACAAGGCTGTCAGCGATAGACGACCAGACTTTTGCAGGAACTCTCATGTGGGTGCCGGGTTCGATCGCATTCCTGTTGCCAGCGGCTGTCATCGCGATCAAATACCTCACGGGGTCAAAGCTCACTCGGAGGCGTACAGTCACTAAGACGCAGCCCAGACCTGCTGCGCCGAGGGAGCGATTTGATCTTCTGCGAGTTCCTGGCATCGGCCCAGTTTTACGATCGAAGTATTTTAGAGTTTCCTTGCAGGTATTTTTTTTCGGGCTGGCCCTGATTGTCGTTCTCGATGGCTTCTTCGGCCCTCAGGTGGCCGCAATGAATCTTGCTGGAGTTCTTCCATGGATCCATTGGAGAGGCCTTGCTGTGCTGGCTCTTTTGGTTGCGGGAAATTTTTTTTGTATGGCGTGTCCCTTCACTTTTGCCCGCGATCTCGGGCGCAAAATTTTCCCGGCTACATCTCATTGGCCCCGCCCGCTTCGGTCCAAGTGGCTCGCTATTGCTCTTCTGGTTTTCTTTTTTTGGGCCTACGAGTTTTTTGATCTATGGGAGACTCCATGGTGGACGGCATGGATCATTGTTTTCTACTTCGTCTCAGCCGTGCTGGTGGATGGCATTTTTAAGGGAGCGAGTTTCTGCAAACACGTTTGTCCGATTGGACAGTTTCACTTCGTATCCTCACTCGTCTCACCTCTAGAGGTTCGCGTAAGGGATGCGGAGGTCTGCGCAAGTTGTCGCACCCACGATTGCCTCCGTGGCAACGAGACCCAGCGCGGGTGTGAGCTGCATCTTTTCCAGCCAGCAAAGTCGGGGAATATGGATTGCACATTCTGCCTGGATTGCGTGAAAGCTTGCCCATCAGATAACGTCGGCATTCTGACTGTTCCTCCAGGATCCGATCTACTGCATTCGGGGAAACGCTCTGCGGTGGGAGATTATTCCCGAAGGCTGGACATTGCTGCATTGGTTCTCGTCCTCACCTTCTCGGCGTTTGCCAACGCTGCAGGAATGGTCGGGCCGGTCTTGGAGTTCGAGAAAAAATCAGGACTGACAGCCAGTTTTCTTTTTGCTGGCTTCGTTCTAGTGCTTCCTGCCGTTCTTTCTGGCGCGTGTGCTTGGTTGAGTGTTCGATTTACCACCTCTCAATACACGCTGAAGCAGGTTTTATGCGGCATGGCGGTGCTATTTGCTCCACTGGGATTCTCCATGTGGGCGGCCCATTTTTTATTCCACTTTTTGGCCGGGGCACTCACTCCCCTGCCCATCATTCAGCGCCTTGGCAAAGAGGTCGGGATCACATCGCTCTCACCGGATTGGAATATCGCATCTCTTGCATTCCCGGGTCTTCCTGCTTTGGAAATTCTGATCCTCAATGCTGGGTGCCTCTTCACTCTCTGGCTGCTTTGGAAAAAAACGCTGAGTCTTTCCACATCGCGCGCGCTACTTCGGTTTTTGCCTTGGGCTATTCTGGCATGTGGACTTTATGGCATTGGCATCTGGATACTCGTCCAACCGATGGCAATGCGAGGCACGTTGATTGCCGGGGGATAAAACAGGTGCAATTTCTATTGCAGGGATCGCCTTGGCGATGATTTCTGGAGTGGGTTCTGTAAAATTTTGCATACCAAAAATCGGTGCTTTTCAGGAAGACGAAGCGCGCTTAGACAGGGGCATGACGATTGAGAAAATGTCGACTCCTTGTTCTACCGTTCTGAGTTTGGCGGGGGAAATAGACCTTCATTCCTCTGAACAAATGAGGGCTAGCTTGAAGTCATGTCTCGATGAACTGGCTGCTGTGCTTTTACTTGATTTTAAGCAAGTTCGTTATATCGACTCGAGCGGGCTGGCGACTCTGATCGAATACTTTAGGGAATCATCAAAATTTCACGGGAAATTTGCTATTTTTGGGCTGGAGAGGAAAGTGGCAGCTCTCTTCGAATTGGTACGATTGGATCAGTTGTTCGTAATAGCCAAGGATGAGCCGGAGGCACTTGCCAGACTCGGAGTTTCGCAATGAATCCTTTGCACGAAGTCAGTATCCGCATTTCAAAGGCTCCTTACCAAGTTCTGATCGGGCCGGGTCTCATTGCGTCCAGCGGTGAACTGATTTCCACTATATTCAGGCCTTGCCGCTGCGCGGTGGTGACGGATTCCAACGTCGCTCCTCTTTACGCCGATGTGCTGCAGGCATCGCTTTCAAGTGCCGGCTTTCAGCCATTCCTCATTACCATTCCTGCGGGAGAGTCCTCGAAGTCGCTTTCGCATGTTGGGGTCATTTGTGATGCGATGATCGCGGCTGGATTGGATCGCTCTTCACTCCTTGTGGCCCTGGGTGGGGGAGTAGTCGGTGATTTGGCTGGTTTTGCGGCTGCTATTTTTTATCGAGGCATTCCGTATGTCCAGATTCCCACAACCATCGTTTCGCAAGTCGACAGCTCTGTCGGTGGAAAAACTGGGGTCAATGCATCGGGTGGTAAAAATCTCATCGGTTCTTTTCATCAGCCACGCCTTGTCATTGCCGATACCGACACGCTGCGAACCCTCCCAGAGCGTGAATTCCAAGAAGGCTTTGCCGAGGTGATCAAGCATGCTGCGATTCGTGACCCCTCGATGCTCGATGCCCTCGATGATCTCCCTCCGCTCATTGCTCGCAATGTTGCCATCAAGGCTGCAATCGTTGCGGAGGATGAGTTTGAGACTCAGGGACTGCGCGCCTTGTTAAATTTTGGGCACACCATTGGGCATGGCATCGAAGCTGCTGCCGGCTATGGAACGCTCCTTCACGGCGAGGCGATCAGCCTTGGCCTAATAGCCGCTTGTCGCCTTTCGATGCGGAAATCCGGTCTCAGTGTCGAGGATGCGGAGCGGATTTCATCAGCGCTTTCCTCCTACAACCTCCCCATGCGCCTGGATGCCTCAATTTCAAGTGACGCGATTTTTTCCGCTCTGATGAAAGATAAAAAGTTTGCCGCTGGGGGTATTCGCTTTGTTCTTCTTCGCGGACTGGGTGATGCCTTTGTATCTCAGAATGTTACAGAGTATGATATCCGATCAGCAATCGAGGGATTGCGCTAAATTTTTTCTCATTCAACTCCGAGGCTTGCCCTTTTTGGATCGATAGTGAGAGAGTATTTCAATGCTCTCTTTTCTTCGCACCCTAGCGGCCTGCTTCTTTTTCTCCATAACCTTCCTTTGTGCGCAGGGCAATACAGCTGTAGAAGCCTCTGGAATCGTTCTTGTGAAGCCTCAGCCTTGGTCGAAGCCTGCGGAAGCCGAAGTGATCACTTTCACCGCCTATACAGACCGCTCGGCTAGGGGCTCAGCTGGGGCGGGATATTTTGTCCTGCGCCTTCCAAGCGGAAAAGAATCGCAGATTCCCACATCCCGCATTGTGAAACTCATCTTGAAGCCGGTGGCGCCGAAAGACGTTCTTAACGACACGCAGCGAGCCAATCTTCAGAAACTCATTGATGAGATGGGTTCGTATTCCAAAGTGTTTCCAGCCACCCAAGTCACAATTGGCGAATACCTCAAGCCATTCCAGGAGATTGCCTCGCGCTTCGATTATGGAGAGGTCATGGAGGCCGGCGCTTGGCAGACACGCGAAAAATATCGTCAAGCTTCGATTAATAAAATCGAGTCCCGCCTCCGTCTAGCCATGCTTGAGGCGAAAATCAAAAAAGATTTCGATCTGAATTCGAATGCGGATTTTAATAAACTCTCAGCGTTTGCTAAGGAGGATTCCGCTCTCGAGGCTCGGCTTGTTGTTTTGGAGGCAGATTATGCCAAACTTGTCTCGAGAGAGAACCAAGACGCCATTCTCGCTAAGCTTCAGTCCCCCATGTCTCCTCAAGAAGGAGAGTTTCTGATTAACAAACTCAAAGAGTTTCCGGACCCAAGTCCCCGCACCCTGAGCGTCCTGAAACAAGCAGATGTCGCGGCAGATATCACCGCTGAGCTCGATTCCATAAAACTCGCTTGGGAACAATCATGGAATACGGAATCTCTCGCTAGGGGAACAGTGCCGAGTATTCCTTCGTCTCTCACAGAACGCCTTGATGCGATCGCTTCAAAAATCAAAGTTTTCCGCGCGGGGTCTCCTCCTGCAGGAATCTGGATTCCGACATCTGCCTTCGACGCTTGCATCGCCGTTAAGAATGCCATGCCCTCGATACAGACTGGCTTTAATGAGCGGAATTACAGGTCTGCTTTGCAAGTTTTCACTTCACTGAGTTCTGCAACACGACAAATCGGGCCCAAAACAGTGGAGGCTCTTGGCGCTCTCCAGTCTTACGCGAACACCGAGATTCAGAAATTTTCTGCACTCGTGGAGGAAGGGAATACATTTCTTGCCGCGCAGGATAAAAACCAAGCTACCACAAAGTTTCGAGAGGCCCTTGTAATCATGCCTGACGAGGATTTGGAAAAACGCATTGCGAGTCTCTAGTAGAGCGTCCGCTTGCCTTTTTATGGAGGAAAGTATTCCCGAACACTGCCGTATTTCCACCGAGGTACGTGTCATGTATTTCGACACCGATGCAGGCGGCGTGGTGCACAATATTGTTTACCTTCGCTTCATCGAGACCGCTCGCACGCTTCTCGCCATCCAGATGGGAATGGATTTCGCAGAGATCGAACGCACCGGCATTCATGCCGTCGTGAGTCGCACCGAGATCGATTACAAACGCCCAGCGAAGCTCGGTGATATTCTGCGTGTTGAGGGGCGGGTTGTGGAATGGAGCGGCGTCCGTTTCTGGGTTGAATTTGAAGTGATCCGGTCCGCGGACTCCGCCCTCCTCGTTACATGCCGCCAAGCTCTTGCCTTGGTCCAAATGCCTGCGGGAAAACCTGTCCGCCTTCCTGCGGGCTTCCCTGCAACCTTGGCGTTTCCTCAAGCGCCATAGCTGCACCCTGGATCGGGCTGCCAAGCCAAGCGCGACAGATTTGGTGGCGTTGACCCGCCGCCCATCCACTGATACTCGTTATCGTTTCTCATGAGCGGATACAAAAACACGATTAATCTCCCGAAGACGGATTTCCCAATGAAGGCCGGACTGGCCCAGCGCGAACCTGAAATGCTGGCCAAGTGGCAGGAAGAAGGGCTTTACGAAAAAATCCAAGAGCGCCGCAAGGATGCTCCCCTTTACCTCCTGCACGATGGCCCACCTTTTGCAAATGGTGATGTCCATATGGGCACCGCGCTGAACAAGATCCTCA
>VFJO01000149.1 GCA_009886045.1 Verrucomicrobiota bacterium
GCAGGCGAGGTTTTTGCCAAGGAAAACGGCGCCACGCCCAATGGTTCTTCGGTTCTTATTGTGGGCGACCAAGAGGACGACCTCTCCAATCGCGGCAAATTCCAATACGACCTTTCCTGGACTGTTGGAACTACTCAAGGCCAAATCGAAAGATCCTATCAGGATGTGGTGGGATATGTCGTAAAATACAAGCGCACAGATATCACTGGAGATATCTGGCACACCTATGTGAACGGAAAATCCCAAGATTTCCAAGGCACCTCTGGAGATCCTGAAAATCCGTTTGATCCTCTCAAGCCAACACTGAAGGTCACCAACCTCGAGGATGGCACCTACGACTTCATGGTCACTGCTCTGGAGCGCACGATTCCAGCATTGCAGGATGGATCTGCAGCCCAGCATGTGACCCTCCAAGGTGGAGCGGGTAACGATGCCGTGCTCGGGCTCAGGCTCATTCAGACTCTTCCTGGAGGACTTACAGATGATACCTACACAGATCCTCTGATCCAGAACAATCCCAATTTCTCAACGCCCCTGGGCTTTATCTTTAACCCCTCGCCATACGATCCCGCCGTTGGCATGCCCGATCGCTTTGCCTCCTACTTGGATGGCGGCTTTGGAAATGACATTCTCAATGGAAATTTCGTCAATGATCGTAGCGGCGATGACTATGACCTCTTCGGTGGGCCGGATAAAAACACACTTGTAACCTTCAAGGGCCTCAACACCTTGGTCGGCGGCCAAGGGTCGGACACCTTCGTCGTCAAAAATGGCGGCAACGCGATTGGCGATGAGTTCGACCGGGTGATCAAATACGGGAACGAAACGCCCGTGGACTACGGCGCGGGTGGTGTCGGGGCTTCCCTCAACGGCGGCCAGCACAATCTCGTCGTCTCCCGCGTGGCTTTCCTCACCCTCAGTGACGACGAACTTGTCAACCAAGGCATATTCATCGATCAACTCGCGCTTGCGGGAACTGGTCAATTCGGCCAAGGCAATCGGCTGGACAACTACATTTACGATGCCGGAGTTAGCAACACCCTCGTCGGTGACAAGGGCCGCGATAGCATCGTGGGCGCTGGCAAAGGCAACTTCCTTATCGGCGGCACAGCCTATGGTGTGGACCAAGTGGGCCTTGCCGTGAAGGATTTTGCGTCTGTGGTGGATGGCGGCAACGGCACGAAAACCAGCATCTTCCGCGATACCGACCCAATCCCTGTTACTCCCAATGGCCCTGGCACTGCCGACCCAAGCCAGTTCTGGTTTGTCCCCGGCTACTATGGTGGTGTCTATGATCCCAATCGCAACCAGGATACGCTCGTTGCCAATGATTTCTCCGATATCGATGGCGGCGCAGGCCGTGACTCCATGGTCGGTTCCGAGTCTGATGACCAAGTCGCTCCTGGGAAAGGTGATATGTTTTATGTGAGCCAAGGGGAAGGCACCAACCTATTCTCGCAGGAGATTTTCATCGAAGACGCCGTCTTCGGCAACGGAGGCAACGACACCGTCACATTCACCGACTCCGACTACCTCTGGTGGAGTGGACATCTTGAGAGCTCGCTGCTTCTCAAAAACGGCTATACTATAGCCAATGATATCTCGAATCTCATCCTCCAAGTCGGCTCCCCCTCAGCACGCGATGCGACAGGCAATCATAGCTCGGAAGGCAATTACGGCCAAGGATCGAATATCATCGAGGGCAACGAATTCGACAATATCATCGATGGTATCGGGGTCGGTGGAGTCTTGGGCCTCGGAACGGGTGTCGATGTCCTCATCGGCGGATCTGGCAAGGACAACTTTGTAGTGTCTGGATACACGGCGTCGGATACGAATGAGTGGGCACCTTCGATCATCGATTATACTGAAGGGCCTCTTGCTGGAAAGTCCGTTTGGATTCGAATTGACTCCGTCTACACTGATGCGGATTATGTGGTAGTCGATGACTTTGAGGCAGGGGATAATCTTCAGCTCGCAGGCAATGCCAGTAATTACTGGATCGGTGCCGCACCATCAGGAAATGGCATTCCTTCCAGCTTTGGAAATAATATACCCCTTCTTAGTTACCTGCAAACGCCGAGCACCACCCAGTTCGGAATCTACACAAGTGGCACGCCCAACCCGCCCAACCTTGTTGCCATTGTCAATCTTGTTGGCGGTTTGTCTCTGGATACTTTATCTTTGGAATTGGCGTTTGATCCCGCTCCGTCCAATACTGTGGATACGAATAGTCCCTTCCGAAATGTTCTCGGCTGGGGCACTTTCTGGAAACTCGAAGGCAGCAATTTTGCGGATTATGTCAATCAAGACTACATCCAGAAGGACAGCTTTGCAGTGCTCTCCCAAGTTTTCTTAGCTTCCGACACCACTTTCCAAGGCGGTATCGCCAACGACACCTTCAATGGATTCGATGGCAATGACACTCTCAATGGAGGTGGGGGAAATGATACGCTGCTTGGTGGTGATGGGCAGGATAGCCTCTTGGGCGAAGCAGGTAACGACAGCCTCTTTGGTGAAGAAGGGTTTGATACCATCGAAGGCGGTGCCGGAAATGATACCCTCCTCGGCGGTAGCGGCAGCGATACCCTCCTCGGTGGTGATGGCAACGACAGCCTCCTCGGCGAGGCGGGCAACGATTATCTCGATGGCGGATTGGGGATAAATGCTCTTTTGGGTGGAGAAGGTAATGACACGCTGGTGTGGAGCAGCGTGGTTGGAGGCAGTTTTGATGGTCAAGGTGGTGTAAATTCGCTTTTATTTTTGGCTGCGGCCGATCTTGATGATGATAACTGGGGATCGATATCCAATTTCCAGAACCTACTTCTTACTGATGCGCCAGATACCATTGCATTTGGGATCTTATTTGAAGCCAACGGAATTACAGCAATTATTCGTTCTGCTGGCGGTAATGATACACTCGATGCCTCGGGATTAACTAAGGTGGTTACTTTATCGGGTGATTCCGGCGAAGATAGTCTCCTTGGCGGTTCCAATGATGATAGCCTTTTGGGAGGGACCGGCAACGACACAATCATTGGCAATGCCGGCAATGACACAATCCTCGGCGAGGCAGGAAATGATAGTATTTTGGGCGGTGCCGGAAATGACAGCCTGATTGCAGGTTCCGGGAACGATACGATTCATGGTGGCAATAATGATGATACGTTTGTTTTAACATCCAGCGGATTATCCACACTTTTCGGCGAAGGGGGTGATGACCAATTCCAGTTTAATTCTGGTGCTGAATTAGTTGCCAGTTCCATCAGGGGTGGCGCTGGCGAGGATAGTTTGGTGATGACCTCCGCCTATTCGCTGAACGATACACAATTAGCAAAAATATCTGAAGTGGAAGTAATTGATGTATCAAATCTTTCCTCGCAAGTGATTATTACTTTAGGGGTAAATGCCTGGTCTGCAGGAATCACCTCTTTGTTTGGTGGCTCAGCTTCAGATTATTTAAGCGCCTCTGGTTATACCAGTGGAGCCATTTACATAGAGGGTGGCACCTCGGGAACACTTGGAGACACTCTCGAAACCGGCACGGGAGCGAGTAAATCCACCCTGGTAGGAAACGATGTATCTGGTGCCGCAAACTATTATGTGATTTCAGAAGCCTCCTTGCTGGGCAACAACACAATCACGGGCGGAGCAAACTCCAAGGATTATTTAGTCATTAACAACCTTGGCACTTTGACTGACGCTTCTTTTGCCAATGTCACCGGTCTAGATACACTTACCTATGATAATCTACAGGGTAATTTCTTGAATTTAGGTGCAAATTTAGAAAGCGCCTTCGATGGAGATACGATTTACATAAAAGCAGATTATGTTTCAGGTATTACGGATACGATCGATCTTTCAGAGGTTAAGATTAAAAAGGTTTATCTTGATGCAACGAATGAACAAAGCGGGGCAATCATTACGGCTGGCGGGATCGCCAATACGATTATTGGCGGCCAAGCGAATGGAGCCGATGATCTTTTGATTTTCAAGTCCGCCGGGGCTTTAAAAAATTCCAGCATCATGGGAGGAGGCGGCATTGACACACTGCGACTCAATGCGAATGCTCAAACGCTACCCTCTGCGACGCTCTCTGGAATTTCCGGAATTGATGTCTTGGATATTGCTGGCGCTGGAAATGTTATCACCCTCGCTGGAGATCTCGGCATAACCTCTATCATCGGGGGCACAGGCCCGAACACCATTGACGCCTCAGCCTATGATCCTGCCCCATTCACTCTTTACTGGGATATGCAATCAAGCCGAGGCAGCGATAGCTTGCTTGGCGGAGAATCGGGCAATCTGTTCCAAATCAAAAATGGCGCCAATTTACTAAATAGTCAAATAAGCGGTAACAACGGTAGCGATACGATCCAGTTTTTCTCGGGAGCCCAAACACTGGGTGATGAAGTATTCGCAAATATTTCAGACATCGAGAAACTCCAACTCGGTAGCGCTATAAACGGCAATAGCATTACCCTCGGCACCATAGCCGCTGCCGCAGGTATCGCCACAGTCGTTGGCGGAACTGGAAAAGACACCATTGATGCGACGGCATTTACCTCCGCTATCACGATCGATGCCAGCGCCGGCTCGGGGGCTCGTCTCCTTGGCTCCACAGCTAGTGGGGATCACAACACCCTCATCGGCGGCTCCGCCGGTGGTAACGAATTTGTCTTGGGCGCTATCAGCACGAACTCGCTGGTAGGCGGCTCGAATGGATTGGATACGCTTACATTGACTCAGGGCGGTGCTTTGATTGATAGCGCGTTTACGCCGATTTCCAAGATCGGAACTCTGAAACTCGAAGGCACAACCAATACCGTCACTCTGGGAGCCAACGCCCTCATCGCTGGCATCCGCACGCTGGTCGGCGGTGAAGGAAATGACAATGGCGTTGGAAATTCCATCAACACTTCGGCCTATGGTTCAGCCGGCGTCCTCTTCCAAATCACTGACCAAGATTACCTTGCAAATATCACCACCATGGTCGGCGGGGCGGGCGTGGATACCCTGAAATTCTCCCGCGATGGCGTCTCGGTTACCGATGAAAATGTGGCGAAACTCAAGAATATCGATGTTCTTCGCACAGCAAACGGCAACAATCGATTCCTCTTTGATGATGCTTTTGTGGCGGCAGGAATCGACTCGATTATTGGCGGCATAGGAAAAGACACGATCGATATGGCGAGCACGCTCTACGCGCCGGGGGCGACTTCGGATATCATCACTGTCGATGCCAGCGCAGGCAGTGGCTACACGCTCGTCAGCACAACGGCGAACTTTGCCTACGCGAAAATTATTGGGGGAACCACCGCTGGTTCTGTTATTTTAGATGGCAGCATTTTGGCGGATTCCGATTTCTCGAACATGTATCAGGGAAATATCGGTTCGGTCTTCATGCGGGTTGTGTCTGATAACACTGTCACGCTCGATGAAAATGCTCGTGCTTCAGGTTTGGATACACTGACGATGAGTTCGGGCAATGACATTATCGACGCCTCCGCATTTACTGGAACGCTGGCAATCAATGGTGGCGATGGAAATGATATCGTAAGAACATCATTTGCTGCGCTCTCCAATCATACCTACACCGGCGGTGGAGGTGTTGACACGCTTCGCTTGTTGGACGCCGAAGCGCGCTCATTCACTTCCCTCGCGGGGAACTTCGAAGTCTTGGCACTCAATGCTGGCAACAACTTCGTCATTCTCGCCAACGACGCGAGCCTTTCCGCAATATATGGCGGCACGGGCTTCGATACGATCAGCATGCTGAATAACACGACCGGCATCAATTTCGTCATGGATGCAGCAAAGCTGGGCTCCACCGCTGGCTTCGCCTCCCTCAATGGCGGTTCGGGAGATGACACGCTCATGGTGCATAATGTTACTGGGCCTTTCGCAGATACACAATTCGCACGAGTCGGCTCCGCGACCTTTGCAGATGATATTGGTGCGATTGAGAATTTTGTTACGGAAGACGGTGTTGGTAGATCCTATACTTTTAGCCAAAGGGCTTTCTTGGCGGGGATAAGAAGAATATATGGACATACTAATGATGTATTAAATGCTGCCCTTTTTGAGGAAACGCAGGGATTGCCGGAGCGTGGGCTGAACTTTCTCTTCGCCGACGCCGCCACAGCCGCCACAGCCACCATCACGGGAACCACCCCCACTACAGTCGGGACTGAGGGATTTGACACGCTAACCTTGAGGACCAATGATCAGACGGTCGCTGACGCTGCTTTTACGAATCACAGCCTCATCGAGACATTCGTCTTGGCCAATGGCGCGAACACTCTCACTCTAGGTGCAGAAGCGGCTGGGGCTGGTATCAAAGTCGTCGTTGGTGGCACTGGAATTGATCAATTTACAAAAATCAACGCGACTGTAACGACCTTGGTTGGCGGTTCCGGAAACGATGTCTTTAGTTACTCCACAAAAGCCATCTTCGCGGCGGACTCATTGGATGGCGGCGCTGGCAGCAATAGTGTGATTTTTTCAACTAATGCGCAAACATTTATCGATACCGATTTCGATCGCATCGCCGCTTCTACCATCCAGTCGATCACAACCGCAAATGGAGCCAATAACCTCACTCTAGGAGCTAACGCCGTAGCTGCCGGAATTGCCATAGTGACCGGTGGCACGGGCGACGATACATTCGACGCCACGGCATACACGATCGCAAGCACTTTCAGCGGCGGCGATGGAAATGACTCCCTGCTGAGTGGCACTGGCAACGACTCGCTGACTGGAGGTAATGGAACAGACTTTTTGCAAGGAACTTCTGCGTCATCTAAAGGTGTCAGCCAATTCGATACCCTTACTGGGGGTGCCGGTAGCGACACCTTCATCCTCGGCGATTCCGGATTTGCTTACTACAACTCCACAGAAACTTCTACGCCAGTGGATTATGCGGTGATCACGGATTTTGCGAATGGTGATTTATTGCAACTCAAAACAATCGACCTCACCGAGGCTGGAAATGGCTATATTGTTCTCGGGGTGGGCGGTTCCAAGTATCAACTCTATCTTGATACCGACAAGAGCGACGCCTACAATTCGGGAGACAATCTCATTGCTGAAATAACCTCCAGCGTGGCCCTTACAACAGTGAATCTTAAGTCCACGCACGGAAGCTTCGTGTAAAAAATACCGCCCTTCAGCGGCGGACTACGACTCCCAAGCGCGAATTGCTAAATCCCAGCTAACATAAGACCACAGCCGCAGCCCCCCCCAAACCCCTTATCCGCCAATCGAAAATCGAATGAAAAAAATCTCATTGATCATCCTCCTGGTCCTATTGGCCATCGCCTTCGGATATAGGCAACTCGCCCTTCGAGCTTCAAGCCACTCCGCAAATATAGCCAAAGCAAACACACTTGAGACGTCTAACAGCCCGACATCTTCTCTCGACCCTTCGGGCGCTATTGTCTCTCAAGCTAGAACCTCCTCGGCAAGCCAAGCTGATGGACCATCGCGTGCAGAGACGATTCCCCTTTTGGACACTGCCCTCCACCACCCCGTTTCGATCGAGCACGGACGCGCCCTGCGCGAACTCGCTCTTGCCAAGGACGAGCTCTATGTGCGCGATACCGACGGCATTGGCCGTGTCATATCCATCCCGCTCATCGCCAGTGCCAGCGAGTTGCTCGACCAAGTTGCAAAAGTCCAAAAAGAAACCGCCTCCACTCCCGAACTCATCCTGTATCCTGCCGGAGCGCCACGCGACGACTCGACCCGCCGCATCGTGACCCGCGACATCCTCATCGAAGCCGATTCCCGCTCCGCTGCCGATGCCCTCGCCGCAGCCTCCGGCCTCTCCTTCAAATCTGCACCTGTCTATGCCAAAGGCAAATACATCTATGAAGCGCCGTCCTCCCCCGAAGCCTTGGCCTTCTTTGTCAAAACCGCGGATTCCGCTTCCCCCTATGTCACGCCCCTTTTGGCTTCCAAAGTCGCCAAAATGACGATGCCCAACGACTCGCTCGTGCAAAAACAATGGCACCTCAAATTCCAAAACCAACTCGGCGCTGTTTCCGGCACGGATGTAAATGTTGAATCGGTATGGAAATATCCCTCAGCCAGACAGTTTAACTCATCCAACGCGACCAGCGGCTACATACGCGGCAATGGGGTCACCATCGGCATCGTGGACGATGGCATGGAGTGGAGTCATCCAGATTTGCTGCCCAATGTTCTAAGAAACCTCCAAAAAGACTGGAATGGAAAGGATTTTGATCCGAAACCATACTTTTATGATGACAACCACGGCACCGCCTGCGCCGGTGTGGCCGCCGCTCGTGGCAACAACCGAATCGGAGTCAGCGGAGTGGCCCCCGAAGCCAACCTCGTGGGAATGCGATTAATAGCCGATGTCCAAACCGATGCTGATATCGCAGAAGCCATGACATGGTATCCGGATGCCATTCACATCAAAAGCAATAGTTGGGGATATTATGCTTTTACAACAAGCCCAACAACTGGTCTTTTTGAGGAGTGGAATGAGATCGTCAGTCCGGACCCGCTTACAGAAGCCGCTCTGGAATATGCTGCAAAATACGGGCGGGGTGGCAAGGGAAGCATCATTACGTTTGCCGCAGGCAATCATGATGAGTTCAAGCTGACTTCAAATGGATCGGCACAAAAATCCGGTGCGCGAGTGGATTTTCAAGCCTTGCCTAACTCGATTTACACGATCGCCGTCGGCGCTGTGAATAGCCTCGGCAAGAAATCAAACTACAGCCAAGCTGGTTCATCGCTCATCATAAGCGCCCCTTCGAATAACTCGGATGGCACCGGTTTGGGTATTCTGACCACGGACAATAAAGGTCCCAAAGGATACAACTACGGCGTTCACAACACTCTTTTTACTTGGCCGCCTGTGGATGATTTTAAAGGTTCCGGAGATGTCACTCAAACCTTCGGAGGCACTTCCTCGGCCACACCCGCCGTTTCCGGCGTGATCGCTCTGATGCTCCAGCGCAATCCGAATCTCGGGTGGCGCGATGTGCAAGAAATTCTGATTCGATCAGCGGTGAGAATCGATGCAAGCGACAGTGACTGGATCACCGCCAACCGCACCGACCATGTCACCGGCAACGCCACGGTGCCATTCAAGTTCAATGACAAATATGGCGCAGGTCTTGTAGATGCGGCAGCTGCTGTCGCCCTTTCCGGAAACTGGACGAATTTAGGGCCGCAAAACTCCTTTTCGACCTCCAACAACACCATCCAAGCCCTCGGAGCGAACGCTACGGCCAACCGCACATTTACTGTGAATGGGTCGATAACTCGAGCAGAGCATGTCACCCTGCAACTCACGGTCACCGATATCCCCAAGGGAAACCTCACGATCACGCTCACCTCTCCCGGCAACACCACCAGCACCTTCTGCAAACCTCACAGCGATACGCTCAATAAATTCGAGAACTGGAAATTTATGACCGTTCGTAGTTGGGCGGAGAACCCCAATGGCAATTGGACGCTTACGATCACCAACAACGGCACAACCACCGGCAACATCACCAATGCCCAGTTGGTCGTTTATGGAACCGACCCGAATGGAACCGACTCGCCAACGGCAATGGCCACCGGATCGGTGACCAAGGTCTTTGCAGGAGCGAATATTACCCTCAGCGCTACCACATCCAACCTCACCGCCAACGGCGCGGATGGCAGCCTGACATTTTTCGCCAGTCTCAATGGCAACGCCACGCTGCTCGGCAATGGAATCTTATCCTCCAATTCAACCCTGCCGGTTTATGAATACACATGGAATACAGCCAACTTAACGGGAAATTACCTCGTCACTGCGAACGCAACCTCCGGCAGCGGTGCCAGCGTGGTCACGGCACCGATTGCCATACAAGTAGATCCCGCTCCCATTGCCGCGTGGGACTTTGATACTACCGCTAATAGTCCCGTCCCACTGGCCACAGCCGTTTCAAGCATTCGCAAATATGCCGCCAACTTCGGCAGTGGCAGCCTCACCTTCGACGGCTCCTTCAGTAGTGAAAGTGCCCCCAACGAGAATCGATGGGATTTTCAACACGGAGAGATTTACACCGGCTCGGGCACCAGTTTTAATTCTGCAGGCGAAATGCTGGCGAACCCCCTCGTCAATACAGCGCTCCTCCTGCGCGGCGGTAAGAACCGCAGTGCCGAAGACAAATTCCTCGTTTTCGAATTCAGCATGGCAGGGCAGGAAAATCTGAATGTGAGCTATGCGGCGGATGCTTTAACCGATGGCTTCACAACGCACACTTGGTCCTATAGCTCAAATGGAACTGTGTGGACGGATTTGCAAACCGTCACACCGGTGACTGGCTCCACGCTGACATTGAATCAGACGACTGTTTTGAACAATTCCACCACCGCCTACCTCCGCCTGCGGGTCAGCGGGAGTGGAGCAGCAAGCGGGCAGAACCTCATCGATAATATCATTCTTTCCGCCACCCCTATTGTCGGTGCCGGTGGTGGAGGAGGCGGTGGCGGCGGTGTTTCAGCAAATGTCAAAACGGATGCTCCCTCTGCGCCACCCTCTTCATATCCTGCCCCCACAGCAGTGCCAACTTCCAGCCAATCCGCTGCTTTCCTTTCTGGCCAAAGCGCTCAAGCGGAAACAGTCACTGCTTCCGATCTCTTGGGATGGAAGACCTCACCAAGTCTTCCTTACCAAATGCTCGTCCACGCCGAAGTGGTCGATGGTGCCCGCTTTGTGAATGGCACTGGCAGCCTCCTTTCTGCCACGAAAGATGGCAAAGTTTTTGGATTGGCCGAACCGATCCCACAGACAACGCGCTATGAACTCGTAGTCTTTGCCTCCGAGCCTGAACCTACTCCTCTACGGTTGAAAATTTACGATTCCGAGAGCAAAGGCATCTTGGTGCTGGAGGAAAAAGTCCCCTTTGCTGCAGACGCAACCATCGGCTCCTCGGCCATCCCGAAACGCTACCAAGTCGCCTACCAAGAAACCGAGCAAGTGGTGCAGGTCTCTTCTGGCTGGAACACCTTCACCACCGCAGTGGATCCAGACCCCGCCACCCTAGAAGGCGCCCTCATCGATTACAGCGCCAGCGAGGGCGATCGCCTCGTTGGCCCTATGGCCGAGGCAACTGTCATCCAAGGAAAATGGAATCCCTCTGGCTTTGAACTCAAGCCCAAAGCCACCTATACGCTCTTGCGCCAAGCTCAGAGCGGTTCGCAGATCCTCCTGAAAGGAAAAGCCCTCCCGCAATCAACTCCCCAACCGCCCCACGACAGATATGGAATCTGGATGAACCTGCCCGAGGGTTCAACAGTCACCGCGGACTGGTGCGATGCGGATGGCGATGAAATCGATGACAGATTTCAACCCGGCCCTGGCATGCCGATGCAACGTCGGGCACCCATGCCGCTGCCCCCAGTCAGCGCCGCCCAGCCCGCCGTCCCGCAGCAGTCCAGCCAACCCACGGCCTCCTCAAGCAGCAAAAATCTGTCAAAAAAATCCGGCCTCTCCAAAAAATCCTCAAAAAAGTCCTCCAAGAAGCAAAAAGCCACCCGCAAATCCTAAAAGCCAGAAGCTGGTGGTTTTGCACTCCCGCTGTAGCGGCTGTCTATGACTGCCGACGCTCCTCTTGTAGCGGCTGTCTATAACTGCCGACGCCCCTCTTGTAGCGGCTGTCTATGACTGCCGAGCTTTCTGCACCACGCATCCTGACAGAATCATGGATGACAGAATCATTTCTTCGTGACTGCTGATACCAATGTCTCTCAGAAATGCGACTTTCGGAGGTTTTATGGTAGGGCGGGCGTCTCGCCTGCCACCGAACGACTTACCCTCGCAGGCGAGACGCCCGCGCTACATTCAGAAGTCCAAAAGCAAGCTGCTTTTGGTATGATACCCGAATTACCGCACCTGGCGCAGCAGCGCCCATCGAACAACTGGAGGGATGACCTCCGTGTCGTCCCACTCTCGCGGCGGAGCCGCCCTCGTCCGAGTTCCGCACTCAAAGGCACAAACAAATTCCCGATTTACAAGCCCCTCGCAGACGGCGCATCTGCGCCTGAAGCATGGGACGGCACGGAACCCGTGCCTCCATTTGCAAAGGGTCAGCAAGTCCCACGCAGTCACATATTTTGACTTGAAGAGGACGATGCTCGATCTCGGATGAAAGCAAAATCGGCTTGAATGATTTCCTTTCTCATTTAGGTTTCCTACATGAAGTCTAAATTCACAGCAGTTCTTCGTCGCGAAGAGGATGAGTATGTGGCGCTAAACCCAGAATTGGATATTGCGAGCCAGGGCCCTACGCCGGAGCAGGCTTTGGCCAACCTTCGTGAAGCGGTGGGACTTTTTTTGGAGTGCGCATCGGCCAATGAAATCGATGGGCGTCTGAGCGGCGAGGCTTGGATTACTCAATTTGAAGCCGAATATGCCCAAGCGTAGAAAGTTTTCCGGAGAGCAAATATGCAAGCTGCTTGAGGAGAATGGATTCATTGCTCTCAGATAACGGGGGAGTCACAGGATTATGCAAAGGGAAGTCCAGACAGGCACGATTACGGTTCCTGTTCCGATCCATAAAGATCTCAAGCCTGGAACATTGGCGTCAATCATTCGGCAAAGTCAACTGGATCGTTCTTTATTTCAATGACACCATCCACATAAAAAGGGTTAGGCGATATGAAAACCTGGTCCTTTGTAAGAATCTGATTTCGAACCATACAAGAACTTTTTTCTAACGAATTGCTTTTCTAAATCCTTTCTGTTAATCTTGGACTCCGTCAAAAAAATGCCATCTCCTTCCTTCACCCAAGACTGGTTCAGTCGCAGTATTCCTGGTTGGCAATTCATCCTTTCCAGAATGACCCAAAAAACGCCTCACCTTCGGATTCTCGAGGTGGGGGTTTTTGAAGGTCGCTCCACCTGCTGGCTTCTCGAAAATTTCTGCAAAACGCCGGAATCTACCATCCTGGCGATCGATACCTTTCAAGGAGGGATCGAGCATCAGAACATGGAACTTGGCGGGCTGCAGAAGCAGTTTGAGGACAATATCGCCACTGTAGGCTCGCCGGCCAAAGTGGAGGTGCGCGTAGGCTTGTCTTTAGATCAACTTTGCCGTCTGGTTGCCGAAAACACGCCTCAGTTCGATTTCATCAGTGTGGATGCCAGCCACCAAGCGACGGATGTTCTTGCCGATGCCGTTCTGGCTTTTCAGCTTCTCAAACCCGGCGGAGTCATGGCATTTGACGACTACATCTGGTCCCCGATGCGCCCAGGCACAGAGAACCCTCTTCTGCTTCCAAAAGTGGCCATCGACGCCTTTACCACCATCTACTCGCAAAAACTTCGAATCCTGCCTAACTTGCCTCTGTACCAACTTTATATCCAAAAATATTGAGTGGGGAGGGTGCTTCCCGCAGACTACCTTCGCGCAGGGTTAGGCGGAAGCGCGCGCAGCCATAACGTCTAGGTGACAAAAATGATTCGGCTTCCGCGTGGTTCGAGGCGGAAGGGAATTCTGCGGAGTGTGGGCAAGGCAGCGGCAATCGCCGCTTGCTTTTCCGTTGGTGCGTAGAAGAGAAGGAAACCACCACCACCCGCGCCGAGGAGCTTGCCTCCGAGTGCTCCTGCGGCCAGTGCGCTATCATACCAAGCATTGATCTGTTCGCTGGTAATGCCTGAAGCCATAGATTTTTTCAGAAGCCAGTTTTCATGCAGAATTCTCCCGAGTGAATCAAAGTTTCCCTTCCAGAGTTCGTCGCGGAGTTCCTCGGCGTAGTTCACCATGCGGTGCATTGTTTCCTCGGTTTTTGATTCGGACTCCAGTGCCTTGGACTGAATCGAGAGGATTTCTGATGCTGATCGGGTCAAGCCCGTATAGAAAAGCAGCATATTATTTTCGATCTGTTCACGGCCACCAGAAGGAATAACGATGGGTTCGATATTTACAGCTCCATCTTTTTGAAAGCGGATAAAATTCATTCCCCCATAGGCCGCCGCATACTGGTCTTGCTTACCGATGGGTTCTTTGCATTTTTCTATTTCGATGGAGCAGGCCTGTCTTGCCAAGATCTCCGCTGGGACATAACGGCCCATCGTGGCTTGCAGGGCGTGGAGAAGGCCTACGGCGAAGCTGCTGGAGGAACCAAGGCCCGTTCCCTTTGAGGGAATATCAGCCACGGAGGTGATCTCGATGCCCCCCTCGATGCCGAGGAGGCTCATGCTTTCACGGACGATCGGGTGCTTGAGGTCACTGGCCCGGTCGACTTCCTCCGTGCGTGAGTAACTGACGCGGAGGGATTCATCGAATTTTTTGCTGACAGTCACGTAAACAAACTTGTCAATCGCAGTGGAAACGACTGCACCGCCGTGTTTGCGGAAGTAAGCAGGCAGATCGCTACCACCGCCCGCAAAACTCACTCTAAATGGAGTCTGGCTAATAATCATAATCGGATAAAAGGGGGTTCCCGGTCATGCAATCAAATTTCTGGTCTGGAGCTGTTTGCCTGTATTAAGGCTCTCCAGAATGCATTGAACTGCGCTGAGGACGTCCGAGGTTTCAATTTGGGGAGGTGTCTTAAAGAAGCCATCAGATCCGGCGGCACCGGTTTTCACAAGGATGGGAGTAATTCCAGCTCTCTTTGCGCATTCGATGTCCCGAGTGGAATCTCCGACAAACCAGGATTGGTTTCGATCGATCAAAAAACATTCGCAGGCTTTGTCGATAAGGCCGGTTTCAGGCTTGCGGCAATGGCATGGGATTTTCAGCTCGGCCCGCTCTCCATCAAAGCCGCGGTCGGGGTGATGGGGGCAATAGAATATGGCATCCAAATAGGCGCCGTGCTCGGCAAGCAACTTCTCCAGTCGGCGATGAATCCCGTCCACATCCGAAAAATCAGCCTCCCCACGCGCAATGACTGGCTGGTTGGTGATGACCACAGCAAGCAGACCGGAGCGATTGAGCAACCGGATTGCCTCTGCGGCGCCTGGAATTAACTCCAAGTCATCGGGTCTTCTCAGGTGACCTTTCTCGAGGTTCAGCGTGCCGTCTCGATCCAGAAAGACTGCCGGACGGGGAGTGCGACCACTCTTGCGGTGGACAGTTCCCGAGATGAGGTCCTGTTCGACTTTGTTCAGGCGCTCCGGTGTGCCCATATCTTTGATGTATCCGTCGCCACGAAAACCAAAAACTCGGCTTTTACGCTTCAACCACTCGGGAATCATGTCTTTTGCGATATCAAAGCTTTCGCTCGGCCACTCGCCTTTCAGAGCGTCCCGGCGCATGATATAAAGTGCGCCATTCACGAGATTGCGAAATTCCGATTGCGGGGGGTGAGGGTAGGGGTGCAGTTGAGTGAGGCGCATCGAATCATCCAGCTCAACAAGATCTGAATCCTGCGGATGGTCGTTCGGATGGGCAAACAAGGTGACATCTGCTTTTTTGGCTTCGTGAAAATCCAGAATACGCCTGAGGTCGACATCCACCAGTGTATCGCCGTATAGCACGGCGAATTGCTCGAGCAAAAAAGGGAGAACGTCCACCAAAGCGCCACCTGTGCCCCGGGGGGAGGTTTCTTTGAAGTAGCGAATGTTGATACCAAACGCAGCCCCGTCTCCAAAATGCTCTGAAATGACTTCCGCGCGGTGATGGACGAGCAATAAGATCTCGGTAAAGCCCTGCTGGCGTAGAAAAGCAACCGTGCGCTCGAGAAGAGGGATGCCCAGCACGGGTGCCATTGGCTTTGGGATGTCTTGTCCAAGTGCTTTCGCAAGCCGGGTTCCGGATCCTCCTGCGAGAATCACGGCCTGTCTGGGAGGGGTTTCTTGGGAGATTTCTTGCGCCGCCCGCTGTACGGCCTCAAAGGAACTCAATTGGGTTGACCAACCCAAGGAGCGGAGTTTGGCGGTTGAATACTGAACTTGCGGGACATCGCCCACCCATCCGCGTCCGCCAGATCCATAGCGGATTTCGGCCTCTGGCGAGACCCTCGCGACAACTTCCTCGGCCATGGATTTTACGCTGACATTATCCTCCGGCCCGATGTTGTAATAGTTCAGTTTTCCGTTGGCCGTCTTCGAAATAAAAAGCATCGCCTCCACAAGATTTGTGACATGGAGGTAGGGCTTCCGCTGAGTTCCATCCCCGAGCACATTCAGGCACCCCGGAGAGATTCGGAGTTTGCGAACGAAGTCCAGAATGGCGCCGTGGGTGGCACGTGGACCAACGACATTGGGAAATCGGAATATGTCGGCCCGGGTCAGCCAAGATTCGACAGCTGCACTAATGCAGGCCTCACTGGAAAGTTTCATCGCCCCGTAGTTGCTGATCGGCAGCATGGGTCCGGTATCCTCCGAAATCGGGGTGTCGCGAAAACCATAGACGGCCGAAGTCGAGGCAAAGGACAAACGGGGAATTTGCTGGCTTTTCATCCATGCCATCAATCGATACGTCGTGAGGAAGGTATCCTTGAAATCTACATCCGGATTCCCCACGCCTGCTGGGATGTCGGAGTTGGCTGCCAAGTGCCATACCCAATCGATGCGAAGGCCCGGGTCGAAATTTTGTGGGAATGTGTCTTCGGAAATATCCTGCACGATCAGCGAAAATGCTTGGGACTTCCTCGCAGAGGCCAGATGATCAAGCCGGCCAAGAGAAAGACAATCTACGCCCACCACGCGATGCCCTGCGAGAAGGAGGGCAGCTACCAAGTGGCTCCCAATAAAACCAGCAGCTCCAGTAACAAGGATGTTCACAAAGTTTTTAACGCGTCACGCTGTATTCCGAGCTCCCGATGAGCAAATCGCAAGCGCTGGTCAGCCAAATCATGTGAATGCACTCCACGATGTTGTAGGAGCGGCTGTCCACCCAGAAATTTAAGTCGGCTAAAGTGCCCAAGGCATTGTCCTTGTCGAATCCTGTGAACGAGACCACAGGGATGCCGATTTTTTTGGCGTAGCGAGCGCCGGAGACGACGTTCGGTGACCGCCCGCTGCTGCTGATCAGGATGAGCAGGTCTTTGGGATCGGCATAAACCTCCATGGCTTTCACGATCCAGTTTTCATAGCCGCAATCGTTCGCCAAGGCAGTAATCAGATTTGCGTCATTGAACGCCATTGCTCGCACGCCGGCATGAGTCGAAAAATCTACGGCAAGATGGCTGGAAATCGAAGCACTTGCCCCATTGCCCGAAAGAAGAAGTTTCCCACCTTGTTCCTTGGTGTTCCGAATCCGGTTTGCCAGATCGGTAAGCATGGAAGGAATCTCCGGTGGGCTCAGGAGCCTGCGATATTCTGAAAAATGATCTTCAAGATTCATGCTCTGAGTATGGCTTACGACAACAAATCATCAACTGCCAACCAAGCGGGTGGTTTTCGAGGTTCCACCGGAAGAGCTTCCGGTAGGCGCCCATGACAAACAAGGCAAGCCGACTTGGGGAGCTGCTCTCGGCCGCGCGCGCGTCCTCGATAAGTTTTTTTCCACGAGCAATCACGGTCAGTCGGTAAAGGTTGAAAAATGGAAAGCCGGTTTTTAGGAATTGAACCGTTTCAAATCCACTTTGCTCGACAACAGAGCTGAGCGACTCTTGGGAAAAATGGCGAAGATGGCCGATGTATTTGTCAAACGCCGACATGGGACCCGATGGCACGGTGACAATCAGAAGCGCTCCGGGAGCTAAATATTTGTATGCTGAACGAAGGAATGCCAGAGGATCTTTCACATGCTCTAAAACCTCGCAGCAAACCGCATGGGTCGCCCAGCTTTGGAAGCGTTCCATTTCAGGTTCGGGGGTGTAGAGGTCTGCCACAAGGAAAGTCGCGCAGGGAACCTTCTTCCTAGAGATATTGACCCCGCTCTCGCTGAGTTCGAAGCCAGCAAGACTCGCATCGGGTAAAATCTTTTGAAGACGCATCAGCATGTCTCCTTGGCCGCTGCCAATGTCCAAGAGTTTCATTCCGGCTCTCGATTGTTCGCGCAGGATTTTTTCTACCAGGTCACGGCGCATGGCTTGGCCTGGGTTCGCTTGGGCCGTGAGGTCGTATTCGCTCCAGTGCGCGTCCCAGTCGAAATCAATTTTTAAATTGGATTCAGGCATATTCAACACGACTTTGAATTTGAGAAGCTTTCGCGATCAGAGGGAATGGACTCCACGAGCGCATTGAAGACCAGGCTGAATGTAAAATAAATCGCCGCAAGAAGCGTCGCCCCTATCCCTGCTACGGCCCGGTGCGTTGCTGCGGATGGGATTGCCCCCAAGCGCATGCCATCTTGAAGGTAGGTCGTGATTAGCTCTGCGCCGCTCAATAAACCGATTGCTAGAATGACTCCGGAGCAAGCCACGGAACGATTAAAAGTAAAAAAGCGTTTCCACCCCGTCGAGCGAGTTCTTTCGTAATCGTAGATCGTTTTGGCAAGAACACCCATGAGAGACGACTGGCAACCAACCACCATGCAAAGCACGAAGAAAAGCATCCAGTGCAGAGAAAGGCCGAACGAGCCAAGTTGTAGCGGTCCGTTATAAAGACATGTGACACCGATCGCCCCGAAGGCGAAAAGGCTGAGCCCTGGCTTGAAGAGGAAAAAATCGGCACCATAAGTGCAAAGTGCCTGGAGTGTCATCCACCCAGCATACCAAGCTCCAAATGGCCCACTGCGCTTATAGTGGCTCAATCGGCCTTCCCGATCTTTATGAAAGATAATCGGAACCTCAGCTGACCCAAGACGCAAGTGGAGAGATTTGATGATCATCTCGGGAGCGTATTGCCAAGATTGCGAGCGCATGCGCATTCGCTTGAACCCCTCCAGAGTCACCCCGCGCATTCCACAATGGATGTCTGAAAAACGGCTCCCATAAATGAAATTGAGCATCCATGTCGTGAGCGGAGTTCCGAAATATCGGTGAAGTGGCGGCATGGCTCCCTTTTCGATCGTTCCCTTGAAGCGGGATCCCATAATGAAGTCGTGGCCTTCGCGAAACTTTGCCAGAAACCCCTCGATGAAACGAAAATCATATGTCAGGTCCGCGTCGCCCATGATGATCCATTTTCCCCGAATGAAGGGAATGGCATCTATATAAGCGCGCCCGAGCCCTCTTTTCGGCGTGCGCAACACCTCGCCCCCGTGCTCCAACACGATGTTTGGCGTTTCATCGCTGGAGCTATCCACGATCAGGATTTGACCTTTGATCCCAGCCTTTTTGAGACCCTCGTGACACCAGTCCACAAACTCGCCAACCGTGATTTTTTCATTCATCGCGGGAATCACGATGCTCAACTCCACTGGCTCTGCCACAGCACCTTCAGGCAGGATGTGTTCTGTTGTCGTCGGAGCTCCGAGTGGAATTGTCTTAGGCATACGAGACCTCCTCCAGCATCGCTTTTATCGGCTCGCCCGAGGTGCGCCAGCTACGCCAGCAGAGGGACTTAATCTTCGTGCAGTCGAAACCAATCGCAGCAAAAGCCAGGCCTCCGGCCCATTCCCCGCTCGTAAATTGAAAAGCCATCACGCTCTCTGCATTTTTACGAAAAAAAAGTCTGCTCAATAAATGGCTCCCGATAAAACCCGCTCCACCACTATTAAATACTCTCATCTTTTAATTCTTACTTGCCTCGCACTTCATTCCTTATGGAAGTAATTTTAAATTGAGGAACAATCACGGACAGAGGAGGCATTACTATAGCCTAGGCAGAATTAACGAAATTTACAAGATGAAACAAAAATCATCTTTGCCCTCTAGCGCTCTCGGCTCCCATCTCGGCGGGTCAGCGTCCTTGCCTGACCCAAATTTCAGGCCCCTTTTCAAGTCCCCGGATCAGAACAAGCCCGGTGATTCTTCGTTTTCCTTGGGAGCGTGTAGTTCCAATATTTTTCCAATCGGGTCTGCTGCCGTCGTTATTTTCTCCGAGGGCCTCCTGATGGATCGAAGCGCTCTCCAGAATTTATTGTCCTCGGTTTCAGGTTCCGGCGGTTTTTTTTGATCCTCCACATACTCATGCCACCTGCGCAACTCGTTGTGCAGGTCAAAATACCTCCTCTGCCACTGCTCCTCCTTCCTCTGCGCCTCCGCTATCCATTGCACAAGATGCAACCTATCCACCGAAGCCAAGCGCGCTTCCGCTTTGCATTCTTCCGTTTCGACTCCTGCAAGAATCGTATGCCAAACAACCAAATACACATTCATCCAGGCATCACGTTTTGCATCCGAGCATGCCTGACAATACGCCTCTTCTTTGATGATCCCCGATAAAACGCGACTCCCCGCCAGCACCGAACCTATGCGGTAATGGCTCATACAGCTGTCAAATTCCTTCGTCTGTAAATCCCAAATATCCGCACCGCATGTCTTGCAGGCGATCGGATTCTTTAAATAAATCGTATCAAACATACCAATGCGTAAATTAATGCATTAAATACGCGCCTCTGCAAGTCACAAAAACAACGCATTGGAAGTTTGCCGCGTTAGCATACCGCGCAGGTCTAAACATCCATCCAGCAAATTGATCCTCCCTCTTTCCCCCATTTTTCCGGTTTGCCTGGTTTGCTCCCGCTCGTCTCACCCTTCGGGCTGCCTTCGGCAGGCTACCCAGCCAGCCCGCTGGCATGTGTTCCAGTCTCCGGTCTCAAAATTCCACTCTCACACTGACTAAACTAACTTGACTAAGTTTTTTTTGTTTTTAAAGTTCTACCATGACCATCACCGTCCACGAAGCAAAAACCCATCTCTCCCGGTATCTTGTGGAGGTGGAAAACGGTTTGGAAATCCTCATCGCACGCGGCAAGAAGCCTGTGGCTCGGCTCGTGCCCCTCACGGACAAGTCAGTCGCCAAGCGGCCGAATGCGGGTGAAATGATCGATAAGCCATTTCATATCCCTGACTCTGCATTCGCCTCGCTGACAAATAAAGAGCTTGCTGAATGGGGGCTATGAATTGCCTGCTTGATACCTGCGTTTTTCTCTGGCTGGCTCTCGAGCCGACGAGACTCTCCAAGCGTTCCGTCGAAGTGATCAACAATGCCCCAAGACGCTTTTTCAGCTCGGCCGGGCTCATGGAAATCGCTATCAAGCACTCGGCAGGCAAGTTGCCACTTCCAGAGAGTCCACGCGCATGGACAGCTTCTCGGTTGGCATTTTTTCAGGTGGATCTTCTGCCGATGGATGCCGAAGTTATTTTTCTGAGCGGCGAGCTGCCGCGCGTGCATGCCGACCCGTTCGACCGATTGATCGCTGCTGAATCCATCCACTATCGAGTGCCGGTAATCACTCCCGACGAGCCGTTTTTCGCACTTGGGGCACAGCGTCTCTGGTGATGAATCGTTACGCTCTTTCGAAATAGGCGCGTGAGAATTTCATTCCCTTTCTCAGTTCTCAAATTCCACCCTTCACTTTCACTTTTTTCCGGTTTGCCTCGTTCGCTACCGCTCATCTCACTCTTCGGGCTGCTCATGTAGCCTACCTCGCAGTCGCTCCTTCCAGACGTAGGAGAAGTCTTTCCAGACTTGGAGGCACTTTATCCGGCGCGTAAGAATTCGCAGTTCAAACAAGGGTCTTGTCCAGTTTAGAAACAATGAATATGGTTAAAACATTCACCATCATTGAAAAACAAGTATATAAAAAAGTCACACATTTCGGAGGTCAAATTTCGAAAGATTCTGAAGTGTTTTTGCGTAGATATACCA
>VFJO01000185.1 GCA_009886045.1 Verrucomicrobiota bacterium
CATGCAGGTAGAGACAGCGTTCCGTGACTACATGCGCTTCATGCACACGGAGGTCACCCTCATACACGGCGGCGTGGGCTACGGGAAACAGCGGGATGATTTGAAACGACACTGTGATGTGGTCGTGGCGACACCGGGCCGGCTTCTTGATCACATGCAGCAAGGGCTCGTGGACTTGAGCTCTCTCGAATTCCTCATCCTCGACGAGGTGGATCGCATGCTCGACATGGGCTTCCTGCCCGATGTGCGCCGGATCGTCGACCAATGCCCAAAGGAAAGGCAAACCCTCCTTTTCTCCGCCACCATTCCAGAGGAAATCCAACGCCTCTCGGCTTGGTGCTTGAAAGACCCCGAGCGCATTGAAATTGGCTCACGGCGCTCGCCTGCAGAAACCGTTTCCCACGCGCTATACCCTGTCGCAGCAGACCAGAAATTCGACCTCTTGCTCACCCTACTCGAGCGCACCAACTACGATAGCGTTCTCATTTTTAGCCGCACCAAAGACGGAGCCGATCGCATTTCGCGACAGCTCAAAAAAAACAACCACTCGGTGGCCACGCTCCACTCGAACCGAACCCAAACAGAACGCGTTGACGCCCTGGAAGGCTTCAAAGGCGGACGCTATGAAGTAATGGTCGCCACCGACATCGCCGCCCGAGGCATAGACATCGCTGGGGTAAGCCATGTCATCAATTACGACGTTCCACAGCATCCCGAAGACTACGTGCACCGCATTGGCCGTACGGGACGTGCTCAGACAGTCGGCGAAGCTTTCACCATCATGACTGCCGAGGAACTTCCACACATCTTGGATATCGAGCGTTTCATCGGACAAAAAGTGCCACGTCTAAAAATCGAGAACTTCGAGTACGTCTATACGGCTCTCTTCAACGAGGAGAACGTCCTCTCCTCTCTCAAAGGAGCGAAGGGTGTCCGCACACACAAAGGCATGAGATTTGGAGCCAAACGGAAGCGTTAAAAAAACTTCAACGTATCGGCTAGAATCAATACGGCCGCAGGGAACGGGGAGTCCCTAAGATTTCGCTCCACACGATCGCCTGCCGCAAGGCATGAGGAGACTTGTTGAGTGCGGGAATCTGGGGTTTTACAAACAACGCAGCTTGTCTCTTATGCTTCGGAGCAATGAGTGAGGCGCGCGGCTCGGATTGAGGGATTATTTGTGCGGCCGGCTGGCTGGGCTCTTGAGGAATTGGCTGCGGGCTCATCCCCTCTGGCGTTGGAATCCCGAATGCCTCCAGCATTCTTCGCATATCCTGACGAGGAATGGGTTGGTAGGTCGGTGAAGTGGATAGCGGCGACGGACGTAGTGCGGCGACAGGACTTTCCTCGAAATCCGACTCAAGATGCTTCTGCTCGAGTTGACGCTTTTCTCGGCGCTTGCCGGATTGCTCGATAAGCCAATTGATGAGACTGATTGCTCCAATAATGAGGAGCAGGACTAATTGTTCCATCGGGAAATCAGGCTGGAGTAGATGCTGCCGGAGTGGCAATGGAGTCACGCATCGAGGTGTCTGCTTGGATGTTTTTCATCCTCATATACTCCATGACCCCGAGGTTGCCATTTCGGAAGGCGGCAGAGATGGCCTCCGGCACCTGTGCCTCTGCTTCGACGACTTTGGCCCGCATCTCTTGCGTGCGGGCCTTCATCTCCTGCTCGGTTGCGACGGCCGCGGCGCGGCGCATTTCCGCCTTGGCTTGCGCCACAACCTTATCGGCCTCGGCCTGCTCAGCCTGAAGCTTGGCACCGATGTTATCGCCAATATCCACGTCCGCTATATCCACCGAAAGAATCTCAAACGCGGTACCCGTATCGAGCCCTTTGGCAAGAACCGTCTTGGAAATGCGATCCGGATTTTCAAGAACGTCCTTATACGAAACAGCTGATCCAATCGAAGTGATGATGCCTTCACCAACGCGAGCGATGATTGTCTCTTCTGTAGCTCCCCCCACAAAGCGGTTCAAGTTTGAACGAACTGTGACGCGAGCGCGGACTTTAACTCCAATGCCGTCGCGGGCCACCGCATCAATGGTGACTTTGCCGGTGGTGGGATTGGGGCAATCGATTACTTTCGGGTTAATGCTCGTACGAACGGCTTCAAGCACCGTTTTACTTGTGCCTTTGATCGCTAGGTCGATCGCACACGCACGGTTGAAATCGAGCTGCAAGGCAGCTTTATCGGCAGCGATCAGGGCAAGGACGACATGCGCGACATTGCCGCCCGCAAGGTAGTGGGCCTCCAGCGGGTCGGTCTCGATATTGATGCCAGCCTTCACGGCAGTGATACGACTGTCCACGATGAGGCCCATGGGAACGCGACGCAGGCGCATGCCGATGAGCTTACCGAAGGAAACCGGCGCGTCAGCCAACTTGGCGCGTAGCCATGTGCCAAAAAAGTTCAGCAGAATGACGGCCATCACAAGGGCAGCAATCAAAACGAGGCCAAAAATTAAGTAGAAAGCAAATTGCATGATCATAGAAATGAGGAATCCGTCACAAACTGACACATTCAGCCGGCTATGCTACTGAAAAAGCCAAACTATTCCGCAAAGTCCAAAACTTGGTCGAGAATGACATCGGCAAAACCCGGGTCCGTACCGATGGCTCCGCTGTAGAAAAGCTGGCGACCACGCAGATGATACGGGTTGTTTCGGAAGACTTGGCTCTGGCTCGCAGCGGGGCCCACATCTTCAGCGATCCCGAGAAGGACTGGAATATCTTGATAGCTGTGCAAACCATCAGAGATAAAAAAGGGGACAACGATCACGTTCGGTTGCAAAGCAAGTTTGTCCCAATCTGAAATGAGCGGGGGTTCCTCCATGTAGGCGGAAAGAACCTCGGCATACTCGCCGGTTTCGGAGATTTTTTGGACCTGCAACTTGACGGCCACGGCCGAATTATCATTAAGCGGCGTACCGTGCCCGACGATGAAGAGACTGGTCTCTTTACTAGGAACGCCCGGAGCCACGAGGCGAGCTTGTTTCATGAGAAGTTCAGTCATTGCCTCATGGTTGCCGGCAGGCTCGCAATAATGGATCCGTCGATTTCCCACTAGGGTGGTTTTACCCGCAAGCCCGAGTTCACGAGGAATGACAGTCTGAGTAAAATACCCCTCGCTGATGAAGTTCGGAACGACATAGACCACATCGCTGTCCACCATGCGGAGAACTTCGCGAAAGGTCGGCTCCTCCTTCCAAAAACAAACTGCCACTTCGGCAAAAATTCCACGCTCACGCAGGGTGCGGGCGTGGACTAGGGAAGGAGCACTGGAGTCGGGATTCACAGTCGATCCATGACCAACAATGATCAGGGCGGCATCAGAGAGATTTTTCATGCAAGGAGTTCAGCGCAGACTTTAGCGGCATCAAAGTGTTTCTCTGCATACGCTCGAGCAGCCGCAGAGTGGTGCGAATAATTTTGAGAAATGTCGCTGAGGGCGCAGGCAGCCTCCTCTGGCGTGTCAAAGGCAACGACCCCCTCGCCGGATGGCAGATAGTCGCTCCATCCCGTGTCCTGAACCACGACAGGCTTGCCTGCCGCCAGGTAGCAGGCACTGCGGCAACTAAACCACCCACTGCGAGAGCGGACATAACCGTTTTTTGCAATGCTCCACTCGCCCTTGGATTGCGACAAAAATTCTCGATAAGTCGTGTAGTCTGGCAGATGGACATCCGGCTCAATGATGTGCCAACCCTTGGATTCCAGCATTTCCGTCGGGCGCTTGCTTCCAACCCCCTGCCCCATTGCGAGGACAAATTTTTCGTCAGTCATGCTCGGCAAGTCTAGGAAGCGCTCAAACTCAATATCCTTCTGCCCGTATTTTTGACCATTGTAGTCTTTGGGGGCGTAGCTGGCCCAATTCATCACTGTGGTCCAAGCCCCGTTAGCGATATGCCCGCCTGCACTGACCTCATGAGTATTCTTCCAATACTCGAGAGCGATCGGTTGCACAGTAGGCCGCCATTGGAATCCCGCAGTCGGAACCACACATCCAGGTTTCCCGATATTCAGGCCAAAGGAATAATGTCGCTCGTGGGCCGCAACGCGCTTCGCGTATTCCGATGTGGAGTCCGCCGCCAAACCAATCTGGGTAAACATCGGGTCGCCATCCAAAAAAAGTTTGCAGGGAATGCGCGCCGTCTCGTCACGCAGCCAGCAAGCACCGGAGACGTTGGCAAGGACATCCGCCGACACGATGATTTTTTCAGCCTCCTCGGCACTGGCCACACCATGATATTTTCCATCCGCCACATTCCGGTAAATCCATCGGTCTCCCATGCCAAAATGCTCCATAACCCGCGCGAGATAGGAGGCATTGTGAGAACAATCCGCGCTCGGCTCCATCTTCACAGGATCGTAAGCCCAAGCTCCAGTGTCCTCAAGATACCACACGTCATGCCCAAGGTCCCGGAAACCCAGAGCATACTGGATGTAGTCCCACGTCACGCCGCCGAACGCATATTGTCCGATTAACCCAGTAACGATGATCCTCATTGAATGAAAACTAATGTGCCAAGTCACCGGCGACAAGATTGGGGATCTGGAGTTAATAGAAATGGCAGAGTTGCGCTCTGAGCGACGATGTTTTTATATGCCATAGCATGAATCAATTTTTTGTAGCCCTCGGGACCTCGCTTTTGATCTTTTTTGCGGGATGCAATAAGCCACCCGCTCCCCAAGAACCGGTATCCCCTGAACCCACACCACTTGCCACTCCCACACCATTGCAAGTCATAAACGTAGGAGTCTTTCTCCCACTGCAAGGTCTTGGTCAAGGAAGCGCTAACGAGGTCATGAATGGCCTAGCTATGGCTGCCGAGGAGGTGAACGCAAGCGGTGGCGTCACGGACCACTTGATCCGCTTGGTTGTGCGCGACACGCGCGCGGAGCCTGCGCGCGCCGAAAAAGCCGTCCGCGATCTCATGAGCGCGGACAAGGCAGTCGCCATCATCGGGGGGCTCTCTGCCGGAAGCGCAGAAGCCGCCTCGGCCGCAGACCAAATCGGGATTCCTCTCCTTGCTTTGGGTTCCACCATGCCAGGCATCCCCTCGCGAGAGCCTTGGATTTTTCGCCTCTGCCAGACGGATTTCCACTCCGGGCGTGTGATGGCAAAATTCGCCGCCTCGCTCGGAGCCAAGAGGGCGGTTGTCTTGTACGATCCTGCAGATGACTTCTCAAAAACCCTGGCCATTGCTTTTGGAAAGCAATTCAAAAGAAAGGCCGACGCACGCATCGCAGGCGAGGCATTTCCAACAGGAACAGTTGATTTCAAAAAGTATTTGCAAACGATCAAAAAGAAAAATCCTGATATCGTTTACCTGCCTCTTGCGGCGGACCAGGCCGCTCCGATCTTGAAAAAAGCCCGCGAATTGGGACTCACGATGCCATTTCTTGGAACCGCAAATTGGGACTCACTAGAATTCCCGGCCATGCTTGGAGAGGCAGGCAACAACACGTATTTCCCAGGTCGCTTTAACCCCGAAGACCCTTCCGATGCGGTGCAACTTTTTCTTGAGGTTTACGAACGTAAAAACGGGACCCCTCCATCAGCATCCGCAGCCATGGGCTACGATGCACTTATCGTTTTGGCGGATGCCATTCGGAGGGCAAATTCAACGGACCCCACAAAACTGCGTGAGGCATTGGCCTCGACTCGAGAATTTCCGGGACTGACCGGGCAGATCACCACAGATCCCGAACTCACCCGCACCGAGAGTCTGCCAGTGCTCAAGCTCGAAGGCGGGCGAATAAGCTTTCTCGAGATGATCGATACCAACTAAATGACAAGCACGCTCCCGCTTAGGGAGCAGGCTGGATCAGCTCAATCTCGTAGCCATCCGGAGCATCAACAAAAGCAATCACCGATCCGGTAGAAGTTTTGTGTGGGCCATCGCTGAGAGGGTAGCCCAAAGCCGCAGAATGCTTGGCAAAGGCCTCCATGTCCTCGACAGAAAAAGCCAGATGCGTCAGGTCCGGCCCGACCACGACAGGACCACTGACGTCGTATTTGCAGATTTCAATCAATTCTTCACTCTGGGGCGCTTTAAAGAAAACCAACTGCGAACCGCGCCCACTCGTGCTGCGACGCACCTCCTCAAGTCCAAGGACGTCGCGATAAAAGGCAGTTGTCTTTTCAAGATCGGTCACTCTGTAGCGAGTGTGTAGGAGTTTTGTTACCATAATTTTTTAGGAGTTATTGCCATTCTGCTTTAGGAATTCAGCATACGCATCGTCCTTAGAGTAAGCAAAAAATGCGGGGTCTTTGACCAGCCTAGAAAAGAGATTCGCAGGAAGTATCTCGCGGGCTTGTAAGAGGCGAGCATTGGCAATTTCCGTTTTCCCGAGTCTCATGGCTGTGTAGGCATCAGAAAAAAGCGACCGCACATCGAGTGTGGTTTCATTGGAAAGCGCGGGCAGATTTTCATCGGACAACATCTGGAGTTGCAGCAAAGCAAGCGCAACATCCGCAACGAGCGTATCTGTGGGAACGCTGAGGCGAAGCTTTGCAGACTTTAGCAAGGCGAGCGCCTCATCCGAGCGATTCAGCAGCCGATACATCGTGGCCAATTCCAAGAACGGGCGTGGATTGGTCGGGTCTGCAGCGATGGCTTGGCGCAGAAAAGATTCCAAGCGCAGCTTAGGATCACCCATTTTTTTGTAATCTTTTTGTCTCAGAACAAGTGCTTCCATCAGGGCTTGTAATGTGAGGGCATCAGAGACCAACTCACGGGCATTTATCGAGTCGTCGATATAGGCCTGAGCGCTTTCCAATTCATTCGCAAGAAGAGACGCATTGGCGGCAGTTAAAGAGAGCGAAGGAACATCAGGATCACTGACCTGCAGGAGCTTTATGCCTTCCAGCGCTTCCTTGCCTCGGCCTTCTTGGATGTCTAACAAAATTTTATCAAACGACTGCTGGGTTTCAGGAGTGAGTTCGGTTTTCAGCTTGACCACCTCACCTCCCCCCGCTGAGCGCCCGATGCGATTGCCGAGGGAGTAGAAAAAGATACCCGATATCGCGAAGGAAAGAGCAGCAGCAAGGCAGAGCATTCCAAGTGGGGTCGGGCGTTTGAGAAAAGAAAAACGCCTGGATTTGGCACGGCGAGATGACGAGACACGCTCTAGTGGTTTAGCAGCAGCAGGAGATTCGCCAGCTGGCGACTCGACTTGGGCAGGCTTGGGACTTGAGTCGGAAAGTGACGGATTGAACTTTTTTTTCGATCCGCTGGGCTTGGCAGGATTCTTACCGTGCAGGAGCCGGTCGGAGTCCTCGCTTGAAAGTGCCGCAGAGGTTTTGGCAGAAAAAACGTGGAGCAATACTTTGGCGAGTTGTTTTGCGAGTTCCTCGGTTTCCTTTACTGGCACATCTGGTTCGCTGACCGCATCAGAAACAACTCGACGGGGCGGCAGAGCTTTTAATTCCGAGCCATTTGATTGAGAATCCATTTTACGTGATCTACCATTAAACTCAGGCAAGCAGACTGCAAGGTGTGAAAATGAAAAGTATTTCCTTGCGAACAAGAGTGAGCAGTCTTATGACCTACCGGAGAAGAACACGATGCAACCACCTCGCATCGATCTTTCATGGAAGGGTGGCTGAGCCCGGTTTAAGGCACTCGACTCGAAATCGAACGTAGGGAAACCTACCGCGGGTTCAAATCCCGCCTCTTCCGCTCTCTTACCGCTGGCGATTTATAGGAGAAACGTAACACGATCGTAACAGATTGGGGTGGCCTCTCTATGAGCGTTGATGACGAATATCGTGCCTCCCAAGCACAGGGAGGAGACGCGCTGTTTTTTCGCCTTTGACGAGTTTGAGAAAAATCTCACTTCCGAGCGGCGCAGGATACTCGGCTAGGCGGTTGTGCCGGATGTCAAGGATCCGCGCTCGCACAGCTCACAGCGCGCGTCGCTGAAAGTGTTGACCCATGCGGCGGAACGAGTGTCTGCCCGCCAGCGACGCACCTATCCTGGCCGTGTGAACCTGTATGTTTCCCAATCCACACTGAAAAGCGAGGCCGCCTCGCAACCCCTGGCCACTCGTCACCGACATGTGACTCGAGATTATGGAAGAATTCTACAAAAAAGCGCAGATACCCCGCCAGACTACGGTGTTGGGACTTGGCTTTCCGTTTTGCGGCTCCTGCCAAAGCGGATGATACGGATGAGGGGGTATGCCCTAAACATTACGCGGTCCCTGCCCTGCTTTGTTTCATCTCTTCCCGAACTATGGCACGTAATTATTCTGCCCCCAGAGCCGCCTCGCCGTCCGTCTGCGAGAGCAATTCCTCGATGAGTTGGCTCAATCCGTACCCTCCCCAAACCCTCGCCAGGCTTCTCTGCAGAAGAAGTGCAAACCATCCACACACTCGAAGTCCACGGATAGTCCTGCAACGATCCCGAGCCCGACTACTGGGAATTTCGAGCCACCGACCCCACACCTCATAACGGGAAATTGAACCAAGGAGCACGCTATGAACCGAAATACGGAAAGCGGCATTAATGAAAAAGACGGCAAGGCAATCTTTACTTCACTATGCTGGCTAGTGGATTACGCTCAAATTACCTGCAACACCGCAGAAAACACCGCGCAGCTCCCTACCCCGCTGCAAAAAGACTTCGAAGACCTACATCAAGCCATAAACAAAGCAAAAACCATCATATTTCAGCACTATGATGACCACCGAACTCCCACGCAAAAAACACATTAACCAAAATGGCATCACGACCTTAAAACCGACCGCCCGCAGCGTCTCCATCGGCCGCCTAGCCGAAGACTTGATCGCAGGCTGCAAGGAGTAAATGAGAAATGTAGAAAAATGGGAGGCAGAACTCCGTTCGAGATTCAAATTCCGCACCTTCCGCCATCTCCCCCTGCAGTCTCCCAACTGTTGGGACTACATGTGCCGATGAAACTCCCAACACCCAGTGCATTCATGTGGTTACCTGTAATTAGCTCTAGCGAGTCTGGTGTCCGATTGAGGGAGTTTTATATTGGTTGCAAGGATGCATCAAATGTTGTGCGCGTTATAAAATCTGATAACGAAGTAGGAAATGAAACCTCTATCGTTAAGGATGATCATCCTAGCTGGCATGCTCTCACTACAGGGATGCAGCACTTTGTTTCATCCTAAGTGGACGCCGCAGGAAAAAGATGTTCTCAAATTCAACGTGCAGGGAATTAAGATGGGATCGCCAGCGTCGCACCTTGGCATTTTTTCTCAGGTTAAAAAAGATCCGACCAAGCCTGACCAAATGGATGCGTATGAGGTTTACAATCCGAATTCGCATATTTCAATAATGTTGGCTTCGTATCTTCAAAACAGGCTCAGAAAAGTGGAGCTCAGATATTTCGACAGCAATGGTGTTGATTCCTTGAAAGTCGCTGGTGGGTGGGAAGGAATTCGCAACGACCTTATCAAGTATTACGGCCCTCCCTCGAAGTTTGGCCCCGATGTTCCCGTGGTTGCCACCCAGCAGGGATTGGATCCCAAATTAGCAAAATTTAACGGCGTCTGGATTTTTTCACGAGTCAAGCGTCAAGTAAATTTTATAGCATTTTCTGATGAAACGGGTGCTGGATCAGGATTTATAAATGTGCTGAACACCACTCCGCTTACGAAGAAAGAAGAGAAGGCGACAAAACCATTTCCTAGCGCGAAACCACCTCCAGATCCTTCTGCTCCGGGACCAGGATTTTGATGCTGGAAATAAAATGCCAAATGAGTCAACACTGAAGAAATGAGACCAAGAATCGGCAAGTGCACAAACTATTCTAGCTGTAAGCTGGCCTACAGAAATGAGCGGATCACGGTCATCACAAAAAACTTTGTTTGTCCAGAATGCGGAAGTCCCTTGGAAAAGACTTCACACAAGCCTGGGTCAACAGGAACATGGATTCTCACTCTGGCCGTTTTATTCATTCTTTCCATAGCCTGCGCAGTGGTACTCTGGTCGCGATGGGGCACTTTTGGAGCACAAGACATGGTATCCCCTGAAACACCTGCTTCGACTCCGACCCCACAACCAACCGCCACTCCAAGCCCTGCGCCAACTTCGACTCCACTGCCCGCTCCCACGCTACAGCCGACTCCCTCTCCAGTTCCGACGCCTGCATTGATCGGGTTCGATATGAATGAGGAAAGTTTTACAAAGATGAAAGAAGAGGTTCTTAAGCGCATAGAACTCATGCCGGATGTCACCGACAACCAGCGCACCATGCTCATCACATCACTTGCCAGGGCAAAAGGCATGAAGCTTCTGACACGGGTTTCATTTGCAACTGGCAATAAAGAGGTGACCGCTAATGATCTCGGAAGCATCAAACAAGATCTTTCGAATCCAGTAATTCAGAAAGCGATGCAAGACCCCACGATTGTTTTTGTGGTTCTTGGTTACGCTAGCAAACAGGGAAACGCGCAGCTCAACCTCCAACTCTCGCAGCTACGAGCTGACACGGTGCAAAATACTCTCCAAGAACAATTTCAGATAAAAAACGTCATCTATCCCGTGCCGATGGGGGCTTCCACATTGTTCAGCGACAGTCACTACTCCGAAAACCAAGTGACCGAGATCTGGCTTGTTCTTCCTTGATCAAATCCTTAAAAGTCGAATGGCAAGATGAAGTCCGACTGTGAGCTGACCATTCTATTTGGTCTGCCAACCTCGGTTTACCAGATTCCCGAAGGAATCAGCTCGGTTGGGAGTTCCCTCTCGGACACTATCCATTTAGGAGTGCCCTCAGTAACCCTTGGCCATTGTCGTATTGAAAAACTCAATAGCACTTGTTGGGTTGAGAACACCTCGAGTGTTCGTAGCACTTTTGTAAACGGTATCAGGGTTGATACAAAACGCGAACTCCACACCGGAGATGTACTGCACCTCGGTGAAGTCTGCCTTCAGTATCGCGCAAAATCTCAACCCGTGCCCCGAACCGATGTTTTTTTTGTGCATGGTCAGCGTGCAACAGAAATCCAAATATCCGAGGGTCTGATGAAAGTGGGCAGCATGCCAGAGTGTGATGTTCTCGTCCCTTCTGGGGATGTCAGTGGATGCTTTGCCGAGATAAACTGCGCTTTGGGTCAAGTCACAATCCAATGCTTGGATAAGTTGATGATTTTCCGAATCAATGAACGAAGAATCTCGCGGCACACGCTGGCCCTAGGTGATCAAATACAATGGGGCAGTTATCAATTTGAATTTACTGGAACTTCCCTTGTTGCTTTATCCAGTGCGGTGAGTTTAGAGGCCGAAAACTTAACCCTTAATATCCAAGGCAGAAGAATTCTCGCTCGAGCATCCCTATCGGTCAAAAGTGGAGAGTTTGTTGGAATTATCGGCCCGACTGGAGCGGGTAAATCCACATTTTTAGCAGCACTCAGCGGAAGGCATGCGGCCGATTCCGGAACAGTATTTTTCAACGGGAAGAATCTCTACCAAAACCTTGGAAAATTTCGCCCGCAATTCGGTTGGGTCCCTCAACAGAACATTGTCCATCGGGAACTTACAGTAACCCAAGCTTTGGAGTTTTCTGCAAGGCTACGACTGCCTAGGGACATTACGGAAATTGCGATGGCCAACATAATTCTTAAAACGGCCCAACGACTAGGGCTGCAAGAGAAATTGGCTTCTCGTATTGACAACTTATCCGGCGGTGAGATCAAGAAAGTCAGCGTGGCAGTAGAACTATTGAGCACCCCCCCGCTTATTTTTTTGGATGAGCCAACCTCAGGCCTTGATCCAGGCGCGGAAACCAACCTCATGGAAATGCTAAGGGGGCTTGCTGATGGCGGTTGCACAGTAGTTACAACCACTCACAACATGGCCAATCTTGCCTTGCTTGATCAACTTGTCATCGTGGCCGAGGGGCTTATCGTATATGCAGGATCGCCAGTTGGGGCCCTCTCATTCTTCGGAGTCAAGACTTTTCCCGCCATATTCAAGCGCGTTGAAGAGAGAAAACCAAGCGAGTGGAGGACACTCTATGAGAATCTAGCCCGAGCAACCCCTCAACCTACCAACCAAGACGATAGAAGACCGGTCAAGTCACAACGCAAAAAAACTTCTTTTCAATTCCCAGTTCTTTTGTCCAGACAACTTGATGTTCTTTGTGCGGATGTCAGGAATGTTTTAATTCTGATAGGCCAGCCACTGCTGATCGGCCTGCTGCTCGTATGGGCAGTGAGAGGAACAATGGATGATAGTGCGTTGAAGCTGTTTTTTATTTCTGTTGCCGTTCTCTGGTTTGGCTGCAGCAATGGCGCGCCCAGCATTATTAGCGAAATAGCTATTTACCGGCGTGAACGCATGGCCGGGCTCCATCGTTCCTCCTATTTGATTTCAAAGTGGGTTTTTCTCAGCCTGATTACCTTGTTTCAATCTGGAATCCTTTATAGCACCGCTCATCTGCTTGGAACTGGGTTGAGCGGAACTTGGCAATGGCAAATCGCAGGGCTGGCTTTAATTTCTCTCATTGGCTCTGGCATCGGACTACTGATATCTGCGCTTGCCCGCAGTCCCATGCAAAGCATTCTACTCGTGCCGCTCCTGATCATCCCTCAAATTATTCTGTCTGGCTATACTGTCCCCGCCAGCATCATGAGAGGCTGGGTTTATGCGCTCAGCCAAGCCATACCGAGCTTTCAACTCCAGCGAATTATGGATCTCAGCTTGCTTTGGCAACGAACGATCGATGTAGAAATCTTGGCGTCTCATCTAGCGGCTTTTCAAAATCTGCAGATTGTCATGAATCTCAAAATGGGGAGCGTCGTGCAATGCCCAACCATCGGCTACCAGTCCCTTTGCATCCTGATTGCTTGGGTAGTTGTGCCTCTCCTGCTGTCCTTCGCTTGCCTTTGTAAAGCCGAAATTTCGAAGTCTTAAAGTTTGAATAAAAAAGATTGTTGCTCCATCAAAACGCCCTATGTGTGGCTCCAGAATTCAAACCACAATGAACATCTTGGAAAAATTTCTTCCCCCCATCGACCCAGCCAGCCCCTGTGGCGAGGATATTTCGTCCCTGCCGGAATTTCTGGAGTTGGATTATTTAATTCAGGGAAAGTCTGAGACCCAGTTCTCCGAGGCTGTAAAACCTGACTGGCGGGCCGTGATCGAGGAATGCGAAAAAATGCTCTCCATCTCCAAGGACTTGCGCGTTGTCACGATTTTCGCATTGGCCTCGATGCAGACCAGCGGCCTCTTGGCAACGGCTGAGGCGCTGTCCCTCATTTCCCAATGGCTGCAGCAATACTGGACTGACTTATATCCCAGGCTTGATCCTGATGACCATTTTGATCCCCTTGAGCGGATTAACATTCTCTCGTCACTTGCCTGTCCCGTTGGAACCTTTGGAGATCCGCTTCGGTTTATTGGACACTTGACTGAAGTGCCTCTCACAAATTCACCGCTTTTAGGTAAACTTTCCTACAAGGATATCACAGGCCATTCTGCGGCGAATACAAACAAGGTCTTCGATCGCACGCAGATCAAAGCGGCCCTGCGCGACACGCCTCAGGAATCCCTCACTTCAAATATGGAGGCTCTGAAAAAAGCCAAAGATTCTATTGAAACGATCAACACTTTTTTAAATACCCGCTCGAATTCCTCAAACTCGGTAAATTTCTTACCTCTCCTGCAACAGCTTTCCGCTATGGAAAAAGAATTGTCCCCCTATGTGACCGCCTCGCCATCTCTCATAGAAATATCCTCAGCTCAAGACGCCCCACAAGCAAAGTCGAACAGTACAGAAATTAACAGCCGAAATGATGTCGTATCGACACTTGAGCGCCTCCAAAAATATTATTCAGAAAACGAACCGGGAAGCCCCATTCCTCTTCTGCTGGAACGCACCAAGCGACTCGTTCACTTTGATTTTCTTCAAATAATGGCCGAGCTTGCTCCCGATTCTGTTAGTCAAATCCGCTTGGCAACTGGTTCCAAAGAAAAAAATTGATCAAGTTCAATTTTAAAAAGCCGAAGTTACAATTTCGTCACAATGATTTTTGTTGCTGAAAAAAAAAACACCGTAAAGATAAGACTTCATCTCCTTAATTAAACTATGCCTGAATCCAGCCAAAAATTCTTAGCCCGCAACCGCGCCCCCCGAGTCCAAATCGAATATGATGTCGAACTCTATGGCGCAGAGAAAAAGATAGAACTTCCTTTCGTGATGGCAGTCATGTCCGATCTTTCTGGAAAGCCAGCAGAGGATTTGCCGGCCGTGGATGATAGAAAGTTTCTTGAGTTTGATGTGGACAATTTTGACGAGCGTTTGAAAGCCACCAAACCTCGTGTGGCATTCCAAGTTCCCAACACTCTCACTAGCGAGGGCAATCTCAGTGTTGATCTCACGTTTGAGAGCATGGAGGATTTTTCTCCAGCCGCTGTCGCTCGGAAGGTTGGTTTTTTAAACAAACTGCTCGGGGCACGCACCGAGTTAGCCAATCTCATGACTTACATGGACGGAAAAAGCGGGGCAGAAGAGCTGCTCGCGAAGATTCTCGAGGATCCTGCTTTAATGAAGTCCTTGGCTGCCGCTCCAAAGCCTCCTGAGGAAACTGCAAACACGTCCGAAACACAACCTGCAGCCTAATTCCCAACCGAACACTACCATGGCCGAAACACGTCAAGAACAGCAGACACAAACCACCCAGCAGTCACTTCAGGTTTCTGAGTTGGACAACCTCCTCAACAGAGAGTTCAAGCCAAAATCCGACCAAGCTCGCGAAGCCGTCCAATCCGCGGTTAAAACATTGGCCGAGCAAGCTCTCATCGGCACTTCCTTGATCAAGGGAGATGCCCTTGCAACCATTGAATCAATCATCGCTGGAATCGACAAGAAACTCACCGAGCAGATCAATCTGATCATCCACAACGAGGAATTTAGGAGTTTAGAAGGCAGTTGGCGTGGGTTATATCATCTTGTAAGCCACACGGAGACAGATGAGACACTCAAAATCCGCGTTCTTAACATCTCAAAAAACGAGGTTGGCAAAGTCCTAAAAAAATATAAAGGCACCGCATGGGATCAAAGCCCACTCTTCAAAAAACTCTATGAAGATGAATTTGGGTCACCCGGAGGAAGCCCTTATGGTTGCATACTAGGAGATTATGCTTTTGATCATAGCTCGCCGGATGTAGCCCTGCTCTCGGGAATGTCCCAGATTTGCGCTGCAGCTCATGCCCCGTTCATCTCTGCAGCTGCTCCAAGCCTGATGAACATGGAAAGCTGGAAAGAACTTGGCAATCCGCGGGATCTTACCAAAATCTTCCAAACTCCGGAGTATGCACCTTGGCGCTCACTTCGTGAATCCGAGGATTCCAAATATATTGGTCTCACGATACCTCGCTTCCTCTCACGCCTGCCATACGGATCTAAGACATCCCCAGTAGATGAGTTCAACTTTGAGGAAGACACCGAGGGAGCCGACGAAAACAAATTTACTTGGTCCAATGCAGCTTATGCCATGGGTGCAAATATTACCCGCGCATTTAAGCTCAATGGCTGGTGCGCACGCATAAGAGGCGTCGAAAGTGGTGGGCTCGTAGAGGGTTTGCCAGTTTATACTTTCCCTACAGATGATGGAGGAGTGGACATGAAGTGCCCGACCGAAGTGGCTATCACAGATCGCCGTGAAGCGGAGCTCGCCAAGAATGGTCTCATGCCGCTTTCACATTGGAAAAATACAGATTATGCCGTCTTTGTTGGAGCCCAATCATTAAATAAACCAGCCGTTTACGATGATGCGGATGCAACAGCAAATGCGAATTTGGCAGCACGCCTGCCGTATCTTTTCGCCACTTGTCGATTCGCGCATTATCTTAAGTGTATCGTCCGAGACAAAGTAGGTTCATTCAAAGAGCGCAGTGACATGGAACGCTGGCTAAATCAATGGATCAGTAACTTTGTTACAACCGATCCTAATGCCTCGGAATCTGTCAAAGCTCAATACCCTCTAGCTGCCGCTGAAGTGATCGTGGAGGAAGTTCCGGGAAATCCTGGGTATTACACATCCAAAATCTTTCTCAAACCGCATTTCCAACTCGAAGGTCTCACCGTATCCCTTCGTTTGGTTACGAAGCTCCCATCAGCCAAAGGTGGGGCTTAGGGTAGTGGCTAGTTAAGAAACCAGATTTCGTTTATGTTTTACATAAGCGACTAAACAAGAGTAGAAAATACAAAATCCAAACTAAATTACAATGGCATCCGATTACTTCCTTAAATTAACGGACATCGAAGGCGAAAGCCAAGATTCCAAACACACCAACGAAATTGACATTGTTGATTTCTGGTGGGGCGCAGCACAACCCGGTTCCGAGTCCACAGGCAGTGGAGCGGGATCAGGAAAAGTTCAAATCCATGATTTTAACTTTGTTTCCAAGCATTCCAAAGCCAGCCCAAAATTGATGCAGGCCTGTGCGGATGGAAGCCATGTTTCCTCTGCCGTTCTCACGATACGCAAAGCTGGCAAAGAACAGCAAGAATTCAGCACCTACACGCTGAGCGATTGTATCATAACTCGATACCAAGTTATTGCAGCAAAAGATAACGGCGGTATTCCAGACGATCATTATGCATTGAGCTTCAGCAAGATTGAGCATCAATATAAAGAGCAGAAAGCAGATGGCACACTAGGCGGAACCGTAAAAACCGGCTGGGATGTCAAACAAAACAAAGCTTCTTAATAGAAGTTACATTTGAATTCCCGACTCCTTGTAGATCAAGGAGTCGGGTCTAATTTTTAGAATGACACCCGAAGACTGCATTAAATCCGGCAATTTGGATGAAGCCTTAGCCGCTGCACAAAGTGCCGTGCGTGCTGATGCATCCAATGTCGAAGCAAGGATCTTTCTTTTTCAGGTTAATTCGCTTTTCGGCCACTGGGAAAAAGCCAAGACGCAACTGCAAATCTTGGCGGGAATGAATGCCGCGTCATCCCTATTTGCCCAGATTTTCGCTCCTGTGCTTGATTGCGAACTCCTTCGTGCGGAAATTTTTGCTGGTCGAAAAAGCCCAATCATCTTTGGAGAGCCAGAAAGCTGGATGGGATTATTCATTCAAGCGAGTCAGCTTGCTGCTACGGGAGAGTATGAAGCAGCTCAAAAACTTCGCGATTCCGCCTTGGAATCCGCTCCTGCCATTCCCGGAAAGCTTAACGGTGAATCTTTTTCATGGCTCGCAGATTCAGACACTCGAATGGGGCCCCTTTTAGAAGTCATTATGGATGGGTGTTATCGCTGGGTGCCTTTTAACAGAATTGCATCAATTTCTTTTGATGCCCCTAATGATTTAAGGGATTTGATCTGGTTTCCCGCAAAAATGACTTGGACAAACGGAGGGGGCGCCAACGCCTTTGTTCCAGTACGCTATCCTGGCACTGAAAATTGCACGGATTCTGGCCTAAAATTGTCTCGAAAAACAGACTGGATTCAAATGCCTCATGGACTCTATGCCGGTCGAGGTCAACGAATGTTCGTCACCGATCAGATGGACTACTCTCTTCTCGACATACGCAGCATTGAGTTCTTAAATCCCGAGATTTCTGGTAAGCCGATTGAAGGCAATGCCTAATTTTCTTTCGAACGAAGCGTTTCTTCCCTGCTTACTTGATCGTTTGTGCGATGACAATCCGTTAAACAGAACGGAGACTCATTCTCGAGGAAGCCTGACCATGAATCAATTCAGGCAAAATGTGCTGCGAGATTTAGGTTGGTTATTTAATACTTCCGCTCATGTATTAAATGATGGTTTTGAGCAATACCCTGATGTCGAATCTTCGGTTCTCAATTACGGAACACCAGATTTGTGCGGAAGAACGACTAGTAGTCTGAACTTTCACCAACTGGAATCTCAGCTCACTGAGTCTATTATAAGGTTTGAACCCCGAATTTTGCCCCGTTCCATTTCCGTAAAAGCCATTTCAGGAATCAAAAAGTGTTCGCCAAACACAATAGGGATAGAAATTCGCGGCCTCCTCTGGGCAAATCCGATGCCCGAAGAATTTATCTTAGAAAGCCAATTGGATTTGGAAACCGGCCAGTGCGTATCGGACCTGTTCAGAAACCACCAATCGGTATGAACAACCAGATTCTTGATTATTATAATTTGGAGCTCCAACACATACGGCAAATGTCTGGAGAGTTTGCAAAGGAGTATCCGAAGATCGCTTCCCGGCTCGCTCTGGACGATGAAGGCAAGGAAACATGTCCAGATCCCTTTGTAGAAAGACTTCTTGAGGGATTTGCTTATCTGACTTCTAGGATTCATCTTAAGCTTGACGCGGAATTTCCCAGATTTACTCAAGCGTTTTTAGAAACCGTGTATCCGGAGTATCTCTGCCCAACACCTTCCATGGCCATTGTTCGATTCGATCCGGATTTTAAGAATAAAGCCCTGGCAGATGGCTTTGATATACCCAAAGGAAAATCAATAAGGGCTATGAGTGGGAGTTCTGACTCTACACCCTGCACTTACAGAACTTCACATAGCGTTAAGGTATGGCCCATTTGTGTCATGGATGCCAAGTATTTAGACAGAGATGTCTTGTCCTTGGCATTGCCACCATCAGCGGAGGGAGTTTCAGCCTTCCACCTCACATTGGAATCAACTGCAGAAACTAAAATCCGCGACATACATCTTGACTCTCTCACATTTCATGTGCATGGTTCCGATAGTCTCCCATCCACCATACTGGAACATCTTTTCGCCCATGGCGTTGGCGGTTGGACACGAGATCCATTGGATGTTAAAAAAGGTTGGCAAGCCTTACCCAAAAATTGCCTTCGACTGGTAGGGCATGAAAAATCGGAAGCACTTCTCCCACCGAAAAATACCTCTTTCGAAGGCTACCGGCTTTTAAAAGAATACTTTGCTCTTCCCCAACGATTCCATTTTTTTGAAATTAATGGCCTTGCAAAATCCTTTGAGGCTGCGTCTGGAAATCGGATTGAAATTGCCTTACCCCTCAGCCAGAGCGACCACACACTTGCTCCCTCTGTAAATGCGGCACTGTTCAATTTAAATTGCTCTCCGGTAATAAATCTTTTTGAAAAACATCCAGATAGGATTGATTTATCAAAGAAGGAATCTGAATTTCATGTTGTTGTAGATCGGACTCGCCCTTTAGATTTTGAGATTTTTTCCATCCAATCTGTCAAAGGATACGGGAACCATGCAGGTGAAGAACAAAGCTTTCACTCTTTCTACCAAGCCCGTGAATCGAATTCCTCAAACGCTGGATTTTTTACAATCCACCGCTCCGCACGAATTCCGAGTGACCGTGAAAAACGCTTTGGCCGTTTGAGTTCCTATTCTGGCACCGAGGTTTTTATTAGTCTTGTGGATCGAAATTCGGCACCTTATTCCTCTTCGCTGGAACAAATCGGCATTTCTGCGCTCTGCACCAATCGACATCTTCCAATGCGTTTGACCCAGAGCGATCGGAGCAACCCGTTTACAATCGAATTCAATGGTCCAGTCACCGGAGCGTATTGTCTATCGGGTCCCACTCCTCCGCGACCCTCACTGGCCCTAGGAGAAACTGCATGGCGCCTAATTAGTCATCTGTCGTTAAACTATTTATCAGTTACAGACTCTTCAGAAAGCGAAGGGGCAGATACGCTTCGTGAACTCCTAAAACTTTATGTGGACTCAAATGATAAATCCACATTAAAGCAAATCGATGGTATTGTCTCTGTCCGATCACTTCCAGTGCTCCGCAGAATTCCAAGTCCTAATACGATTACATTTGCCAGAGGGTTGGAAATTACGATTGTTTTTGACGATATTGCTTTTGCTGGATCTGGTCTATTCGTATTGGGAATGGTTCTTGAACAGTTTTTTTCGCGTTTAGTCACGATTAACTCATTCACGGAAACGGTTATTAAAAGCAAACAAAGAGGGGAAGTCATCCGATGGCCGGCCAGAACGGGAAGAAAACAAATTCTTTAGAGGAATCCATCACGGAACAACTCCAGTCAAACCCTTTTGGTTTTGACTTTTTCCGTGCACTGCGTTCCCTTGAAAATTTTTATAAATCCCGACCCAAAATTGGAACTGCGGTTTCTCCCAAGCAAGAGCCTGTGCGTTTTGGACAAAAACCCGATTTGGCATTTCCCACTTCGACCTTGGAGAGTTTCGAGGAGCAGTCTGGCGGACGCCCCCCGAAGCTGAATGTTCGCTTCTTTGGTCTTTTCGGACCAAATGGCCCTCTCCCAATCCAATTCACGGATTTTGTGTCCGAGCGCATGCGCAACGTCCGCGACACAACACTGAGTGCATTCCTTGATATTTTTCATCACCGCCTGATTTCATTTTTTTATCGGGCTTGGGCAGTTAATCAAAAATCCGTTGATTATGATCGACCTAGTGAGAGTCGGTTCCCCATTTACATTGGGAGTGTCTTCGGAGGGAATCATAGAAGCTCCGAGCCGAAGGATTCGCTGCCTCCAAATGCGAAGCTTTTTTACTCTGGACACCTCAGTGGCAAAACCCAGAATGCTGAAGGTTTAGAATCTATCATTTCGGATTTTTTTGATATCCCTACAAATGTAGATTCGTTCATCGGCCAATGGCTCGTTGTTCCGAAAAAATATCGTTCTCAATTGGACATTCTGAAGATTGTGCCTCGCTTGGCATTAACTCGATGCTGGGAGAAAAAATCTGGGAAATTAACAACAGATTTCGCATTCAGCTTGGGCCAATGGCTTTATCTAGATTCGAGACATTTCTCCCCACCGAGGCTTCATTTAAAAATCTCAGCGACTGGGTTGCATTTTACACATCAAGTCAATTTCAGTGGGATCTGCAACTCGTTCTCAAGGGGGCGGATATCCCACCAATACAACTCGGTGGAAATTCTCGGCTTGGCTGGACGACTTGGCTGAAATCGCAACCAAGCCCTACCGATTCTTTCGATTTGATTTTAGATAGATCAGAAATCCTCAGCGAAAAATTCACCTAACAACTATGAGCGAAATACGTCGAAATGTCCTATTTGGAAAACTTAACCCGATTGCTTTTCAAGCGGTAGATAGTGCAGCCACCTTTTGCAAGTTGCGTGGCAATCCCTACATTGAACTCAACCACTGGCTGAACCAGATCCTTCAACTCCCTGATTCTGATATACATCGTATTGGAGTAGCATTCCAGATTGACTTCTCGAGGTTGGCTGCAGATCAAACTGCGGCACTAGATCGCCTGCCGAGGGGCGCGACATCGATAACAGATATTTCCTCCCATCTTGAAGAATCTGTGGAGCGAGGATGGGTGTATGCGAGCCTGCTTTTTGCGAAAAATCGCATACGCACTGGGCATATCATTGTCGGCATCCTGAAAACTTCCGGTCTCTCTTCAATACTGAACGGAATTTCACGAGAATTCTCCAAAATCCGTCTCGATGAACTGACTGAGAATTTCGATGCCATCACCCAAGGATCTCCAGAAAATGCTCAGGACGAGACGTCTGTGGTAGATTCCGGTAGCCCCACCTCGTCGGCATCTGGAAAAAAGGAAGCACTAGCCAATTTTGCTGTCAACCTGACGGATAAAGCCGCTCGAGGAGAGATCGATCCCGTTTTAGGCCGAGATGATGAGATCCGTCAGATCATCGATATCCTGATGCGGCGCCGACAGAACAACCCGATCCTAACAGGCGAGGCAGGAGTCGGAAAAACAGCTGTCGTAGAGGGTTTTGCTCTCCGCATTGCATCTGGCGATGTGCCGCCGGCTCTCAAGAATGTCTCCGTGCACTGCCTCGATCTCGGCCTTCTGCAGGCTGGTGCGGGAGTCAAAGGCGAATTTGAAAACCGCCTCAAGCAGGTCATCGAGGAGGTGCAATCTTCACCCCAGCCGATCATTCTTTTCATCGACGAAGCCCACTCCCTCATTGGCGCAGGAGGAACTGCCGGCCAGGGCGATGCGGCCAATCTCCTCAAACCAGCACTCGCTCGAGGAACGCTGCGCACCATAGCTGCAACCACTTGGGCCGAATACAAAAAGTATTTTGAAAAAGATCCTGCCCTCACCCGCCGTTTCCAAGTGATCAAAGTCGAAGAACCGAGCGAGGAAACGGCCGTCGTGATGATCCGCAGCTTAGCCCCGATTTTGGAAAAACACCACAAAGTCGAGGTGTTGGAGGAAGCTCTCGAGGCAGCAGCTCGCCTTTCTCATCGCTACATACCAGCCCGACAATTACCCGACAAGGCGGTCAGCCTCATCGATACCGCCTGTGCTCGCGTTGCGGTGAGTCTGCACGGTGTGCCTGCGGAAATTGAAGACTGTCGGCACAAGATAGCTTCCCTCAAGACCGAAGAGGAAATTCTTGCTCGGGAAACCCGTATTGGCAAAAACCACGCCAAGAAACAAATGTCCGTTGCTGCTTCTCTTTCCGAAGAGGAATCCCGGCTCGCCGCCCTTGATAAGCGGTGGGAAATGGAAAAATCCATCGTGACCCGCATGGCAGAGAAAAAAGCACTCCTCACCTCCGAGGCCCAGCCCACCGATCAAACTACGCCCTGTGAAGAGATTCTCAAGGATCTCCGTGCACTCGAAGAGGAACTCAAAACCATCCAAGGTGAAAGTCCCCTCATCCTTGCCACAGTGGACGAACAAGCGGTGGCATCGGTCGTTGCCGATTGGACTGGTATCCCCGTGGGTCGAATGGTCAAAAATGAGATACAAGCCGTCCTCCACTTAGCAGAGAACCTCGAGCAAAGAGTCATCGGCCAGCGGCATGCGTTGGACGCCATAGCCAGCCGCCTGCAGACATCCCGTGCCGGATTGGTGAATCCGACAAAGCCTATTGGTGTTTTCATGCTCGCTGGCCCCAGCGGCGTTGGAAAAACCGAGACAGCACTCGCATTAGCCGAGGCCCTCTATGGGGGAGAGGCTAACATGATCACCATCAACATGAGCGAATTCCAGGAGGCACACACGGTTTCCACCCTCAAGGGGGCGCCTCCCGGATATGTGGGATATGGTGAAGGCGGCGTGCTTACGGAGGCCGTTCGCCGCAGACCCTATAGCATTGTTCTTTTGGACGAAGTGGAAAAAGCCCACCGCGACGTTCACGAAATCTTCTTTCAAGTCTTTGATAAAGGCATGATGGAGGACGGCGAGGGTCGCCTGGTGGACTTCAAGAACACGATCATCCTTCTCACGACCAATGTCGGTAGCGATTTGATTCTGAATATGTGCAAGGATCCCGAACTCATGCCCGACCCCGAAGGCATTGCCAAAGCGCTTCGCCAGCCGATGCTCAAGACTTTTCCAGCCGCCCTTCTCGGAAGGTTGGTCGTGATTCCGTACTACCCGCTCAGCGACGAGATGCTCCGCACCATCATCCGCCTGCAACTTAATCGCATCTGCGCCAGAGTCACGGCATCATACCAAATCCCTATGATATATAATGATGAAGTGATTGCACTCATCGGGAGTCGCTGTACCGAGGTGGAAAGCGGAGGGCGCATGGTCGATGCCATACTGACTCAGACGCTCCTGCCGGAAATCAGTCGCGAATTTCTGAATCGCACCCTCACCAACACTCCTCTCTCTCGCATTTCCGTGAGTGCGGCGGATGAAAAATTCGTGTATTCCTTCGAGTAATTTTCATGAGCGACCAAGCCAATCAAGCCAATCGTTTCATCCGCCTCGACACCCCACTGGGTAGCGATGTGCTTTTGATAAGGAAACTACAAATCCATGAGGAACTCGGTAGGCCTTTCGAGATCACTGCGGACCTCACAAGTGAAGATGCCGCGATCGATTTTTCAAAAATTCTCGGCCAAAAAATCACGATCACGGTCGATATTCCAAACAACGCCCACAGATACTTCAACGGCTATATCCAAGAATTTGTCCAGACAAGTTTCGACGTTCCAGCCGGGCTTTTTACTTACCAAGCCACCATCGTTCCATGGATTTCGCTCCTGGCCCTCACCTCCGATTGCCGCGTTTTTCAGAACATGACAGTTCCCCAGATCCTCAAAGAACTCTTTTCTGATTTCGGTTTTTCTGCCTGTCGCGATGCCCTGACGCAGCAATATCCCTACAAAAAAATGTGCGTCCAGTATCGAGAAACGGCACTCAACTTTGTCCACCGCCTGATGGAACAAGAAGGAATCTATTATTTCTTCGAGCATGTGGATGGAGACCATACGCTTGTGCTCTGTGACTCTTCGACCTGCCACAAGCCATACCCTGGCTATGACACGATCCCCTACCTATCCAAAGAAGCCAACCGCCTCGACATCGAGCACATCCAAACTTGGAGTCTGCGACAGCGCTTGCAACCGGGTTCTTTCGCCCTGAATGACTACGATTACGCCAACCCGAAGACCATTCTTCTGGAAAAAACCAGTATCAATCAGGACTACGCTCACGGAGCCTTCGAATGCTACGACGCTCCGGGTGGGTTTTATTCCAACAACGGTGGTGAATTTTTTTCTCGCATTCGCTTAGAAGAGCACCAATGCCGCCAATCCATCCGATCCGCCTACGCCGTTTGTTTGGGGATAGCCTCCGGATACCGATTTGAACTGACCGGATTTCCCAGGAAGGATCAGAATGATTCGTTTTTGGTAACAACCGCCGACATCGAAATCAACAACCCCGATTACAATACCCGTTCGTCCACAAAGGAATCCCTCACCTACCACTGCAACCTCCAAGTCCAACCAGCAAACACCCCCTTCCGCAGTGCGAAACGAACGCCCAAACCCTTTATTCCCGGCCTCCAGACCGCTGTTGTCACAGGCCCCCAAGGTCAAGACGGCAAACCTTATACTAGCCCCATAGGAAGTGTAAAACTTCAATTCCGATGGGATCGCTACGGAAAATCCGACGAAAATTCCTCGTACTGGATTCGCACCTCCCAACTCTCCGCCGGCATGGGATGGGGAAGTATGTTCGTGCCCCGTGTAGGCAATGAAGTGGTCGTTGCATTCGAAGAAGGAGATCCCGACCGCCCTCTCATCATTGGACGATTGTATAATGGTTCCCAACCCCCGCCTGTCCCCTTGCCAGAGGGAGCCTTGCTTTCTTACATATCCGATGACGGTGTAAACGCCATCCGATTTAACCCAACCGCGGGAGAACAATCAATCATGTTCTACTCCCCTCACAATGACTCTCAATACTCTATTGGAGCAACTTATAATGATGAAAACTCACTTCCACCTGTATAAATTATGAGCGACGCGAATGAATCAATGCCTTGGGATACAAATGATGCTGAAAGTCCAGCTTTCACTTCCTATAAATGGGGCGTTAATACAAAAATCTACCGCGGAGCCAACATAGACTTCACAACAGGAGTCAAGTCTTCTTCGGTTCTGGGGGCCTCAAATAGCAACGTTGTAGGATTATACAATAGCAATGTGGCTGGCGGGTATATTTCTAACTACGGTCCCCTATCCTGCTCCAATTATGTCGGTTTGCGCTGGACCAATATTCTAGGCTGGGATACACAATATATATTAAAAAGCACCCAAAAAACAGTCTGCGGAACTGAAATGACTTGGGTGAAAAAGGATAAGTATGATTTCATTTCTCAAAATGCTTATAAGTTTATCTCCGGGACTGAGACTAAGGTAGAGTTGAAAAGTGACACTGGAGCTACAACGGCTAAAGGCATTAATTTCGTGCCACTTCAGCAAATTTTCGCTGAGACATTCGCCAACTATGCTAGTGCGTCAACGACCAACTCCGCAGCAGCAAACAATCAAATGGTAGCAGGCCAAAATACAACCATTGCATCAGGAGGAAATACCTCAGTGGAAGCCATCGGTGCAATATCCATGGCCTCAAATACTGGTGCCACGGTCTCTTCAAATGGTGCAACGAAACTCCTATCTGCTACGGCCGTAACTGTGGCGGGCGATGCATCGGCTACATTCGGTGGCGGAGGCGCCAGTATGAAGTTAGAAGGAGGCTCCGCAACCATCGGTCCCATGGTCAATTTAGGCATGCCAGCGGTCCAGGTAGTGGTTGCTCCCGCAGATACGTCAGACGCAGAGGCTGCTATTGCTGCGGCCACTGAGGCTCAGACTGCAGCCCAAACTACCGAAGCTGAGGCTGCAGCGACCGGGGAGGAATTTTTTGATGCTTTGGACGACATCACAGTATGAACCTCATTAACGGAAATCCCGAATTCCTTTCGGTTGCATGGATTCCGTCAAATATTCCAGAGAAATATCCTCCGCATATTTGCGGGCTTACGGAGACTTTTATCGTCAAAGGCACATTCAAGCTGGTGCATGGCAGCACGGCCCGGGCGCATCCGGATGGCGCCCTCTCGCCCCGAGGGGATCTGCCTTTCACCGGAAGCGATCAATTCGAAATTCGATATGGGTCGGATTTTGTGCCGATCAAGCCACAGGGCGAGTTTTTGCTGGTGGGAACAGGGCACAGTCCCCAAGGCATGCCAAGGCAATCCTTCCCGATCTCTTTCCGAGCCGGGAGTTTACAGAAAAAAATCCAAGCTATCGGACCGCGCGTTTGGAAAGAAGGCCTACTCCAATCCGCACCTGGAAAGCCAAGTCCACTGACGCGTGTGGATCTGCGCTATTCGAATGCTTGGGGTGGCTTTAATTATCATCTTAATCCGCTGGGATGCGGAAAAAATACAACCCATCTCCCCCTGCTGGAGCAGTTGAACACTCCGGTGGAGCATCGGGATTCGCGAGTCGTGCCGGCTGGATTTGGGCCGATCCCCAGCGATTGGGAGCAGCGGGCTTGCAAAGTCGGCACCTACGGCAAGGACTGGCTTGCCGAGCGCTGGCCGTGGTTGCCAGATGACTTTGATTATACCTATTTCAACGCGGCACCGCCCAGTCAATGGCTATCGGGATACTGGGGTGGAGACGAGGAACTGGCTTTTGAAAACATTCATCCCACAGAGCCCCACTACACATCTCGCCTCCCGTGCCTGCAAGTGCGATGTTTTGTAAGTCGTTTTAAAGAAATGGTCAGCAAGTCTCCTGCGCCACTCGAGGAGTTGCGTATGAACCTTGACACACTTTGGGTCGACATGGATACGGAGACTCTCGTATTGGTATGGCGGGGACGGTGTGCGGTGAAGACCATAAAGTTGCATGATATCGAGAATCTTCTCTTTTTCTCGGAGCCATTGAACACGCCATTTCGTTCCGAAGCTGAGTATCAGGCAATGATTCAGAATTTTTTAAACCCTTCTGCTACGGAGATTCAAATACCAAAACTGGATCCGAATGCGATCCCTTTGGAGTTGGCTAAAATCCAGAAAAGGATGCATGAATTGAAGGCTCAGGTGTATAAAGACGCAACCCAGGCGCTTCAAGACTATGCTGCCCAAGAAAAAGCGGCCAAAGCATCCAGGCCTGCCGCGATGGCCAGCTCGCTCAGCGACTTCCAAAAAAGCTTGCAGGAACATGGCATCGAGGTGCCCGCAGCCCTACCGACCGAGGGGCCCCTGGCGGATCTTTTTAAAAAACATGAGCCCCCCAAGCCGGATGTCCCAAGTCCTGAAGAGGTGGAAGCCCTCGTAGCCGCCAAGCTTGCAGAGGGCCGGAAAAAGCATCAAGCTCTCATGGATCTTTTTCCCAAGAAACTCACCAAGGAGGATTTCCTGCGCGAAGGTAAACTCAACGTCCTCAAACTCCTGCGTGAAGGAGCCCCTGCGGTGGATATGTCGGGAGTTGATTTTAGCGGGCTTGATCTCTCTGGGGTTAACTTCACAGGAGCGCGACTCGTTGATGCCAAGTTCATCGGGACCAAACTCTTCGGAGCCAACTTTACCCAAGCCAACCTCGCTGGGGCCGACCTGAGTGGAAGCGTGCTGACTCTGGCAAATTTCAAAGAAGCCGATCTGGCTCAATGCCTCCTCCAAGATGCCAAATGGGGGAAGGTTTTTCTGGATGGGGCACAGCTTGCCGGGCTGAACTTTGATGGCGCCGACCTTTCTCACGCCACCGGCCAGCATACAAACTTCTCGGAGGCCAGCTTCCGTGGCACCCAAATGGTGAATGCGGCCTTTCTGTGCGGGGATTTTTCAAGGGCATGTCTGGATGGGGCGAACCTGAGCGGCGCGCAACTCTTCTATGCCGACCTAAGGAAAAGCTCGGCCCGAAAAGCCAACTTTACCGGTGCACAATTGAGCCACCTTCGTGCTGGAGGCGAGGCAAACTTTTCAGAAAGCGTTTTTCATCAAGTGTCCGCAAAAAACTCGATATGGGAAAAATCCCACCTAGAGAATGCCGATTTCCTTCAAGCCAACTTGGAGGGATCGCGCTTTTGCGACGCCAAACTCTCCCATGCATCCTTCAACCGGGCACATCTTCAAGGGTCCACTTTCGAGGATGCGACGATTACCCATGCCGATTTGAGCCACGCCAACCTTCTTCGAGTGGTCTTTGATCGAGCGGATCTCACGGCATCTAACATGAATGGTTCCAACCTCTTTGAGGCCAGCTTTTGGGAAACCAGACTCTACAAAGCCACTTGGAATAACGCCTTCATCAAACAGACAAAACTGGATTCCCTCAAATGAATACCATGAGTTTGAATATTGAGGA
>VFJO01000022.1 GCA_009886045.1 Verrucomicrobiota bacterium
CGCCGACTCCAACGCCGACTCCAACGCCGACTCCAACGCCAACGCCGACGCCAACGCCGACTCCAGCGCCAACACCGACTCCAAGAGCGATTTGGAATACCTCTTCTGGAAACTGGTCGCAGACGACTCAGTGGAAGAACAGCCTGCCGCCGCTTGCTAATGACATAGTCTCCTTCACTGGAAATGGCGGCACATCAATCAACAACAACTACACCGGCGCTGTCAGCGGCATTTCATTTAGCTCGAATGCTACTGGCGCCTACACCTTAAACGGAACGGCGATCACGCTTGGTACCTCGGGTATTGTAAATAACTCCACCTTTGATCAGACGCTGGCCATCAATCTGACGCTCGGAGCTGACCAGAGTTTCACAGCCGCCACTGGCAACCTTTCACTTACTGGTGACGTGATGACAGATGGCTTCACGCTCACAAGCGATGGTAACCGCACAACTTCCTTCATGGGAGCGATCTCTGGTAATGGATCGTTTGTAAAAGGTGGCAACGGAACGACCATTCTCACTGGAAACAATACCTATACAGGAACCACGCTTATTCAAAGCGGTACGCTGCAGGTCGGCAATGGTGGCACCTCCGGCACACTGGGAACAGGAGCTTGGATCAACAATGGCAACCTAGCCTTCAATCGCTTCGATGACCTCACGCTGGATAAAGCCATCAGCGGTACAGGTTCAGTAACCAAGCTCGGTAGCAACACGCTCACGCTCACAGGCAATAACACCCACAGCGGCGGCACGATCGTCAACTCTGGTATCCTCTCCGTGGCGAAATACAACGCCCTTGGAACAGGAGACCTCACCCTCAACAACGGCAGCCTCTACCTCTATTCGGCTCAGGAAATGGCAGGGCACGTGCAGGTCGGTGGAAACTTCCGCTGGAATAATGGCACGATTTCTTACTTTGATACCGGGGACTCACCAGAGTCTCAGGACTTGAAAATGAATGTGGCGGGGAACCTCACCAATGGAGGAGCTGGCGGAGTGTTTGACTTCAAAGGAGTCCAAGCTCTCGATAGAGGGGCCTACACCCTCGTCACCTTCAACGGAACCACCAATTTCGCTCCAGCTCAGCTCAAAGCAGTTGCAGGCGCCACCACGACATTAATCGGCAATTTCGAAGTATCCAACGGAAGCGTTGTTTACACTCTCGAAGACGCCATATCCAAAACGGACTTAATAGCCGGGTATCACATCCAAAACAACGGGGGTCCAAACACGCCAGTTGTGGCAAATTACATCATTGATACGACAACTAAAACAGTGAACACCGTCAACAAGGTAAAATCTCTCACATTCGAATCCAATGGAAGTCTGGAGATCGAAGCCGGCGGCAAACTGCTTTTATCTAAAGGCACTTTGACTGTGAACGATGGCGCGTCCACGATCACCGGGGGTGTGATAGTAGCCGACTCCGACTTGAACAAGGATGGAATCGGAACGCTCGATATAAAGACGGATTTGGTTGTGACAGGCAAAGCAAATGTCAACGAAGGGCTTCTGTCCGTAAATGGCCAAGCTATTGCCCGCGAATTTGTAGTGAATCCTCTCGGAACTCTCGGTGGAGCCGGGCTTATCGTCAGCAATGTTCGAAATACCGGCGTGGTGGCCCCTGGCAACTCGCCCGGCACCTTGACCATCGCTGGAAATTATGAGCAATCCTCGAGTGGTAAATTGAATATCGAAATTGCCAGCACCTCAAGTTTCGACCGCCTCGTGGTCAGCGGCCAAATGACTATTGCCGGAACGCTGAATGTGATTCCTTTCGGCGGCATGAAGTTAGCTTTCGGCCAAACTTACGACATCATTGAGGCCGGTAGCATCACTGGCGCATTCGACTCGATCATTGTGCCAGCCAACCTGCGCGCCCGCTTCTTGAATCTCGGAACGATCGGGTTGTTGGTTTTTGCTCCGGATGATTTCTCAAATCTCGGACTAGAACTCACCGGCAACCAAGCAAGCATTGCCAAGGCCCTCAATGATTTCCTTAATTCAAACGATAAAGATCGCCAAACCGTGGGCACGGCCCTTGATCTCCAAACTGTTGATCAATACCCAGCTTCCTTTGATCAGATTTCCGTCAGCTTCTACGAGAGCCTGGGTAATCTTGCTATTGAGCAGGCATTTACCCAAACGCAGTTCCTCAATCAACGCATTAGCTCCGTGCGCCTCGGTATTGCTGGCTTCCAAGCAATGGGCGGCATCAGCCAGCCGCTTGTGAATGATAGAGACGGCACAAACGCTGCCGAGGCTCACGATGGCGGTCTCATCGATTGGAGTAGCATCTGTGCGGGTCCGGTCGCGGAAAGTTCTCCATCGAAAAACTGGAATGCATGGGCACTCGGGACCGGCACCTTCTCTCGCACAATCAATTTAGGAACACTGCAAAATTACAACAGCGACGTCGGTGGCTTCCTCGTGGGCTCCGACTACCGGTGGAACCAAAACTTTGTAACCGGTCTCTACGCAGGCTACGATTACACCTACGCCAAATATAGTGGCAGCAGTAATATGCGCGGTAATGGTGTGAACTTTGGCACCTACGCCAGCTACGCGAAGGATGGCTACCACGCCGACGCGGTGATCGGTGGCGGTTACACCGCTTATCAAACCAAGCGCTCGATCCAATTCAGCACGATCGACCGCACAGCCTCGGCGGATCCGACCAGCGCTCAGTTCACCGCAGGCATCAACCTTGGTAAAGACTTTGAGATTCAGAGGTTCACCTTCGGCCCGATCGCTGGGTTGCAATTCACTGCGGCCAATATTGGAAGCTTCAAAGAAACCGGGGCTGAGAGCCTCGACCTCTCCCTCGCAAAGCAGAACGCCAACAGCCTGCGGAGCACACTCGGTGGCCGGATCGCCTACACCTGGAACCTGAACCAAAAAATTATGCTGATTCCCGAGGTGAGAATGTTCTGGCAGCACGAGTTCATGAACAACGCCCGCACCATGAGCGCAAGCCTCGATGCTGGCAACGGACCATCTTTCGACTACGAAACCCCTACGCCATATCGCGATAGCGTCTTCGCCGGAGTCGGCGCCACAGCCCAGTTTGGGGAAAATCTCAGCGGATCCATCTTCTATAATATCAACTTTGGCAGCGCGACCTACCAAAGCAATATGATCAGCACCAGCCTGAACTTCTCGTTCTAAACCCAACCGCTCAACCGCTTCCGATGCTTGGTCTACATTCGGAAGCGGTTTTTTTAAGACAGGATGACAGGATTAACAGGATCTACAGGAGGGTTAGATGATGTTCGAGGTAACACAAAACATGCAATGCTCGTGGATTTTTAAGCAACTCATGCTCTGTGTCCTATAACTCGCTCGCTCCCGCTCGGCTCACCCTTCGGGCCAACCTTCGGTTGCTCTATCTCAAAGGCTCTGCCTTTTCGGTTGTGCTCTCTGTGGTTAATCTGCTGGATTCGGGTTAATATCAACATTATCAGAGCCCTTGTTGGATACTGAATACGGCGGGGCATCATTGTTCCAGCCGGTGAGACCGCTTTCGAAGCCGGGATTAGTGACGCGATTTGCACCGCCTGACGTTCCAACGAAGACCTCGTCAAGATACATCGTGCCTGCGGCATTGCCGTAAGCTGTATCGAAGGTAATGTAAATGCGTTGGCGACTTCCGACGTTGAACACGGGCGTGGTTACTTTTGTCCAAGTCGAGCTGGCGTTCACTCGCACTGAGGATAGCTTCTTTGTCCAGTTTGCATTGCCCCGCACTTGGAGCTCTAGCGATCCGCTGCCCTTCACCCACACGCTGGTGGTGTAGTTCGAATTGGGTGTGACTCGAACGGTTTGAAAAAAATCCTGATAGCTTGCCAAGCCGAGGATTTTAGCCGTGGCAGACCAAGATCCGTTGTAAACCATCCCGTCCGGCGCTGGAGTCGGCGTCACTTTCGGCGTGGCCGTTGGCGTGGCAGTGGGAGTAGCTGTCGGAGTCGGCGTGGGGGATCCGATTTGGAGTTTGTCGCGAAGGTTTTTCACGATTTGCTGCATGGCTGTATCGCTTTTAAAGTCTGTAATGTAGGTCCACCAAAAGACGCCGCCGATGCTGCCAGCATAATCAAAACTTGCATTGTAGTATTGCTCTGCCACGGCGCGCTTGGCTGCCACGGTGTCCGTCTGGTTGTAGGCCCACCAGAATTGCTGGCCTGCGATCCAGTAACCCAATTCTCCCAAGCCAATCTTCTGGGTCGGAAATTCAGCACGCAGGGTTTTCATGACTTGGTCAAAAACGACCCCCATGGGAGCTTGCTCCTGGTACTGCGAGAAGGTGACCACATCGATATTGGCCCGCGTCGAGGCGGGGAGATTGGCATTCGCCCAAGTGAACATAGAGTTCGCCACCGAGTCGGTATTGATTTGCCAGAAAAATGTCAGAAACGTCGGCTTGCCGGGGGCGCGCGCCTTCACCTCAGCGGCCGCATCCGCGATGCGCAGTCCGATGTCACTGCTGAGCCAACTGCCGTTCACCTCGTTGCCCACCTCCCACGCATCGATCTGCGGAAAGGCTGTGATATAATCAATGAAGCGCTGTTTGTATTGAGCCCGCGTGTAGCCTTTATCATAGGTGGAATCCACCGGTTGGCCGAGCACCTTCACTCCCTTGCTTTTGGCATAGTTAACCAGTGTCGTGTAAACTGAAGGGGCCTGACCTGCGTCAAAAGCAATGCGAATCCACGCGTATGGAGCGGCCATTGTGGCGACCAGATCAACATTCGCTTGGTAGTTTGAGACCGTATCAATCGTGAAGCCGATCCAAGGTGTCACCGTGCCCTTGTTCGCTGCTGCGTACACCGGGCCATGCTCCGCAAGGATCGCATCGTAGGCTACAGCAAGCTGGTCCAATGCCAGTTGACCTGCTTTTCCCTTGGCCGATTCCAGGCTGTAAACATCGACACTGGCGAGCTGCGAGGCTGCTGACTGATAGGCGGTGTTGAATTTCTCCGACCGAACGTAGTCGGGTCGCGCCGAGAGCGCCGCATCGAGTTTCTTTTTCACATCCAGTGCGGCCTGATAGGTGAAATTGATCGTCGCACCCGTGCTGAATCCCACGCCGCCATTGTCTAGAATGAGGAGTTGGTAGCCCCCAGGCAGAGTAGGCCAGTTGAACGCCAACGCCACAGCTTGCGAGGGAATATTGAAAGTCATGTTTGTGCCGGATGTATACAGCGGCCCGCTCATGATCGCCCGCATGTTTGTTGGGTTTAACAAAAAGTCACTGTTGTAGCCCGCTCCGCCATTGTTGGAAGTCGTGCGGACCTGCGTGGGAGTGAGCACCGTGCCGTTTCGGTCGAAGAAAAGAAGTGTTACCGTGCCTCCGGCCTGAGCAGATCCCCTCACAGCAAAGGCGATGATCACAAGCGCCGCAAGAAGCAGAAACGCGAGACTAGGCAAAAGCAGATTCCTCAATGCCCGATGCTTTTCATTAGGGTTTTCAGGTTTGTTTTCCATGGTCTGAAATTAAAAGCCACACACAAGGGCCTCTATGGGGTCTTAGCCTGCTTTTACGCTCCAGAGGTTGCTTCACAGGGTTCCCGGCCTTCCAGTGGAAGTGTATGAAGACACCAATTACGCCACTCTGCCGAGGTGGCAACCAATCGCTCTGCGGCCTGAAATTTCTCGTTCGAACACCGCTCGCTACGGCATCCGTTTTTGCAATCTTGTACGGCTGCGCCTACATGGCGCCCGACTCAACAGTCGAGCCCGGATTCAAACCCGCCAGCACCGTCGCCGCCCCCGTGCCGCTCGCCATGCAGACGAAAGATGCGCCTGCCTTACGCGCTCGAAGTGCCATCATGATTGACGCGCAATCAGGCCAAACCATTTATCAAAAAAATGCCGACGAGCCCCTGCAAGTTGCCAGCACACAAAAGCTCCTCACTGCCATGGAAGTCATTTCCGAAGGAGACCTCGAGAGCGACGTGCAGGTCACAATCTGGGACCAACTCCAACCACCGACCAAACTCGGTCTCATCGCAGGCTCCAGCCACCGAAGGCTCGACCTTCTTGGCGCCATGCTCGTGAGTAGCGCAAACGACGCAGCCAGCACGCTCGCCAGTGCGGCCGATGGATCCTATGGAGATTTCATCTCGCGCATGAACGCCCGCGCCCGTCGCTTGGGCGCCAAAAACTCCGTCTTCCTCAACCCTCACGGCCTCGATTCGCCCGGCCAACACTCCAGCGCGAGGGACTCCGCCATCATCGCCTACCACGCCTACCGCGTTCCTCTCATCCGGCACTTTGCCGCACAGGAAATGATTCCCTTCAGTTACGGCAATGGACGCACCGTCCTACTCGAAAACACCAACATGCTGCTATGGAACCGCCCCGCCTACTTCAACGGTCTCAAGAGCGGCTTCACCCTCCAAGGCGGAAAATGCCTCGTCGCAAGCGCCAAGCGCAATGGCTCCGAGGTCCTCATCGTCCTCCTCGGTAGCACCCAGGAAGAAGTCTTCCGCGACGCCAAAAGCCTCTTCCGTTGGCACGAAAAACACCTCAAAACAAAAGTGGAAGGTGACGTCCCCCCAGCCCCCTAATTCCCCCCTGGAGGGCGATGCTCCGTCAGCGCCGTGATTTCCCGCGCGTGGGCGCGGTCCCGTCGTATTTTGGTGAGGGCGGGTTTATAGGACGCCGTCGCGGAGGTCGGTAAAGGCGGGGCCGAGGTGGGTGATGACGTCCGAGGCGGTGAGGGATTCTTGGGAGGCGGAGCCGTCGCGCAGGGCGAGTTCGGCGGCGCGTCCGCAGATCCAGGCGGCGATTTTTCCGAATTGGAGAGGTGTTTTGCCTTGGGCGAGGAGGGCGGCGGCGACTCCCGTGAGCGCGTCGCCCATGCCTCCGCTGGCCATGCCGGGGTGTCCGGTGCAGTTGTAGGCGGGTGGTGATCCGCTTTCGCCGATGAGGGTGCGGGAGCCTTTAAGAAGCAGGGTGACGGGATACTCGGCCACGAAGTCTTCAACCCACTGGCGGCGGGTGCGGGATTTTTGAGGGAGAAGACGCTCCATCTCGAGGGGGTGGGGTGTGAGCAGGCGTGGGCCGGCGTGGTTTTTCAGGGCTGCTGGGTCGTGGGAAATGGCATTGAGGGCGTCGGCATCTATCACGCATGGCGTGGTGCATTTGGCGAGGAAAGCGCGCACCATTTCGTCGCGCTCGCGTCCGAGCCCGGGGCCGATGGCAACGGCGTCGAATTTTTGATTGAGGATTTCACTCAGGTCGCTCACAGGGCTGACCATGACCTCTGGAATCACTGCGGCTGAGAGGATGGGGGCGATATCTGGGGGCACAAAGAGTGTCACGAGACCGGCGCCGGCCTTCACAGCGGCGGCTGAACAAAGACGAGCCGCGCCGGGATATTTCAGGCTGCCGGCAATCACAGCAACACGGCCGCATTGGCCTTTGTGTGTGTCGAAGTTTCGCGGAGGCAGAAACTCGCGGAGGTTCTGCGACTGCAGGACTTCGGATGGATCGGCCCCGGAGGGAGCCTGAACGCCTGGCAGAGGAATCACGGCGAGCCGGCCAACGAAGTGGGTGGCAGCGTCGGCGAGCAAGCATGCTTTGGCAAACCCCATTGCCACCGTGGCGTCGGCTTGAACGCAGAGGTCGGAGCCAAGGCCGCTGGGCAGGTCCAACGCCAGAACCCAGGCCGCTTCGGAGACTCGAAGCGCATTGATATGGCGAATTGCGGAAGCAATCGGCTCTCGGGGTTCACCCGAAGCTCCGAGGCCGAGGAGACCATCAAGGATCACCAGCGGTCGGCTTGTCCTGCCGTGGGTCAGCCCGACGCGGGCAAGTTGTTTCTCGGTGAGGGGGGCGAGTTCGTCGTGCGGAAATGTCTTTTCGAGCTTGATCGTCCATCCGGCTTCCGCGAGGTGGCGCGCTGCGACGAGCGCATCACCGCCGTTGTGTCCTTTTCCAAAAAACACATGGCAGAATCCGGGTGTGGGGTGGAATTGTTGAACGAACCGCGCTGCCTCGCGACCTGCAATTTCCATGAGGCCCTCGGCCGTAGCTCCTGCGGCAAAGGCTGCTTTCTCCGCTTCCAGCATTTGAGCAGCAGAGAGGATCATGAGATCAAACGAAGAATGATTTTATGCGATCGTAAAAACTTTTGTGGATGGGATTGTTTTCCTCACCACAAACCTCTGCGAAACGCTCGAGTGCTTCACGTTGTCCCGCGTCGAGGCGCGTGGGAACTTCGACCTGTACGTAGGTGAGGATATCGCCTTTGGCTAAACCCTGCAGGGCTGGCATTCCGAGGCCGCGGATGCGAAAGGTGGACCCACCCTGTGTGCCGGCGGGAATTTTCAGATTCACGGCGCCGTCGAGCGTTGGCACTCGGATTTCCCCGCCGAGTGCGGCTGTGGTGAAAGGAATCGGCACTTCGCAGGCAAGATCATTGCCGTTGCGCGTAAAAACTTCGTGTTCTTTGATGTGGATGACCACATAGAGATCGCCCGCGGCCCCGCCGCGAAGTCCCGCTTCGCCGCCGCCCGTGCTGCGCAAGCGCGAGTCACCATCAATGCCAGCGGGGATTTTGATTTTGACTCGGCTGGTCTTCTCGACGCGCCCTTCGCCTTGGCAGGAAGTGCATGGCTTCTCGATAATACGACCCGATCCGTGGCAGGCAGGGCAGGTCTGTGCGACTTGAAAAAATCCTCGCGAGGCGACGACTTGCCCGCGTCCGCGGCAGGTAGGGCACGTGACCGCCTTGCTGCCTTTTTGTGCCCCCGAGCCGCTGCAAGGTTCGCAGACATCGAGTTTGCGAATCTCGATTTCCTTTTCACAGCCCTTCGCCGCCTCCTCCAGCGTGATCTGCATGTCGTAGCGAAGATCCGATCCACGCTGGCGGCCGGAGGAATCCACGCCGCCCCCTGACCCACCAAAAAATTGCTCAAAGACTCCTCCTCCGCCGCCGCCACCGCTGAAGACTTCCTTGAAAAGGTCGAACGGATCGTGAAACCCACCGCCCCCACCCATCCCATTTTGAAAGGCGGCATGGCCGTAGCGGTCGTAGGCAGCGCGCTTGTTCGGATCGCTCAGCGCTTCGTAGGCCTCACCGAGCTCTTTAAATTTGTCCTCGGCTTCGTGGTCGCCGGGGTTCTTGTCGGGATGGAATTTGACGGCGAGCTTGCGATAGGCGCGCTTCAGATCGTCTTCGCCGATATTTTTATCAACACCGAGAACTTCGTAATAATCTCTTTTGCGGCTCATTGGGCACCCTTGGAAACAATCACTGACGCGGCCCGAAGGAGGCGGTCTTTGAGTTTATAACCCTTGCGAACTTGGCGGATCACTTGGCCTTCGGCAATATCGGCGCTGAACTCCTGCGATACGGCGTCGTGTTTATTGGGGTCAAACGATTCGCCCTCGGCCGCAACCTCCTCAAGCCCTTGGCTGCTAATAAAATCTTGGAGCTGTCGGTGCACCATGGTCATGCCTTGCAGAACGGAGGTGGCATCGGTCGCGTTGCGCGCTGCTTCAAGACCGAGTTCGAAATTATCAATTACAGGCAGAAGTTTTTCCAGCAGGCCATTATTGGCGTAGCGGATCGCATCTTCTTTTTCGCGAAGTGAACGTTTGCGAAAGTTATCCAGATCGGCTCGGGCCCGCAGCGCGAGGTCTTTGAGCTTGGCGGCCTCGGCTTGGAAATCCACATCGGCGATCTCGCCCTCTGGCGTCGCATCGACGGGTGCATCCATGACTTGGTCGTCGAGGGGATCAGATTCGTTTGAAGTATTCATTTTTTTGATATGGCAATGAGTGTGAAGTCGTCGTGCTTGAAATCGGCCCCAGTCAGGCTTCTGACATCCTCCGAGATGTGTCGGACGACGCCTGCGGCCCCATGTGGTGCACTGGTGCGGAGTGCCTCGGTGAGGCGTTCTATCCCGTATTCAAGCCCTTCGTGATTCATAGCTTCCGTGGCACCATCCGTGTAGAGCAAAATGCAGTCACCAGCTTCCATCACAAAACTCAGATCGGCGCAGACTCTATTAAAGACCTCGCCGCTGTCAATCCCCAGAGCCATGCCTTTGGGATTCAATTTTTCAACAGTATCACTCGCTGCACGGTAAAGGAGCGGGGCATCATGGCCCGCCCGTGCGAGCGTGACCCGGCCTGCTCCGCCCTCTAAAATCAGATAGGCCATACTGATGAACATGTCTTCCTTGATGTCCGGATAAAGTTGGAAGTTCACCCTCTGCAGAACATCCGACGCTGTTGCCGTGGCCGTGGCCTCGCGGCGCAGAACGCCACGGCACATGGCCATAATCAGAGAGGCGGGAACGCCTTTGCCGGAGACATCGGCAATCGCCACGCCGAGCCGATCTCCTCCTAGAGGGATGTAGTCGAAATAGTCTCCACTCACATGCCGTGCAGCGAGGCTCATCGCGTTGAGTTCGTAGCCTGGGAAAACCGGATCCGAGTCGGGTAAGAGAATCCGTTGGATGTCGCGAGCGATCTCCAAGTCACGGTCGAGGAGTTTTTTTTCTCCCGCCTCGAGATAGACGGCTTCGTTGTAGAGAGCAAAAGCGCTTTGCTCGGCAATAGCTCGAAAGACTTTGAGATCCTTTTCTTCAAAAGGGGGTGCCGATATCGGATTCACCAACGCCATCACACCGATCATGCGATGCCTGTAAACCAGAGGTCCCAGGATGGCGGAATGCGCTGGAAGGAGCTCGTCGCTCCCAGACTGAATCAAGCGAGTCGCTTCCGTTCTCCAGCATTCCGGAAACAAACCGGTGGCCTCTTTGCGGACCGGCTGAAGCTGTAAAAAACTTTCAATGGCTGCGGGACTTGCTTTTGCCTGCCTCAGAATATGTGTAGGAATTTCGACAAAGGGCGGGCATCCATGTGTGATAAATGCCGGAGTTAAGGCCGTATCGCTTTTGTTTGTGAGATAGAGGGCTCCAGACTGAGCATCAAGAATGCGCAGCGAGCTCTCAACGATGAGCCGATGCAGTTCGGAACTTCCCACGCCTTCGGAAAAGGCGGCGCCAATTCCGTGTAAAAAATCGAAAACCCGGTCTTCTTCTTTCTGCAGGTCTTGGAGCTTGAGTTCGAGCCCGCGCATTTTCCGCTTGCTCCTGAGCCTGCCAATAATGACGGCAGCCAGTAAAGAGGCTAAGAGTGCAGAAATGAAAAATGTCCACATGTAGGAATCGGCTACCCCACTCTCGAGAAAGCCGCCCTGCCAATCAAGAGCGATTAATTTGGCTCAACACGATCTGCCGTCTGCAATTTCTTGTCGCAGATATTCAATCACATCCTGAAAGCGAACAGCGTTTCGGGGGTCTGCATCGACTAGCGCCTCGTGGGCTTCCAAGATGGCGATCCTGTGTTCATCGGAGTTTGAACTAAGCGGGCCCGCCGTACGAAGAGAGGGGGGGGGTCGCGAACTGGTTCAGGTTCGAGCTGGAAGAGGTGGTCCAAACCAAGCCCCTCCAGCAGAGAAAAATTTCTCTCATTCGCGCGAACCACGCGCAAGAGGCCGCTTTCCAAATCTCGGAGGCTGAATGCAACCGAAGCCAGAGTGCCCATGAATGTTGAATCCATGAGTTCACATTTTTCAAGATCGAGCACAAAGGCGTTGCATCCCTTGGCAATCATTCGCTGAACAAATTCCTTAACGCACTTCGAATTCTCAAAAGTGCCTCGGCCCTCGAGTTTCATCCAGACAGTGCCATTCTCACTGCCGACAAGTATTGAGGAGATTTTGATCACAAGTAACCCTTCCAACTTAAAGCCGAAGAATGGGATGTCAAACCCCTGCTACCTCCACATGTAGGACTGGCTGAGCGCCACAATCCGCCCCTCCACGATCAATATGGCCCTCCAGGCCGAAACTCGGCCATTTTCCAGAAAATCGTCGCCCGTAACTTCGAAAGTCGAGCGGTGTGAGCCAACCGTATCCGGGTAGGATCGCTCGATGGCCATCACATGGTTCCCCAAGCCGGCATGTCGGTATTCCAAGCGAAGAGTCACATCGGAACGCGTGGAATTCCGCCAAAAAATCGTATAATAATTTCCGTGCCTCTGATCCATCTCGGTGGAGTCCACCGCCCCAAACGTGCGCCTAGCGCGCTCGAAGAGAATCATGTCGTTTTTGGCTTCGGGCTCGATGTAGTCGGGATCGATCGATGAGACCAAGATTTTGCGGAATTGGTAATCTTCATCGATCGCCAAAGGGAGAACATTGGCTTTCGGTAGCCGTGAGGCAGGGCCTTCCGGAACAGAGCAACATGCAAATAAGGTCATCAGAACCAAGCTCGACAGCAGCGTGAGACGAATCATTTCGCTAAGCAAAGCGGGTTTGCCCAAGAGTGTCAATTTTCCGCAAGCATGCCCAGCGGCGCATTGCAATAGAGCGGGTCGAGAGCTAATCTGCCGCGAAGTGGAACCTGCTTCTTCACCAGCGAGCCCAGGTGGCGTACAAAGTCGACTCGAAGGAGCGCTTCGAGTGGCCGCCCGCGTCCAAGCCAAATGCAAGCACATCCTTCGCCGCATCCAGCGCAAGCCACGCACAGTCACCGAGGGCCCCAACCTTCTTCCAACCCTCATTCAAGTCCTTGCGGCCTTCTCAAGGGTGGACGGGGAATTGCTCGAGGAGGAAATCGACTCCAGCCTTGGATTTCTCCGCTACGATTACCCCGATGCCGTTTACTCGGAGCTCCGTGAGTTGTTCCGAAACGCGCTGCAACAAAAGCAGGATCTCGATGCCATGGCACAGAACTTGGCTGGCCGTCTCAGTGACGAGCGCAAGATTCTCCTCGGCGTTCAACTCTACGATCTCATTGCGCGGGCTGGCCTGAAAAGTGAGGCGGTCGTGGCGTATTACGAATTCATGTCACGCCTCGGCATGGCCTCGCAGGCGATCGATATAGTTTACCAATTGAATTCCGATGAAAAAGCGGACTCCTCGATTTACAGCTCCGGCGCCTCGCCCCTCGAGATGGTGAGTTTCGGGTTCAAGGACAATACAGACGTCGTGTTGGACGACTTTGCACCGAATGAACGCCTGAACACCTACCGATTCGGCGATCTCGTCATCATCAAAAATCTCAGTGGCCGCATGCTCATTGTTCAAGGCCGGGCACTGCAACCCGGCAGCTTCGCGCGCCTCTATCCCGGCCAGCGTGTCCTCGTGGATGATGTCGTGCTCTCCTATGCGGACCTCATCTTTTACTTCAACGCCAAGAAAAACGTAACACTCCCAGAAATCTTCGTCGCGGTGGATAAGGATGATGAAGTCACTCTGGAAAAAAACCGCTCGCGCGAATCGTGCCTGCAAGTCGCCTTCGGGCTCCGCGTCAAGCTGAAGGCTCTTAAAAATGTGGATGCCGTACTCAATGGCGCCCGCCTCAATGTGGGTCGTGAGGTCATTGCCACACTCGAAGACAAAATTATTTTTCACGACGACAGTGAACTCGACCTCAACTATCTGCGGCTCCGGGCCCGTTCCTACGGCGGTCGCTTCCTCCTCAAGACATCAAAGAGCGAGTATCTTGTTTCAAACAACCCCGGGCTGCTCGAAGAGGATGACATCCTGCTCGCTCCAGGAACCGGTGGCGACGTGTTGTTAAAAATCTCGTGTGACTACGAGCGCAAAATCGGCCAGATGGAAGTCCTCCAAGCCGATCGGCCGATCATCGTCAAAGGTGTGCCGGTCCGGAATTCTTGTGCTCTGGAAGATGGCGACACGATTCGTGTTGATACCGGCCAAGTGCTTCGTTGCAATTTCTCGGAACGCCTCATCGAAGAAGAAAAAAATGTCGTCCGCACATTGGACGTGCGTGATCTGGTTTGCCGATTTGCCAACGGGACGCTGGCCATCGACGGAGTGTCCTTCACGGTCGAACGCGGCGAGATGGTGTGCGTGATGGGCGCGAGCGGCTGCGGCAAAAGCACGCTTCTGCGCGCTCTCTCAGGTCAGTTCCAGCCAGCCCAAGGCGGCGTGCTCTTCAACAATCTTCCTCTTTACCGAAACCACGAGTCGCTCCGGAAATACGTGGCCTACATCCCACAATACGATGCCTTCGACGAGCATCTCACGATTGAGGAAAATCTCGAGTTTGCCGCAGCCATCCGCGCCCCGCATCTCGGCCGCCGCGAGCGCCTGCGTCGGATTGACAGCAAGCTTGCTGAACTTGGTCTTAATGAACGCAGGACATCCATCGTCGGCTCGGCAGAAAAGAAAATCCTCAGCGGCGGCGAGCGCAAGCGACTGAACATCGGCCTCGATATGGTCAGCTCTGCGGACATTTTCCTCTTCGATGAACCCACCAGCGGACTGAGTTCGAAGGACTCCGAGCACATCATGGAAATCATCCGTGACATGTCGCACAACAAGATTGTTCTGGTGACGATTCACCAGCCGACATCGCGCATTTTTCAGATGTTTCACAAGGCCCTCGTTCTCGACCGTGGCGGCAAGCTGGTTTTTTTTGGAACGCCCCAGGAAACGCTGCGGTATTTCGCCCAAGCCGAAAGCCGAGAAACGCCGACCCCCTCCTCCGGCGGCTGCGAGTCCTGCGGAACGACGCGGCCGGAATTCATTTTCGACGTACTCGAAACTCCGCTGCGCGATCTCGGCGGTGACATCATTTTGGAGGAAAACAACCGGGGACAGCTCGTGCCCGCCCGTCGCTACTCGCCGGACTACTGGCGCGACAAATACGAATCCCACCGCCTCATGAAAGAGGTTCAACAACCGGCTCCACCAAAAGAAACGGCACAGCCGCCGCCCTCGGATCCGCGTCGCCGCGAACGTTTGCGGCCGAAAGAGCATTTCCGTCAATTCACCATCCTCTTCCGCCGCGCGTTTCTCAGCAAACTCCGCAATAGGGCGAACCTTCTCACAACCGTTTTGGAAGCTCCCCTTTTGGCGCTCCTCACCGGTATGGTGCTGCGCTATTCGGAAAGCTCCGTTTACGATTTTGCCTCGGCCTTTCACATTCCGACCTATTTGTTCCTTGCCCTCGTGGTGGCCATGTTCCTAGGCCTCACTAACAGCGTGGATGACATCATTCATGACCGCTCCGTGCTGATGCGCGAGCGAAATCTCAACGTCAATATCGGCTACTACATCCTCGCAAAAGTTCTCACCCTCGGCTTCTTCGCCATCATCCAATGCGCCCTCTTTGCTCTCATTGGAAATGCCCTGCTCTCTCTGCGCGATGGATTTTGGATCGTCTTCACCGCGATGTTCCTCACAGCCGCCAACGGCGCTGCAATAGGGCTCGTCATTTCCGCACTCGTTGCTCAAAGCAAGACCGGCATCCTGATTATTCCAGTCATTCTCATTCCCCAGATCATCCTCAGCGGCGCTCTCATCAAGTATGAAGAAATGAACCGCAACCTCGACTTCATCCATGCGATTCAACAATGGGTGAACCTTCACCCCAAAAGCGCCATGCCGGCACGCAGCGACCTGCAGGTTCCTCTCATCTGTGAAATCATGCCCGCCCGCTGGTCCTACGAGGCCCTTGTCTTTGCACAGTCCAAGCTCAATCCCCTCACCAGCCGCCAAGAGAAAATCCAGTCGATGATCAATCAACTGGCTCGGCAGCGAAAGCCTTCTCCGGCCCAGGAAGAACGCCTCGAGGATCTCAAGGACACCCTCGCCCTCCTCTCGGGGTTGGAAGCCGCCACACCTGGCCAACTCCGCGCTGCCCTTCGCCGTATCGACGACATCATCAACGGAGAGCCACTCAAGCCCGCGCGCTTCACCAAATTCGGAACCGGCCTCACCGCTGAGCAGGTCTACGTGAATCAAAAAATCACCGACCTCGTCTCCAAAGCCGAAATGGAACAAAGCGACTACCGCGAAAACCGCCACCTCAATGTCTTCTTCGGTCCCGTGAAAGAATACCTCGGCATCAAAGTCGGCATCCTTTGGTTCAACACCGCAGTTCTCATCCTCTCCACCCTCACGCTCTTCGTTGCTCTGGGCATAATCCTCCGCAGCCAAATCCGGATGAGGTTCTCATGAGTTTCTGAAAATATTCGCTCGCGATCAGATTTTCATGAGAATCCTCTTTATTAAACTGCGTCACATCGGCGACTCGCTGCTGCTGACTCCCACGATCGCTGCAACTAGAGCCAAGTTTCCAGACGCAGAAACCTGGGTGCTTGTCCGAAAATCATGCGATGCAATTCTCGTCGGATGCCCTGAAATCGACATAATTCTAACCACAGCAAACCCCGACGCAAGCAAGCGGAGTCATGGGGATTGGATTGCGGATTTAAAACTCGCCGCCGTGCTCCGCCGCACGGATTTCGACTTCGTCTTTGAACTCACAGACAACGACCGCGCCCGCTTCTTCGCCCTCGCAGCCAAGACCAAGTCACGCTGCACAAATGAACACCGTTCGTTACACCGTCTCTGGAGGCCCTTCTTTCAATACATTTGCAAAACCAAGAGGTATTCGAAACATCAGGTCGAGAGAGATTATACCTGCCCCCAAGAGATTTTAGAGTTGCCAGAAAATCCGCCAGCGTTGCGTTTCGCCTTGGAGCGAATGGTTCCATGGGATTCTGCCCCATCACAATATGCTGTTGTTCACCTCCATACCCGATGGGCACGCAAGTCTTGGCCGATCGAACGATGGCGCGAGCTACTCCGTGAGGTTTTGCAGTTTGTGCCTCATATCGTCTTGAGCTGCGGGCCGGGGGATGTCGAAGTCACGGAAGCCAAGGTCCTCTGTGATCAGCTTGGCCCGCAGGTGACCACCACCGCAGGTTCTGCGTCGTGGTCTCAACTCGCATGTTTATTGCGCAAAGCTGCTTTTTTTGTCGGCGTGGATACTGCTGCAATGCATCTTGCTGCCGCAACTGGCTGCCCGACGGTTTGTCTTTTTGGCCCATCTCCTGTGTTTGAATACCATCCGTGGAAGGTTAAAAACTGGATCATTCGTCCACAGGCGTGGCTTGGTGAGGAGGCCGCAAAAAAAATCCCGACAAGTGCTTTGATGAATGAAATCCTCGTTGATCGCGTGCTCGCCGCCTGCCGCGAGGCATGGGAGTTTTCTAAAGATGATTTGCGGGAACTAAACAAATCTTAGCTATGAGGCAAAGTGTCTTTTTTTTGTTGAATCAAGATCCTCTCGATCAAAGCGCTCATGCGCTTTACTGCCTGCGACATGTGATTTCACTTGCCCGCAATGCGCCAGAAGGCTGGCGCGTGGTGCTGGTGCACGCTTCGTTCAATAAGGAGTGCGAGATTTTGAAAGTGCACGGGGGCGAGCCCGTCGCGAAGCTGGAATTTTGCGGCCTTCCGAGCCTGCGCCGCGTCGCAGGCGGATGCCCTTTGCATATCAATGCGATTTTCGACTGGGCTGCCCTGGCTTATCTTCGTGCGACGACTCGCAACGGCGACATCGTGAGCACGGCAAGTTTTCCAGAGTTGTTCCGGTTTCTTGCGCCCTATTTGTTGAGTGACCGCAATCGCCCGCGTTTGGTCTACGAAGTCCACCAACTGGAGATGCTCACGCGTGATCGAAAGCACCAGAAATGCCGACGTGAATTTGAAGCCTTGGGTTTTGCAGACCACTTGATTACGACCTGCCTGCCACTGGAAAAAATTCTTGCGGACAATTTCCCATTGATTCCACGCAACAATATCGGCTTGGCGGCCACTTACGCTCCTGTGGCCACAACTCCGAGCAATAGCCATTTTCTTCGATTCGGATACTTCGGTTCGATTTCGGAAGAGCAGGGAATCCCATGGCTTATTGAAACCTGGCACCTTATCCGCCAAGCCACCGGTGCCACGCACGAACTGCATATCTATGGTCGGGCCAGACGCGGAGAGATTGCACCCGTCGGCAAGGCTGACAGAGGGATTTACATTCACGATCCTGTGCCTTCTCAAGAGGTGCCGTCGGCCGCTCGCCTTCTGGATGCCCTTGTCATTCCCTCGCTGGACATGGCTCACCGTGCTTCCATTGCTTTTACGAAAGCCTACGATTACGCAGGACTTGCGTTGCCGATTATCGCGAGTGATTTGCCTACGATCCGTGAAGTTCTCGAACCGGAAAAACATGCGCTCTATTTTACTCCAAGGTCTGCGGAGGGCCTCGCCTCAGCCATCCAAAAACTTTTTGAAAAACCGGCGCTGCGCGAAATGATGACCGCCGCTCTCAAAGAACGAGCCGCTTTTTTCTCTTGGAAGAATCGCGCCGAGCGTTGGTGGGACATATTCGCTCGATGAGGATCAGTATTATCACTCCAACCTGGAATCGTTGCGGCTCTTTGACCCACATGATTCAAAGCGTCGAGATGCAGGCCACACACCCGATGGAACATCTCATCGTAGACAACCTCTCAACGGATGATACCAGTTCCCTGATTAGTGCCTACGCAGCGCGCGCGCCCTATCCAGTCATCCATATGCGCAAAGGCGACAAAGGGATTTACGATGCGATGAACCAAGGCGCCGCAATAGCGCAGGGTGATGCCCTCTATTTTCTCAATGACGATGACTCTCTTTTCCGACCGAACTCGCTCGCCCTGCTTACTTCCTCCCTAAAACTCGCTCCCGAAGGAGTCGCATTCGGCGATGTCATCGTCCGAGATCCGAACTCCGGCACCGAAAGACGACGCAATCACCGGCAAATGAATCGGCTCACACTCGCTGAAAAAAGCATCTGCCAACAGGCTACGATTTATTCGCGGAAGGCATTCGACGCAGTTGGCTTTTTCGATTCAGAGCTCAAAGCCGCAGGCGACTACGACTGGATGATCAGAGGTCTTGTAGGGAGTCGCATTCCCGCCATCTACTTGCGCTCTGTGGTCGCCGTCTTCGCTTCCGGCGGGATTTCCAGCGACCCGGCACGCACCCAGGAATTCCGCGCGGAAATGAACCTTGTTAGTGAGCGACACTTCACTGCCGCCATCCGCGCGCGAGCCCTTTGCTACAGGCAATTCTGGCGCAAGCTACCTTGGGGATTGAGCTTATGCCCAGGCCACGAAGGGGCTGACCGACTATCTGTAACTACAAGGATGGCTTTTCAAAACTATCTGCTGCCCGATCCTCTCGCATTTCTGGATTTTTGATCTACGCGCGAAGGAACGATTCCAAAAGTGGTATTCGCTTTGTGAAAGTGTGATCTCTCATGGTCCGTTGAAATCCCGCATCGCCTATCGCGCGGGCTTTTTCAGGATTGCCCAATAACCACCGCGCCTTCTCGACCGCCTCCGCAGGACTGCCATATAGAACAACCTCTCTGTCCGGCTCGAAGTAATCCTCCATTCCGTCCGCTCCATCTGTGAGGTGGCATGCCCCCATTCCGCTTGCCTCAAACAATCGCATGTTGCTGGCGACATCCCGGGCATTGTCGATATGGACATTGAATGTGACCAATGACTCGCCGAAAAAGCGATACATGGGAAGACCATGCACAGCTCCTAGATTGGCCCGCCCTACACGGTGGACATCCATGGCCTCGCTCCAATGAAAATGTCGAAGCCGCCGCCGTTGACTTCTCTCAGTCCATTTCCACTGCAAAATACTGCCCGTGGCGCGCACAGTAAGTGGAAAGCATCTGGCCAGTTCCCCAACCAAACGGAGACGCCG
>VFJO01000200.1 GCA_009886045.1 Verrucomicrobiota bacterium
AAGAAGGCGTTCAAGCGCCTGCAAGCCGAACTCCAAGCGATCCTTCCGCTACCAGGCACCCCCTTCCGAAAAGAAGGCGCTCAATTTCATCCGCTTTTTGAGCTCACTCTCCCCAATGAACACTGGCGGGACTCGAACGAGGGGATTGAACTCGGATCTGAAGAGGACTGAAGGCGGTTTCTTTAAACTGCGGCTAACGGATGAAGGCCAAAGCCCTCACCCACCTTCAAACTCCAACTCAAATCTCTCAAAACCCAGCGCAAAGCCACTGCGAAACACATCCAAATCAAAGACCTCCCGCCCGAGCAGCGAGTCGCCCAGTTGCGTGGAGGCAGAAAGCACTTCATCGACACCATCAAGCTCATCGCCTACCGCGCCGAAACCGCCCTCGAAGCCATATGCACCGAACTCAACGCCACAGAAATCTGCTATCTCGGCACCACCCTCCGGCAGAATTAACCACAGAGGACACAGAGTTTACAGAGAATGAGTTGCTTACAATTCCATAAACATTTGAGACTCTATATTACCTTTAATATTTCCACGATCCTCCTGTAAATCCTGTCATCCTGTCTAAAAATCCCTTTTCGGGCAACAAACACTGCGCAACCCAAAACTCAGTAAAAACGCCATGTCACTCGCCGAACAATTCCGTCAAGAAGGTCGTCAAGAGGGTCTGATCTTCTCCCAACAACAGGCCATCCTCGAGGCGTTGGAAATCCGCTTTCAGCGAGTTCCTGAGGGCCTGCGTGAAGAAATTGAAGCGATCGCCGACTCCAAGAAACTCACGCACCTCCACCGCGCTGCCATCACCAGTGCCAACATCGAATCCTTCGCGGCCGAACTCTAAGCTGACCTCGCAAAGGGGAGTTTTTAAGTCTTAAGCATTGATTTCTAAGCATTAAGTTCTAAGAGGCATCGGCCCATGCTTCGCTGCCACGAAAGAGGGGGCACGCTCGTCTCTCCGAGCAGGAAGACTGCCCGTAGGTCAAGGCGCCGGAGGGTAGGCTCTACGACCTGGAGGTGCCGACCGTGAAGGACACTCGCATGTCAACCTCATCGACGATCGAATCCCCCCAGCACCACTTTCCCCAAAAAAATGATTTTGCTGTCCTTGTTTTTGTCAAAAAGAGTCGAGAGTCCGGTGTCGAGGGGCGCTACCAATTCTCGTCGCTCACAAAGACGCCGATCAGAATCCGCTCGGCACTTCATATTGTCAAAATCGTCACAGTCCACCCGTTGATGCGATAAGACCTTTTTCCGAATCCTCTCGATCCTGCTATCCACTCTGGCCCGCAATGCCACGATCCACCAACGCCACGCCACTCTCTTCTTGAACGGCAATTCTATCCACGGATCCGGCCTGAATCGCTCCAAGGACTGCTTTCGCCGTTCCTTCATCTGCGTCTGAAACGAAAATGTCACCAAACGCTCGTTGCCCGGGGACTTTGATCCGTCTTAGATGGTGTTTCTATGTTCCGCTCCATCACACTGCTCCTCGCCGTTTGCTCCATAGCCTCTGCAAATAATGTCATATTCATCCACCCCGACGGCGCGGGCATTTCCAACTGGCAGGCCGCGCGCTTTTTTTGGGCTGGGCCCGATGCTGAAATCAATTGGGACCGGATTCCTCACATCGCCGTTTACCGTGGACACATGGCGGATTCCCTTTCAGCCACGTCGAACGGTGGCGCGACCTCGCATGCGTATGGTATTAAAGTCCCTTCTTCGGCGTTTGGTACGGATGGAAAATCGACCGACAAGCCGCGTGCTGCAAATGGCGAATCGGGTAGTCTTATGCATGAGGCCCTGCGGCGTGGGGTGCGGACTGGTCTCGTTAATTCAGGAAGCATCATAGAGCCTGGCACCGCGTGCTTCGTCGCGAGCACTGCGCACCGTGATGACTACGAACAAATCACAGCTCAGATTCTCGAGTCTGGCGTGGATGTGATTCTCAGCGGAGGGGAAGAATGGTTCCTTCCTCCATCCAAGGTGGGACGCCATACCAAGGCGGGTAAGCGCTCAGACGGACGCGATCTCATCGAGGAAGCCCACAAGAATGGCTATACGGTTGTCTTTGATCGCGCCGAACTTCAGTCTGTGCCACCTGGAACTAAAAAGCTCCTCGGGATATTTGCTGAGCAGGATACCTTCAACGACATGGAGGCAGACAAATTGAAGTCGCTCGCCCTGCCAACCTATTCCCCCGATGCTCCGACCCTTCAGGAGATGACTGTCGCCGCACTTCGAATTCTCGCTCCCGGGCCTTTTTTTCTCGTGGTCGAGGAGGAGGGATCCGACAACTTTGCCAATTACAACAATGCCCCCGGCGTGTTGGATGCTTTGAAACGTGCTGACGATACATTTGGAACAGCCTTGGAATTTGTGGAGAAAAATCCCGAAACTCTCCTGATCACTGCAGCTGATAGTTCAGCTGGCTCGATGGATGTGCTTGGATTTCCTCCAAAGCCCGATCTGCTTGCCAAGGCGGCAAGTGGTAAGGACTCGAATGGGGCCCCCTACGGCCTCACAGCTGAAGGCCAACCGTTCTTATCCCGACCCGATCGCGCGGGAATAGCCCACCCGTTTGTCATCACATGGGGAACACTCAGCGACGCATCTGGCGGGATTCTTGTGCGAGCGGCTGGCAAAAAAGCCGAGTCTGTCAGCGGGAGCTTCGACAACACCAAAATCTACGGCCTGATGCGTGAAGTTTTGTTCAGCGACTAACGTGAATCTTCGCAACGAGAGCCATCAATGCTGGCTCCCATTCATCCGCAACGATCAATTGCTTGGCGTGTATTTTGAGACTTTTGTCCCTTCGATGCTGAAGCCTGCCATGAGGCCCTCTTGGCTGAAGAAAAAGGCATAAACGCCCTTTTGGAGGGTTGTCGTGGAAAGGGATTTGCCGAAGCCCTTATCGGCTACAATGAGGCTTGGCACACCGCCGAGTTCGAATCCATCGGATTTGCGAAGATAATCTAAGGAAGCCGAGTCCATAAAGAAGAGAGCGTAAGAAAATTTTGCCACTCCGGCTTGAAAGCCATAGGAAGCAGCGGTGGTGTTATAGTAGCCAGCGGCGCTTCCGCCTTTAAAGAGGACTCCGTCTCCGCGCTGAGCTCCAAAAATGAAGCCGGCCTTGTAAACTTCCGGGAAAACAAGCACCGCCAGAGCTTTCTCGCCCAGTACCCGTGCGCCTGCGTTGTGGCTGTAGAGTTTTTTAAGAGCATGCTCGGACTGTGCCCTGAGTTCCTTTGCGGTGTAGGAAAATCCGTTGCTGACAAAAGCGAAAAGGGCCAATGAAGGAATGAGAAATTTTTTCATACCGTCTTTTAGTTGTACTCTCGATCGGGTGTCAAGCAGTTCAATAGGAAGGAGGCTGGATTCACGGCGCAGCCTCGTGTAGGTTTCGCGCCTGAATGAAAAACGTCGGGAGCAGAAGATTTTATCAATCGAATCGGTTTTGGTTTGTGGCACTCGCGGTGGTTGCCGTTGCATGGATCGTACAGGGACCAGTTTTATCCTTTGCTGCACGGCAAATCGCAGACCTCGCCTTTTCACAACAGGGATTGGTTTTCCACGCAGATTCAGTCCGTGCTGGCTTGTTTGTACCTCTCCAGATGGAGGGCGTCAAAATTTCCTCCTCTCAGAAAAATGGTGGTGGGACGGTGCTGAAAGTCGAGCGCTTCGAGTTGCTATGGAGCGGGCCAAATCATCTTTTCTCGGATTGGAAAAACTGGATTCGTTCGATCTCTCTCGATGGAGTGGGTTGGGTTCTGGATCTCCGTAATTCGGAGAGTTCTGCTCCAGCATTGGAGCCCGGTTTCAACCAAGCTTCTTCTGCTATTGGCATTTTGGCACCAGGAGGGCTCTGGGCGGATATTCTCGAAATACGCAATGCATCAGGCGAGGTGCTGGGTGAAAATTTTCGCCATGTTTTTGAGGGACTTAATATTTCCCTGAATTCTAAAGCGCATGGCCGCCTCGGTCTGCAGTCACTCACCATACAAGCTGGAAAGTTCAACAAGGTTTTTGGTCCATTTTCAGCTCCCACGACATGGGACGAGGGGAATGCAAGCTTCGCGGGTTTGGATTTGTTGCCTGGAGTCACCCTGAGTGATGTTTCGTTGCGCTTGGGAGCTTTTTCAGGCCCTTTGCTCTCCTTTAGCGCACGCGTTTTTGGTGGGGCTCTGCGGGGTGATTTAAGTCTGAGTGAGGGGCCTCGAGGGAGGGTGTGGGACGTTGCGGCTTTTGGATCGAACATCTCATTGGACGGTATTCCCGCCTTGTTGGATTTACCTGGAAAGGCTGCGGGTACGCTGGCGGAAGGTCGTTTGACTTTTCGGGGTGACGCTGCACGACCAGTTGATGCCGACGCCTCACTGCGAGTTCTGGCAAAGGATTTTCGCTGGAATGATCGCGGCTGGGAATCGCTTGAAATCGGGGCGAGCCTCATCCATAGGCGTCTCCTGATCTCAAATTTTGACCTACGTCAGAAGGAAAACAAAGTAACGATAAATGGTGAAATCTCACTCGCAGAGGGCTGGGCCAAGATCGCTGAGTCTCCTTTCCTTGCCAATGTGCGGGCAAATATCAAGGAGCTCAATTCGTTGGCTGGTCTTCTTGGCGGTTCGCTCGGCCAGACCTCTGGTCAACTTACGGCGGAGGGCAGTGTGAGCGGGCGTCCTGGTTCGTTGGACGGATTTCTGGGGATTCGCGCCAGTGGCGTTGTTTACCATTCGATTCCGGTTGAGAGGATGAATCTCGAGATACTCTTCCGTAAAAAGCAGGCTGAGCTTGTTCGCTGTGAGATGATCTCTGGAAGCGATTCTCTCAATGCAAAGGGTCTGGTAGACCTCGCCGCGCCGCACGCGTATTCTGCGGAGTTGGGGGCGAAGCTTGCTGAAGTGGCTACTTACCTGCGTCCCTTTTACTCGAAAGGTGACGCCGCTGTCTCCGGTGGGGCCATGGGTATGGCTTGGAAGGGCAGTGGCATGGTTGGGGCGCACTCCGGCGAATTTGATGTCGATCTCTCCCGCTTTGTTTCGTCTTTGACCCCAGCGGGACTGACTGGTCATTTTCAAGGATTCTATTCGCCGGAGAATGTTTATTTCTCGGACCTCGACCTTGAAAATGGGAACATGCATCTGCGGACGCGGGCGAACATTTCTGTCGCTGGCCTGACACTCGAGGGGTTCGAATTCACCGCCGCCTCGAAGCCTTTGCTTTCGGGGTCTGCCTTCTTGCCGGTGGATAGCTTTGCGATTGCTCGTGGGGCGGACTGGAAGACGGCAGTTCTCCAAAGTGGAGCCATGTATCTCCAAGCGAACACTCCTGCTGAGATCGATCTTCGCGACCTGCTTCGTCTTGGCGGACAGGATTTGCCTCTCTCTGGATTCTTGAAAATGCAGCTTGAGGCCTCTGGTCTGCCTGCCAGTCCCGACATTACTGCACTCATCCAGGGGCGTGATATCGCATTCGGAATTGGGGACGTGCCTTCCTCAAAGGTATTCATCGATACGAAGGCAAAATCTGGAGTCGCTCGCCTCGAAGGGCGCATTGAATCTGCTGGAATGGCAACGACCAGCATCAAAGCGTCGTTTCCCTTTGGGCTGTCTCAGGCTGAGGATGGAACCTTGCGATGGTTCGATTCCAAGGCCCCCTTGAGCGCCGAAGTCGAGATGCCCCGTCTTGATCTGGCTTTGGCTCGTCCTTTGCTTCCATTTCTCCACAACCTTCGTGGGGAGATTTCTGGACATGCCAAGGTAACAAACACCATCGAGGCGCCAGAAGTTAGCGGTGAGCTTGAGGTGCGCTCGACGAGTTTTGCTTTTCAGGGCTTGGCCTCCGATATCGAGCGACTTCACGGCAAGATTTCTGTCGGCAATGGCACGCTGGGGTTTCGAAATATCGAGGGCGAGGTGGCGAGGGGGCGCTTTGCGATGGAGGGAGTCTGTGATTTTTCCGAACTCAAGAAACCTAGATGGGATCTGACTTGGCGCGGGGACAGCATTCCGTTGGTGTGCGATTCCATGGTCTCGCTTTTGGTTTCTGGGCAACTCCAAGCCAAAGGGCAGGATGAGGTTGGAACTTTATCCGGCAGCATTGGATTCGAGGGTTCGCTCATCAAAGGGAAGTTTTGGCTTGAGCCATTGCTCTCTCAGAAATCGCTCGCCATTCCGAACTTCTTGGCTCCATCTGAGATTCTTTCGAAACTCACTCCCTCTCCGGCCTGGATTTTGGACGTGAAAATCAATGGTGGGTTGCCTGTCGAAGTTCGAGGATCCCGATTTAGTGCCTTTCTCAAGCCGGAATTGAGCTTGGGTGGAACAGTTGGAAAACCTGTGCCAGTGGGGCGGGTCACATTAGACGGGGTTGAGGCTGGTGGGTTTTTCATCGAGTCTGGCAGCCTATTTTTTCTTCCAGATGAGCCGTGGAATCCCTTTTTGCTTGTTGAAGGTCAAGGGTGGTTTGCGAATGAATCGATTCGTCTTTTTGCCTTCGGTCCATTGAGTGAGGGCAAATGGATTCTCTCTTCCGAGACTATTCCCCAACCCATTCCTCAGGCGCTCTTTCTTGCAGTTGACCAAGGACTGGCGTCCGTTCCATTCGAGGGTCTGCCACCTGTCGATATCGGCGTTTACCAGTCTGTGGCCAGTGGGGCAATGCGATTGGTGAGTTCTCGAATTGAGTCCGACTCAGTCTGGCGAAACGGAATAAAATTTAGCGAGAGCTTAGATCTCGCGCCGCGAGCCGGAATTTTTCCCATCGATTCTTTTCGTTCGGGCTTCGATTGGGGGCTGAGGCCAGTTTTTTAGGACTTCTCAGGGGGTTCCTTGGATGAGCTCTAAAAAGCGGCGGCCCGAATCCGTAAGACGGGGAGAGCCCTTCGACCCCGTGATGATTCCTCTCGTGGCCGCATGGTAAGCGTACGGAGTCTGCTTCACCCACTCTAGACGAGGTTCTATTGGTGGTTGGGCTGCCGCAACGGCTTTCACTGGGACCCCGAATTGCGTGAATGAGACGGTCCATCCGCGAGGTGATGCGGGTTCGCCGTCTGGAACAATCCAAGGGTAGTTGCGAATAATGGACAAGTTGGGGGAGTCTGGGATTGTGACCTGGTAGGCAACTTCTTGGCTGCGAATATGATCTCTCAGGCTGAATGCTGGGTTTTTGGCGGATGCAAGAAGAATGGCAGCTGGCTCCATGCCGACGAGGTTATAGCCGTGGTAGATCCCATGTTTATTGGGGAAACCTGAAAAGTATCGCTGATACCATGCCGCAAAGTCCTCGTTGAGTAGGACGGCGATTTCGAGGTGGAGGTGGGCCCGTTCGCGGTTGATGCCTGCGCCTGTGAAGCCCATTTGGCCAATGATCTCACCTTGTGCGATGCGCTGGTCGCATTTTACTGAGATGGAGTTGAGATGCGCGTAGAGGGTATAAATCTGGCTCTCTTCCACGAGATGGCGAATCACGACATAGCGACCATAGTTTGACGCACCGGCTTGGTGACTCGTATGCACAACGATTCCATCGGCGCATGATTTGACGTTATCAAGGGGATTTCCCGATGCATCCCGGTAGAGTGGTGAGATGTCGATACCCTCATGAAGAGAGTTGTAGATAATGCTTTCTCCGACGCGCTGTGGGCCTCGCACGTAGCCATAGGAACCGCCCTCCCACGGCTTTGTTTCCACGCCCTCGAAGTTTCGATCCACATACATGTAGAAATCCTGTGGGCGGTCTTCAAGCAGAGCTTTATTGTCCGTAGGCCAATCGAAAAGTGCTGCGCAGAGTGGCGCTGAAGAGGCTAGAAGAATGAGGAATAGGTACGATGTCATGGTTCGTTCTCTTGACCCACCGGGCGGCGTGGCTTTTTTCCAAATTCGGACTCTCTGCCGATGATTTTGAAATGCTGTTGCAGGACGAGGATTTCTTCCTGTGTGAGGCCGCCTGGGACGTAGAGGATGCCATCATTGACGGCGCTTTTGATCATCATATTCGCAACGATTCGACCATTGATAAGAATGATCGCCGTGCGTCCCTTCTCCTCCACTGTGAATTGTTGGAGCTTATGGGCTCCATGGGCATCGAGGCGGAAATAGGCTCCGACTTGACCGTCATTCCCTGGAAATGGCAAGAAGGCCTCAATGTCGCGTTCACTCACCACTGGAACGTTGCGTATAAAAATTTTTACTTGCGGGTTGCTGAGCTGAACTTCGCTGGAGAAAGATGGCCCATCGGTCGATTTACCCTCGCCATGAAGGCGGATGGTCACTAACGGAGCTTTTTTCGACCCGGCAAAGAGGGGGCAAGTAACATTCAGTACGAAAAAAATCAGAAACAAACCAAGAATTTGACGGAGTATTTTCATAAAGTTTGGAGGCCTGCCTTGGGCGCTCAGAGCGTATTCGGAGCGATAGGATTTGCAACCGAAGGATTGCTTGTTTACGTCTATTAGCATGATGAATCGTTTTGTTGTGTGCCTGATTCTTTTCCCATTGTATTTTGCATCGGCTCAAGATGGGGCGTCTCCCTTTGCCGAGCCGCCTCCCGATGAATCTACTCCATTTTTCGTCTCTGCAGGAGTAAAGGCTGAAGCAGTGCAGCAAACAGAACTTAGAAATTCCCCATCCGTTGGCTACCCCCGAGTTAAAAAGGGTCCTGATTCCATGCTGGGGCAGATGCGTAACTTTTTTACAGGGTTGGTTCCGCCGTTCAAATTTGGCGGTGAGCGACAATCCTCCGAATCGGCTACGCTCGCGGTAGAACCTGATGATCCCGTTCTGAAAGACCAGCGTGAGCTTGGGGTGACCTATGCTGTTCGAAACAACTCAAAGGAATTGAAAAGGTTGGAATTTGACTCCAGCCAACACATCGAAATTCTCGTGAGGAATGCAGAAGGAAAGGTCATCGAACGCTGGTCGGATGACCGTGGCATTGAAAAAGATGAGGGGATTGTTGTGATTAATCCCCACGAACGAATCGAGTATCAGGAAAAAGTCTCGACTCGCGAATTGCGGGCCGGTCAGGTCTACGCGTTGGAAGCCGCTTTAAAATCCCAACCAGATTACTCCGTAAGCCAACCAGTGACCCCGCGGTAGGGCACAAGCAGACTTCCTGCGTTTGAAGACTTTCCTCCCATGCACTTTGATGCTTTGGATGCTAGCGACGGTCTCTCTAATGGCCCAGCAGCAGGAAAGGAAACTCCTTGACCGGATCCAGAGGCCCAACATGGAACTGGAAAGCCAGTTTCAGTCAAAATCTTACGCAGGTAGCTCGGGTCCCAAGTTCAAAAGCTCGCCTTTTTCCAAAAAAGCTTATGGCGCTAACGAATCTCCTCTGATTAAGGAATTTTCCGGATCCCGCTCATTTTTGGGCATTAAAAACCCGTGGTTCGGTCAGCGCGTTTTTGCCGCTAAGCAGGCCTCTTTGATCTCACGTACTGGCTTTGATCCTTCAAAGTCCTACGACGTCAAACAGGCTTCCACCGCAACCTATGTTGCTGCATCAAAAAAAGCCAACTCCTCGAAAACTGAAGTTCCTCAAAAGCCTTTTCTTGTCCAAGGAGCGGCTCAAGGTGCGATGCAACAAATTTCCGACAAAGTAAAAAAAGAAATGACGATTGACGATGTGCGTGAGTTATTGAACAAACCACATTGAGCTTTTCCTTCCATGACCGACATTGATTTTCTGACACGTGGCGCTGCCAAAGTTCTGAGTCTCGACGAACTTGATGCAAAACTGAAACTTGGCCGTCCATTGCGGGTGAAACTCGGCGTTGATCCCACAGCGCCGGACATCCATCTCGGGCATAGTATCGCCCTCTCAAAATTGCGGAATTTTCAGGATGCTGGCCACGAGGCGATTTTGATTATTGGCGACTTCACAGCCATGATTGGAGATCCGAGTGGACGCTCGGTCACACGCCCTCAATTGACTCATGATCAGGTCATGTCGAATGCTAAGAGCTTTCAGGAACAGGCATTTAAAATCCTCGACCGGGAGCGTGCAAAAATTGTTTTCAATGGGGAGTGGTTCGAGAGCATGAGCTTTGAAGAAGTGATTAAACTCAACAGTCGAGTCACATTGCAGCAGATGCTCGTACGCGAAGACTTTCGCGACCGGCTTGACAAAGGCATTCCCATCCGAGCGCATGAAATCCAGTACCCCATCATGCAAGGGTGGGATTCCGTGATGATTAAGGCGGACGTCGAGCTTGGTGGTACGGATCAGCTTTTCAATATTATGGTCGGGCGTGACCTCCAGCACGAAGAGGGTCAACCGCGCCAGGTTGCCATGGTTATGCCAATTCTTGAAGGCTTAGATGGTCGCCAGAAAATGAGCAAAAGCCTTGGGAATTATATTGCGCTTACGGATTCGCCAGGCGAGATGTTTGGAAAAATCATGAGCATTAGTGATGAGTTGATGGTTCGTTACTATGAAATTCTTCTGCACGAGACGCTCCCCGATGGCATTCACCCAATGGATGCCAAGAAGTCACTGGCTCGGCGCATCACGACCCGCTTCCACAGCGAGGAACTTGGCAAAAAAGCCCTTGAGGAATTCAATACGCGCTTCAGTTCCCGTGATTTGGAATCTGCCGATTTGCCGATCCTCACACCAAGTGGGGCGAGGGATTTTTTGAGCGTGGTGGTTGAGGCTTTTGCCACCTGTTTTCAGACGTCTCGTTCGCGCTCGGAGGCCCGACGGCTTTTAGAAGGCGGCAGCGTGCAGTGGCAGGGTGAGAAGGTGACCGATGCCAAGGCATCGTTGCCAATTGGTGCTGAGGGGGTTCTTAAATTGGACAAAACCCGCGCTGTGCGGCTGAGGGCTTGAGGTTGAAATGAGACCAGTTTTCTACGAGCGCGGACTTCATCCGAACCTCGGGATAAGCTGGAAGATGTTCACGCGGCTTTTTCTAATTATCGCTGCCGTTTTATTTGCCACTTTTCTTTGGACTTCTGCTCATCGGGTGATGAGCCTTTACCGAGCATCGCAATACCAAAAAGCGGCGCAAAAAATGATTGCTGAGAACAAGGCTGACGAGGCTCTTTTCAATGTCCGCAATGCTCTTTTTGAGGTTCCTGGCCACATTGGTGCCTGCCGACTTATGGCGTGTCTTTTGGATGGGCAAGGGGACCCGAGGGCGCTGGATTATTACCGCTTTGTCGCCCTCGAGGGGAGCATCCTCCCCAGCGATATTCAGCTCGGTGATACTCCAAATATCGGGGGGGGATTTTTTGAAGGTGAGGGGGATGTTCTTCGCAGTGGGGACAGGTTTTTTGGCCCAGAAAAGGAAATCGTGCTTTCACCCAATGCCACTCAAGAGGATGCTGAAAATCTGGCAGTGGCTGCCGTGAAATATGGAAGCATGAGCGTCGCTTGGGACGTGGCCAATCTCGTGAGCTCCAGATGGAAGAATCTGGCTTTTCCTCACATCATCAAAGCTGCCATTAATGGCAGGCTGGGCTATTTTGATTTGCAAGAGGCGGAACTCCGGTCTGCCATCGCAAAAAGTGAGAACTTGGAAACCTCAATGGCTCTTTTTCAGTTCATTCTCTCGCGTCCAGAGCCCAATGCGGTGAGCTCGGCGGAATTGGCGAGCCTTTTACAAAAAATCACGGATTTTAATCCAAGCTCCCAATCACTTTCGCTCGCCACGCAGTCGGTTACCAGTGGGGTTTTTGAGCCACAGGACTCCCTGACTGTTCTTGAAATCATTCGCGGACACCCCGCCCGGGATACCTCTTCCCTTCTTTTTGCAGACAAGTTTCAGCTCGGTTTGCAGCCCAAGTCGCGTTCGCTGATTCTTCAAAATATCGTTACAAGATCGCAATCCTTGCCCCCCTCCGAGCGTTTGCCTGCGGTGGACTGGTTGCTCGATCTCCAAGAGCCCTCTTTGGCTCAATCCGTTCTTCCATTGTCTGATGCTTTTGTGAGCCGAAGGGTTTTTGAAATGTGGGTGGAGACGGCTCTGGATTTGAAGCAATGGGGAGGTATAGAAAAAGCTCTAGCCGATTCTGCAAATCCTCTGTCCAGTCACCAATCGCAAGCCCTTCTGGCAACGATTGCCGCCCTGCGCGGCCAGCCTACTAAGTCGAGTAAACTCTGGGGCGACGTCATCGCAAACAATCGAGCGAATCCCGAGATCGTTTTGGAACTCCTTATCAGTCTCGCTCGTGCTGCAGAATGGACCACCTTTTATCGCGAACTGCCCGTCTTGCTCAACGATCCCTCGTGGGCGCTCAAATCGGTCGAAATACTGATTCCAGTTGTCCGGCAGCATCGTGACTCCTCCATCATGCTGGAATTTTACCAGCGGACTATGCAATCTCCGCTTCTGGCCAATCAAGACACTGTGATGGATCGTCTTGCCTATACCCGTCTTATTTTGGGTGAAGCCTTCTCCATAGAAGAACTCGAATTGCGTGCTAAAAAAAATCCCGATAATGCCGCATTCCGAGTCACCTATGCTCTGGGGCTTTTGAAATCACGAGCGAGGGTCAAAGCGCTTTTTATGCTCAAGGATTTTGATGCTCCGCTCAGCGTCAACGCTCTCCTTCCCTATCAGAAAGCCGTTTTTGCTCTCATCGTGGCGGCAAACGGGAATGCCGATGAAGCGCGAGTCATTGCGCGCATGATTGCGCTTGGAAGCCTGACTCGCCAAGAAGAGGCGATGCTTGAGACCATAAGAGCGCCGAAGTCCAATTGACTGCTTTGGCGCTTGCGGACATGATACGCCGAATGAGCTCTGAAAAAACTTTTGCATTTGTCATGGCTGGCGGTAGCGGCGAGCGATTCTGGCCGATGAGTCGCCAGAGCACTCCCAAACATCTTTTGCGCCTTTTTGATGATCGCACTCTACTCGAGACTACTGTGCGAAGACTCGAGGGGCTTGTTCCGTTGGATAACACTTTTATTCTAACAAACACCGCTCAGATGGACTCCACCAGAGCCGCTGTGCCTTTCTTGCCCGAGAAGAATATTATTGCCGAACCCGCCAAGCGCGATACTGCACCGGCTTGCGCCCTTGCGACCGCGATCGCTCGTACCCTCGATCCCGATGCGGTTTGCATCATCCTCCCAGCCGATGCCATGATTCATGACATCGGAAAATTCCAGTGCTGTCTTGCCGATGCCTTGGAGCTTGCCGCCTCCACTGGGGCGATTGCCACATTGGGTATCCCTCCGGCATTTCCTGCCACCGGCTACGGTTACCTTGAAACTTCGGAAGCCTTCCCTCCAGGATTGCATGGCAATGCCATTCACAGCCTGCGCCGCTTTGTGGAGAAACCCACCCTCGAAAAAGCACGCGAGTACATTCAGGCCGGAAACTACCTCTGGAATGCTGGCATTTTCGTCTGGCGCGCTTCAACTTTTCTCGATGAGGCTCGGCGTCAACTTCCTTCGCTTGCAGACTTCATTGAGTCCATGCACTCCCCAGCCGACCTCGCCTTCCTCCTCTCCACACGTTTCTCCTCGCTGCCTAAAATCTCGGTTGACTACGCCATTATGGAAAACGCAAAAAGTGTTGCCGCCGTATTGGCGACATTTGACTGGGACGATGTGGGAGCCTGGACGGCACTCTCCTCACACATCAAGGCTGACTCCGACGGCAACTGCAAGCGTGGCCCAGTAGTCAATCACGCCTCCTACAACAATATCGTGGTTTCTAATGGGCGGATCATTGCCCTCTGCGGGGTTGAAGACCTTGTTGTGGTGGAAACTCCTGACGCCATTCTCGTCAGCCACAAGAACGCTGTCCAAGACGTGAAAGCCCTGCAGCCCCTACTTCCGCCGGAGTTAAAATAGCGCACAAATGTCTCCGATAGGATTTCCCTTTCGGATTACAGGCTCCGAGCTGCGTCTTGAGTCTGATTAAACGCTTTATTTGGAGGCGATGACGTCTTCGTTAATCACCTCTCCTGGAGCCTCAGGCTCTTTAGAGGGCTCTGGCACTGGCTTCGCGATTGGGACGTTTGGGCTGACCTTCCAGAAGAGGGTTTGGAATCGGTCCCAAGCTCCGAGGATTTCCGCTGCACGAGGGCTTGCTGTGAGGTCGTGGTGTTCCTTGACCAAGGCCTTGAGCGCTGCAATGTCGGCGTCTGCCGCAAGGCGTGATATGGACACAAGCTGGTTATTGTAGAGGCGCTCGAAGCGGTTCTCCAGGTCGAGAATAAAGGCTGTGCCACCAGTCATGCCGGCACCAAAGTTTTTGCCGGTACGTCCGAGGACAACAACAGTTCCATTCGTCATGTATTCACAACCGTGATCGCCGATGCCCTCGACAACGGCCGTGCCGCCTGAGTTGCGAACGCAGAAGCGCTCCCCAGCTCTGCCGTTTGCGAAGAGGCGTCCACCGCTAGCCCCGTACATCACCGTGTTACCAATGATCATGGCCTCATGTGGGAGAAAGAGCGATCCGGCCTCAGGCTTGATCACGATTTCCCCGCCGCTCATTGTTTTTCCAACGTAGTCGTTGGCCTCGCCGGTGAGCAGGAGGCGCACGCCCGGGGATAGGAAAGCGCCAAAGCTCTGTCCTGCACTGCCCGTGAGCTTGAGCTCGACCGTGCCGCTGGCGATACCTTCCTCGCCCCACTGATAGCCGATCTCGCCCGAGACTTGGGTTCCTACGGAGCGACTCGTGTTCTCCACCTCGTAGGCGAGGGAAATGGGACTGCCATCCGTGATGGCATCTTTGGCATCCTGAAGCACGGTTTCATCAAGCGTCGAGTCCTCGGGGCCATCGTTGCGAGAGCGCGTGGCGTGGCGCACGGCCGAGGGATCATCCGCAGCGACATTTACCAAGAGTCGGGAAAGGTCGAGGGTATTAGCCTTCGGGTGGTTTGGAATTTCCTTTTGGCGGAGGCATTCCACGCGTCCGACCATTTCGTCAATCGTGCGGAAGCCAAGCCGAGCCATCATTTCGCGAACCTCTGTGGCGACGCCATTGAAAAATGCGACCACATTTTCCGGGCGGCCTTTAAATTTGGCGCGGAGGCGGTCATCGATCGTGGCAACGCCCACCGGGCAGGTGTTGAGATGGCACTGGCGGACGTAAACACATCCCATGGCGATGAGGGCGGCTGTGCCGAAGTTGAATTCCTCGGCCCCGAGAAGCGCTGCGTAAACGATATCCTCTCCGCTGCGCATGCCGCCGTCGGTACGGAGTGTGACACGGTTGCGGAGTCCGTTCAGCATAAGAACCTGATGCGCCTCGGCGACTCCGAGTTCCCAAGGTCCTCCTGCATGTTTGATTGAGCTGAGAGGGGAGGCTCCCGTGCCACCTTCATGTCCGCTGACGAGAATGATGTCTGCGTGGGCCTTGGCTACGCCGGCGGCGATGGTTC
>VFJO01000171.1 GCA_009886045.1 Verrucomicrobiota bacterium
CGGCGTGCTCTACGTTCTGGACGAACCCACAATCGGTCTCCACCCAAGAGACAACGAACGTCTCCTCGATGCCCTCCAAGCATTGGCCAAAAAAGGAAACTCCCTCGTCATTGTGGAACATGATGAAGAGACGATGCGTCGAGCCGATCGCATTCTCGATCTGGGGCCAGGAGCCGGAAGCCGTGGCGGTGAGGTGATCGCCTCCGGAACTCTTCAAGAAATTATCGATCATCCGCTTTCTCATACCGGCCGCGCACTCCGCGAGCCAATGAAGCACCCGCTTCGTGGAAAACGCCGCCCCGCTCCCACCGAGTGGCTCGAACTCAAAGGAGCCCACCTCCACAATATTAAAAACGAGAACGTCAAAATCCCCCTTCACCGCCTCAGCGTTCTCACCGGTGTCTCAGGCTCAGGCAAAAGCACACTCATCCGAGGAATCGTCGTCCCTGCAGTCCGCGACGTGCTAGCACGCAAACGTGCCCCGCTGCACTCGGACCTCCACAAAGGCATCACCGGATTTGAAGAACTCGGCGCCGTCCTCGAGGTGGACCAATCACCCATCGGCAAGACCTCCCGATCCACACCGGCAACCTACGTCAAGGTCTTCGACGAAATCCGCAAAGTTTTCTCCACACTTCCCGCCGCACGGATGCGCGGCTACACGGCAAGCCGGTTCTCGTTCAACAATGAAGGCGGCCGTTGCGAAGCATGCCTCGGCCAAGGTGTGATCAAACTCGAGATGAGCTTTCTTCCGACATCCTACATGCCATGTCAGGACTGCGGTGGACGCCGATACAATCCAACCACCCTCGAAATTCTCTATAACGGTCAGTCCATCGGCGATGTCATGGATATGACGATCGATCAGGCAGTCGGATTTTTTACCTCACATCCCAAAATTCAACGCCCCCTCGCACTTCTGCAGGAAACTGGCCTCGGCTACCTCAAGCTGGGACAACCCAGCCCGACACTCAGCGGCGGCGAAGCCCAACGCATCAAACTCGTCACCCAACTCACCCGCAGAGCCACACCCGGAGCCGAGGAAATCCGAACCACCCGCAAAGGAAAATCTACACTCTACGTCCTCGAAGAACCCACCATCGGCCTCCACGCCCACGATGTCGCCCAGCTCATTAATGTCCTCCACCGCCTCGTCGATGAAGGCGGCACGGTCGTGGTCATAGAACACCACCTCGACATCATGGCAGAGGCCGACCACATCTTGGACATCGGCCCCGAAGCTGGTGCCAACGGCGGAAAAATCATCGCCCAAGGAACCCCCGAAAAAGTTGCCTTAGCCAAGGGCAGTTGCACCGCGCCATTCCTCAAAAAAATTCTCGGCATTCAGGACCAGAAAAAAACAAAAGCGTAACACCCTATCGCGCTTTTTTTAAAAACCTGAGGTTGATAGGGAGAGAAACAACGCATTCTCCGCGATCTGTGACCTCTGCGGTCAAGATTACTGCATTCAGTACTAATCCGGCAAAATTTCCGTACCGATTCCTGCGTTGGTAAAAATCTCGAGCAGCAGGCAATGCAGCGTGTGACCACCGATCATGTGGATTTTTCCCACTCCACGTTCCATCGCGGAAATCGCTGAGAGAACCTTTGGAATCATACCGCCTGCGATGATTTTTTGCTGAATGAGGCTTTTAACCTGCATTGCGGTAACGCTGGGAATGAGAGATTCACGATCCGATGCGTCGCGCATAATACCTGATACGTCAGTGACATAGATGAGCTTGGCAGCCTTGAGTTCCGCTGCCAGTGCCGCCGCCGCGATGTCGGCATTGATATTTAAAACGATCCCATCCGGCGTGGCCCCGATCGGGCTGATGACCGGAACAATTTCGTGACTCAACGCTTCTCTCACCAACTTGGCATTAACCTCCTGAGCCTCGCCGACAAAACCGATTTCAACCACCTCCCCATCGATCACAGCCTGTTTCTGCAATTGGCGGGCGATGAAGACATCCTTCCCAGAGAATCCTTTGGCATGGCCACCAAATCCCTTGATCGTTGAAACGATGGAAGGGTTGATCTCCTTGTCGAGTGTGGACTCCACAATCCCGATTGCTGTGGCATTTGTTGCCCGAAGACCCTCGATGAAGTAGGCCTTCAATCCGGCATCCTTCATGCGAGCGGTGATGGCCTTGCCACCTCCGTGCACCAAGACAGGATTGATGCCAACAGCCTCGAGAAAAACCACGTCGCGAAGGAATTTTTCAACGATGTGCTCGTCTTCCATCGCAGATCCACCGTATTTGATCACGAAGGTCTGTCCCCGATATTTCTGAATATAAGGGAGCGCCTCGATCAGGCACTCAGAGCGTAATTCGGGAGTCGTAAGCATGGTCTTATTCCCCCAAGTTCAATCTCACATATTCCTCAGTGAGATCTGTGGTCCACACATAGTAGCTGCCTTTGCCGAGTTTGAGATCAACCGTGACCTTAAAGGATTTTTTTGCAGCGACCGCGCGGAGTTTTTCAAACGGAGTGTGAGACGCAATACCGTTTTTAACCGAAGCAAGCTTGTCATAAAAAATGTCTACTTTCGCGTCATCAATCTTCACGCCGCAATATCCCACCGCATCGAGAATTCGGCCCCAGTTTGGATCGCCGCCAGCCCAGGCGCACTTCACCAACGTGGAGTTCGCTATGGCCTCAGCAGCAGTGCGCGCCTCTTTGTCATTCGCGGCGCCTATCAGTTCCACTTCGACGAAACGCGAAACGCCCTCCCCGTCACTCACGATCATTCGCGCCAAGGTGCGCGTCACCTCGTCGAGGGCCTGACCAAATGCAGACATATCAGGCGTGCAAGCGCTCAGCCCGTTGGAGAGCAGGATGACCGTGTCATTCGTGCTCATGTCGCCATCGATGGTGATGCGATTAAAGGAATTTGCCACGGAACGTTTCAGCTCAGCTCGAAGCACTGGTTGGCTGAGATCGGCATCCGTGGTCACCACGCAAAGCATAGTAGCCATGTTCGGATCGATCATTCCTGCACCTTTGGCAATACCTCCCACTCGAAACGAACCCTTGCCTGTCTTCACCTCGACAGCAAATTCCTTGGCGAAGGTATCACTTGTCATTATGGCCGTAGCCGACGCAAGGCTGCCAGTGCGGTTCGGTTTCAACAAGGCAATACCTTTGGCAATACGATCCATCGGCAAGGGAACCCCGATTCGGCCAGTCGAACAGACGAGCACTTCTTTTGACTTCAATCCCAGCAGGCTTCCGGCAGCGTCACACATGGCACGCGCATCCTGAATCCCAGCTTCACCAGTACAGGCGTTCGCATTGCCGCTATTGAGAATCACGGCACGCTGCCTCCCGGTTTTGAGATGTTCAGCAGAAACGCGAATAGGTGCGGCTTTGACTTTATTCGTGGTGAACGTGGCCGCCGAGAATGATGGTGCCTCTGAAAAAACAACCGCCACATCGTCACGTGTCACGCTGCCCGTTTTAATTCCACACCCAGAGGCTCCCGCGAAAAAGCCCCTTGCAGCACAGACGCCGCCCTTGATTTTTTTTATTTCGATCATAGCAATCCAGCCGTCTCACCAAGTCCGGCCATGAGGTTGAAGTTCTGCACCGCCTGACCGGCGGCACCTTTGACTAAATTATCCTCCGTAGAGAGCAGGATGAGCCGACCCGTGCGAGCATCAAACCTTGCCGAGATATCGCAGAAATTTGTGCCCGACACATTCTTTGTATCGGGAAGGTTTTTGGAAACTCTCACGAACGGTTCATCAGCATAAGCGGACTCAAGTGCTGAGAGAATTTTTTCCTCCGCAACCCCATCGGCAAGCCGAGTAAAGATCGTTGTATGGATGCCTCGCGTCATCGGTGCCAAGTGCGGAACAAAAGTAATCGTAACCTGTCGAGAGGCAGCCAAGGAGAGCTCCTGCTCTATTTCAGAAAGGTGTCGGTGCTTAGGGAGCCCATACGCACGCAGGCTCTCATTGCACTCACCGAAAAGAAGCGCCGCCTCCGCCTTGCGTCCCGCTCCGCTGACCCCGCTGGCACTCGCGACAGCAATATCCCGGAAATCAATCAGACCCGCCCTCAAGAGAGGAACAAGAACGAGAAGCACCGATGTTGGATAGCAGCCCGCAGAGCCCACAAGTTTTGCAGTCCGGATTTCCTCTCGATGCAACTCAGGCAGTCCATAGATTGCTTCGGGAAGTAGTTCCACAGCGGGATGCTCTTCTCCATAAAATTCTCGGTAAACCTCAGCATTACGCAAACGAAAATCCGCGCTCAAATCAACGATTCGCTTACCTGCCCGCCAAAGCGGAACGGCGTACTCGGCCGCAAGCCCATGGGGAAGCGCTAGAAAGTAAAACTCAGCGCCGCATTTCAAAAGCAAGTCCATCGAAGATTCGATAAAAACCAAATTGGAAAACTCCCTCACAGACGAAAGGCGAGGCAGAACTTCGCCAACAGGCTTGCCTGCATGCTGACGCGAAGTCACAGCCATGACTTGGACATCAGGATGTCCTGCAAGAATCGAACAGAGTTCCTCCCCCGAGTATCCGTTGGCACCCACAATCGCGACAGGAACTTTAGCACTCATAAGCGATCAGGCTGCGGCTTTTGTAAAGGCGCGCTCGAAGCGTGCCAGCGTGCGGTCCTTACCGAGAACGACAAACATTTCATAGAGACCCGGGCCAACCGACCTTCCACTCACTGCGACACGAGCGGGATGAACCAACTCACCCGTTTTGACTCCAAGAGTCGCCGCCGTCTCCTTCAGCGCGGCTTCCAAGGAAGCAGGTGTCCACTCGCTCAAATTCTCCAGCGTGGTGCGGAGAGCCTGAAGACGAACAACCGCACCCGCTTTGTTAAGGCTTTTTTCAACTGCCTCTGAATCAAAAGCGAAGTCTTCCGTGAAAAGGAATCCAATCCAATCCGGGACGTCACTCAGGTGTTTGACCTTTGGCTTCACAATAGCCAGCGCCGCCAGCAGTGATTCATCTGTGCCATAGGCGATACCAGCCTTTTCGACAAACGGCTTCGCCAACTCCACGAAACGCTCAAAGCTCATCGAAAGAATATGCTGACCATTCAGCCAAAAACATTTGTCCAAATCAAAAATCGCATTGCGGCGATTAATCTTATCGATGTCAAACACAGCAAGAATCTCCTCCATCGTCAGCTTCTCGCGATTGTCGCCTGGCGACCAACCTAGCAGGCAAAGGTAGTTCACCACAGCCTCTGGAGTGTAGCCGTGCTCCATGAAATGCATGATACTAGATCCCCCATCGCGCTTACTCAGCTTCTTGCCCTCATGATTCAGGATGAGCGGAATATGGCCAAAGACCGGGGGTTTCTCGCCGAGTGCGTTGTAAAGTTCGACATGCTTCGGCGTGTTGGAAAGGTGGTCCTCACCACGAATGACATGCGTGAGTTTCATCTCAATGTCGTCCACAACATTCACAAAATGAAAAATCCAGGATCCATCGGGACGACGGATCGTCATGTCAGGATGCGTTGCCGGATTCGACATATCGAACTCAATACGCCCGCACACCATATCCTCGACGGGCACCGATTTGCGCGGAGAACGAAAACGGATCGCCCCGCCATCCTCGTACACGTGCCCTCCAAGCTCCAAACGAGTCAGGTATTTGGCATAGATGTCCGAACGCTCACTCTGCCGATAAGGGCCAAACTCCCCCCCTTTGTCAGGTCCCTCATCCCAATCCAGTCCCAACCACTTCAATCCATCATAAATAACTTGGTGAGCCTCCTCCGTATTGCGTTTCTCATCCGTATCCTCAATCCGAAGAATAAACTTACCACCATGGCGGCGCGCATAGAGCCAATTGAAAAGAGCAGTGCGCCCCCCACCCACATGAAGATAGCCAGTCGGCGAAGGAGCAAATCGAGTACGAACAGTCATCTGCACACAAAACGGGATTACCACCCAGAACTCAAGATAGGAAAAATAAATCCCAACCAAACCGAACCAAAAAAATGAACGATCGTTCATTTTTTTGGTTTGATGAAGTCGTAGTGGGTGCTATTCCGAGAGCATGAAACCGAAGACGGAGTTGTTTCTCTACACCTTGCTCTGGGGCGTGAACATTGTGGCACGCCCAACTTTCCACTCGATGAACGAATCGTTCGAAGGTTGGTCCTGGCGAAACGGCCTGTTAAGACGAGTTCAACGCCTTGAGCAAGAAGGCTTAGTTTCAGTCGATGAACGTCTAGGAGAAAAAATAATCACCCTCACACAAAAGGGAAGACTTTTGGCGCTGGGCGGGTTCGATCCAGTAGTTTTTTGGAACTCCGAGTGGGACGGCAAATGGCGAATCATCAGCTTCGATCTCCCTGAATCAAAACGAAAGCTTAGACACGCACTCAGGCTCACACTAAGGAATCAAAACTTTGGTTGCCTCCAACGCAGCATATGGATCACGCCGCATCACTTGGAAAATAAACTTCGCGAAAAAGGCATTGAACTCAAAAACCATAAAGGGTTCGCGATTATGGAAGGGATTTTTCTAGGAGGCGCCGACAATAAATCCATCGTAGAAAGCGCCTGGAATTTCGACCACATCAACAACCTTTATTCCCGACACCGCGCAATTCTCCAAGAATCTCGCTCCTCCGAATGCAAGGAAGAAATTTTTAACGAATGGGCAAAACGGGAGTTGAATCTCTGGCGAGAAGTTATCCACATGGACCCATTCCTTCCGCGCCAACTTCTGCCTCGAGGATATCAAGGAATCAAAGGCTGGGAGTTAAGAATGAAAGTGCTAGGCAACCTTAAAAAGGTATTTTAAAAAAAATAAAACACACCGGTCACGCAAGGGGCTTGTTGATCCAATAACAACCGACTTTCAGATTCAATGGACGCACACCTTAACCAAAAAAATGAACGATCGTTCATTTTTTTGGTATAGCGCAAAGAAAAGCCTGTCTGTTATTGAGGCCGGATTAATTCCAATGTCTCTTGGCGAAACCGATCCATAAGACGCTTTTTGCGAGACGCACACATGCCTCTTATGGATCGATTTACGGGCGCAGGCTGGATGTATGCCCGGCATTTCATAAATCCAGAGGCAATAGATGGTTGTGAGAGGGTTCGAGTTTTTCGGCTTCTCTCCGCACTTGAACCATTTTTATCGACGATCGTTCATTTTTTTGGGCGATCGGAAGGCGGTTGGGTGGATCAGTTTTTTGTTGATGGGCCTCGGGTTATTTTATTTCAAAGTGGTCCCATCCGCTAGGCCAGTCGGTGGGAGCAGGTCGTGGGGGGGTGAGTGAGCCAATTTCGGTAAGGCGGGTTTTGGGAAACGCAGTGGGCCACTTTTTTCGGAGGAGCACGGCTTGGGCTGGAGGGACGGCGAGAAGGAGTTCGTAGTCTTCGCCATCGGATAATGCCGCTCGAATATCGAATCCCTTGCGGGAAGGAATTTTTGCGTAGTCGACTTTGAACCCACATCCACTCGCCCTCGCGAGACGGGGCAGATCGGCGCCGAGTCCATCACTGATATCCATCATGGCGGATGGGTGTATATTTTTGGCAAGCCAGCGACCCTCCTCGAGGCGGGGGATGAATTTTAAATGGTGACCGGCAATCGAGCCGCCGAGTTGGCCAGTAACGAAGAGGATATCGCCTGGGTTCCCGCCAGCGCGGGTAAGAAGGTGTTTCGAATTGATTTGTCCGGTGAGCATCACGGAGACGGCGATACCCGATTTTTGGCGGGACATCTCGCCGCCTGCGATAGTCACGCCGAAACGCCGCGCTGCCCGGCCTAGTCCGCGGTAGAATTTTTTCCAGTAGGCGGAATCAAGATCTGGCGGAGAAAAGAAGGTGATGAGGGCTTCAGTTGGTGTACCACCCATGGCTGCGATGTCGCTAAGCGGCCGGCAAAGGGCTTTCCAACCCACTTTTGCAGGATCGTGCGACCTCAGGAAATGAACATCCTCCGCTATACAGTCAGTCTTGAGCAGGATGAGTGTGCCGGGCTTTCCTCCTTTGATGGCGGCGCAGTCATCACCAGGGCCAAGCGGTTGGTTTTGCGTGACCGGGACGAGGCGCAGCAATCCGTTGAGTAATTTATCCTCAGCGCAGATTTTCATTTCATCAGATCTGGCCATTGAAGAGTGCCGTAGATGCTGAGCCCATTGAAACCCGCATGTAGTAGAATAGGGGCCCAGAGCGAGCCTGTCTTTTCATAAAGCAGCGATAGCCCAACAGCAAGAATCACCAATCCAGCAAGAGACGGGATATGACCATGTATGAGTGCAAAAAGAAGAGATGAAACGGCGATGGCAGTAATCCTGCCTCCCACTTGCCTAAGAATGCCATAAAGACATCCCCGAAAAATAAGTTCCTCGGTGAGCGGTGCTGCAACGACTGCAATCAAAACAACGAAAAGACGATCCTTGAGAGTTTGATGCTCTACGAGGAATGACACGATGGGTTGCGGAGCAGTTTGTGGTCCGCACCAGGTGTAACCAAGCCACTGTGCGGCATAAATCAGAGGCATAAGGATGACTAGCGTGGTAAGCACAGCGAGAAGACCGTTTCTCCATGAAACCCATCGGAGACCAAATGCTTCAACGGGATTTATATTTCGAAAAACTAGAAATCCGATGATCAAGAGAACGATTGCAGAATAGAGGCCGAGCGCGGATTCAATGGCTTTGAGATCAATCGTCCCGGCTGGGCCTGTGAACGCAGGAATCGCCATGAGCAGAAAAAAAACCACCACGCCTGTGATGAAAAGAGACTCCGGCCACTTCCAGATTACGGAGGGAAAGGGATTCTCACTCGCCAGAGCGCTCCTTGCCGCCTGTGACGCCCATTTCAAGTATAAGAGGCCCAAGAAGAGCAGAATAGCGAATTTCAGGACAACCATACCTAGAGAGTGCTAGGAGAATCCGAGTGAGCCAACCTGCAGTGGCTTAAGTTGATTAGTCCTCGTTTGCAAGTGAGGCGCTGATAAATGACTTAAAGAGAGGATGAGGCGCATTGGGCTTGGATTGGAACTCCGGATGGTATTGGCAAGCCAGATACCACGGGTGGTTTTTGAGTTCGACCAGCTCAACCAGATTGCCGTCGGGAGAAGTTCCTGAAATCACGAAGCCTTTTTCCTCAAGAATCTGGCGGTATTTCATGTTGAACTCGTAGCGGTGGCGATGCCTCTCTGAGGCTTCAGTTTTGCCGTAAACTTGATGAGCATGGGAGCCTTCGAGAAATTTGGTCTGCCAAGTTCCTAGCCGCATGGAGCCTCCCATATCGGTGACGTCCTTCTGTTCCTCAAGAATAGCGATGACAGGATCTGGGGTTTCCGGTGCAAATTCCGTACTGTTGGCTTCGGCGAGCCCGCAGACATTACGTGCGAATTCGATGGTGGCCACCTGCATGCCAAGGCAGAGGCCAAGAAAAGGAGTGCGGGATTCGCGCGCGTAGCGAGCCGCTTTTATTTTACCCTCCACACCGCGGTCACCGAAACCGCCGGGCACAAGAACCCCGGCGACACCTTGAAGATATTTTTCAGCGCCCTCGATTTCGATGTCCTCTGCATCCACAAGCACCATGTCGATGCCACAGTCATTGGAAGCTCCAGCGTGCGTGAGAGATTCATAGATGCTTTTATAAGCATCTTGGAGCTCGATGTACTTTCCAACAATCGCAATGCGAACACGTTTTTTGGGTGAGATAACGCGCTGAACAAATCGCTTCCAATCGGAAAGATTCGGTTCTTTTGTTTCGAGGCTGAGAAGGCGACAAACAATGGAATCGAGACCCTCGTCGCGAAGATTCAGCGGCGCTTCGTAGATGGTGTGATCCACATCGCCCGCTTCGATGACGGCATCGAGTGGAACATTGCAAAAGAGGGAAAGTTTTTGGCGGACCTCGGTATCAAGTGGCATTTCGGTTCGACAGATCAAAACCTGTGGCTGAAGCCCGATTTCACGGAGCTTTGCGATGCTTTGTTGTGTGGGCTTGGTCTTGAGTTCGCCTGCCGCCTTGATGAATGGCACGAGGGTGACGTGCATGATGATTGCGTTGCCGGAGCCAACTTCGAGGATGAATTGGCGAATCGCCTCGAGGAAAGGCAGGCCTTCAATATCTCCAGTAGTGCCGCCGATTTCAGTGATCACGATATCAGCTCCAGAGTTGGCGCCAACGTCACGGATACGGGTTTTGATTTCATCCGTGATGTGGGGAATAACCTGAACTGTTTTGCCTAGGTAGTCCCCGCGGCGCTCCTTGGCTAGAACGGTTTCGTAGACTTGCCCACTGGTCAGGTTATTCGCCCTTGTGAGAACGCAATTTGTGAACCTTTCGTAGTGCCCGAGATCGAGATCAGTCTCGGCTCCATCAGCCAAAACATAAACCTCGCCGTGCTGAAAAGGGTTCATCGTACCCGGATCGACGTTGAGGTACGGGTCGAGCTTTTGTAGGACCACCTGCAATCCCCGCAGCTCCAGAAGCGTGCCAAGCGATGCCGCAGCTAATCCTTTTCCGAGAGAACTCACAACACCACCGGTCACGAAAATGTACTTCATGGAAGGTGACCCTATCGACTCCCAATGGAAAATCCAGCTTCACAGTGTGGCAACGAGAATTGAATTCGAATTGGGACGGGCACGGAGAAGTTACCGACTTGTCAAATCGGCAGTAATCTTGGAGTAAGAAGGAGTATGAATCCGAGACCTATCCTCGAGCCGCCAACGAAAGAAAAGAAAGTGCTACTGCACTCCTGCTGCGCCCCTTGCTCTGGGGAGGTGATGGAGGCGATGGCAGCCTCAGGAATCGATTACACAATTTATTTTTACAATCCGAATATTCATCCTCGGGAGGAATATGAATTAAGGAAGGCGGAAAATATCCGTTTTGCGGAAAAAGAAGGCGTTCCATTCATTGATGCCGACTACGATACGGATAATTGGTTTGCTCGTGCAAAGGGACTCGAATGGGAGCCGGAGAAGGGGTCTCGCTGCACGATGTGTTTTGACATGCGCTTCGAGAGAACAGCCCTCTATGCCCATGAGAATGGATTTCCAGTCATCACAAGTTGTCTAGGGATCTCCCGCTGGAAGGACATCGACCAGATCAATGGCTGCGGAGAACGTGCAGCTGCCAAATACGCCGGTCTCGCCTACTGGACATTTAATTGGCGCAAGGGCGGAGGAGCTCAGCGCATGCTGGAAATCTCAAAGCGTGAGAATTTCTATCAGCAGGAATACTGTGGCTGCATCTACTCGCTCAGGGACAGCAACAAGTGGCGACTATCCAACGGGCGCGAGAAAATCGAGATGGGCGTGAAGTTTTATGGACAAACGAAAGCCTCAGAAACCTAGGAGTTGGCCCGTAATCCGTAGAACTCGTAGCTATCTACAAGCGCCAGCCAACTTGCCTCGATGATGTTGTCCGAGACCCCCACAGTTCCCCAAGTGGTCTGACCATCGGTTGATAAAATGAGCACGCGGGTTTTTGCAGCCGTTCCACGAGTCCCGTCAATAATACGAACTTTATAATCGGCTAGGCGCACTTGATCGATCCACGAATAAAACGGCCGGAGCGCCTTCCGAAGTGCCGCGTCGAGGGCATTAACAGGACCATCTCCTTCTTCTACCGTATATTCGGAGCGAGAGGAGGCGTGGAGCTTCACCGTGGCCTCGCAGGTCGTGAACGCATGCTGGCTCGATTGGCGGAATGAGCAGTGGTATTCCTTCAGGTCAAAAAGTGGCGTGTGGCGTCCGAGGGTGCGGCTAATGAGAAGAGCGAAAGATGCGTCGGCTGCCTCAAATTCATACCCTTGAGCTTCGATTTCTTTCACTTTTTTAAGGATCGTTGAAACTTCAGGCGCGCCTTTCTGAAGGTCGAATCCGAGTTCGGCGGCCTTTGCAAGAATGTTGCTTTGCCCTGACATGTCCGAGACGAGAATAGTCTGAGCATTTCCAACCAAGGTTGGATCCATATGCTCGTAGGTGCGGGAGATTTTCTGCACGGCGTGAACGTGGAGTCCGCCCTTGTGAGTGAATGCGGCAGTGCCGACGTAAGGAGCGCGGATATCTTGAGGGACATTAGCCAACTCATCTACAAAGCGTGAAACCTCACGCAGAGGTGTCAAATCTGGCACGCAGGGGATTCCCATCTTCAGCTGCAGCGTTGGAACAATAGTGGTGAGATTGCAATTTCCCACGCGCTCGCCATAGCCGTTAATGGTTCCTTGGACTTGGCAGGCTCCCGCTTCGATCGCTGCAAGAGCGTTGGCTACGCCGAGTCCACAGTCATTGTGGGTGTGGATGCCGACTGGGCATTGGAGGTCGGCAATGACAGCGGATGTGATCCGGTGGATTTCGCCAGGCAGAGTGCCCCCGTTGGTATCGCAAAGTACAAGCAGGTCGGCGCCGGCATCACGTGCAGCTCGCAGACTTTTCAATGAGTATTCTGCATCGTCTTTGTAGCTATCAAAAAAGTGCTCGGCATCGTAGAAGACCTCGCGATCGTGCTTTTTCAGGTAGGCCACCGTCTCAGCGATCATGGAAAGATTTTCTTCCGCCGTGACGTTCAATACCTCGGTGACATGTAGTAACCATGTCTTACCGACGATTGTGATCACTGGGGTCTGAGCCTCGAGAAGAACGCGCACTTGGGCATCTGCCTCCACAGCCATGCTACCACGCCGCGTGCTTCCAAATGCTGCGATGCGGGCATTTTTCCAAGTGAGTTTGCCTGCCTCGGCAAAGAACGCCGCATCACGAGGGTTTGATCCCGGCCAGCCTCCCTCGATGAAATCGACCCCAAATGCGTCCAATTTCTGAGCCACACGAATCTTATCAAGAATGGAAAAAGAAATTCCTGTGCCTTGAGTTCCATCGCGCAGCGTGGTGTCGTAAATTGTTACTGGTTTCATAAATAAGCGTCCAACCTACCTGCGAGAGCAGTAAGGATCAAGAACACGCAAACGCTCCGCTTGACCACGTGAACGGGGCGACCCATCATCGAAATGCCTTGAATACGTATTCCTCGTCCCAATGGGACATCCAATTCCTCGCTGAAAATCAGACCGTTCGCTCGAAAGATTTCGGCATGACCAGGGAGGCTAAAAGTGTGAAGTATCCCATCCGGCTCCTTCGTTACTGGTTCGGATACCAACTCCTTCGAGAAGAATGCCGCCACGCAGGACGACCGCTCGATGTCGCAGAGATCGGCGTTCACGTCGGCCAGATGCTGGAATTTGTGAAGTCAGCTCCCGCTGGAGTCGAGTTCGCACGCTGGACGGCAGTCGATGCTGTGATGCTGCGCGAGAGGCTGCTGAAGGCAGGTTATACGGACTTTCTCGAAGCAAACCTCGAAGATGCGAAATTTGCGCTGCCTCAGCAATACGACACAGCCATCCTGCTTCATGTGTTGGAGCACCTCTTCGAACCGGAGGATGTTTTGAAAAAAATCGCCGCATCGATCCGTCCCGGGGGTGCTCTCATTGGGGGCTTTCCTGTTGTGCCGGGTCCGCTCGCAGCGCTGCGCCAAAGTCAGGTCCGCCGGACGGCGAAGGCCATGGGGCATGTCAGCGTTTTTTCACCTGCCAGAGTGCGCCGGATGGCTCACCAGGCTGGGCTGAAAGTTGAGTTTATGAGTGGTGCGTTCCTGATGCGCAGCAAAGGAAGCAGATTGGAGAATTCAGCTGCATGGATGCGTTTCAATATTCTTTGGGGTCGCATGTTTCCCGGATGGCCCGGTGAGATTTACTGGCTCATGCGCAAACCGGTATGACATCCGCTGAGGCCACAATCACAATTGACCGCATCGCCTATGGCGGCGCGGGGATCGGTCGCCTGCCGGATGGGCGTGTATGTTTCGTTCATGAGACGCTTCCTGGAGAGCGCGTCTTGGTGCGTGTAGTGAAATCCAAAAAAAACCTCGCTGAAGCCGATTTGATAAAGGTTTTAGAAGCTTCCCCACGACGCCTGATTCCAAAATGCGCTGTCTTTGGGAAATGCGGTGGCTGTGCGTATCAGCACGCCGATTACAATCTCCAGCTGGAAATCAAAACCTCCCAAGTCTCTGAACTCCTCAAACGCATCGGAGGAATCAGCGAAATCGAGGTTCGATCCATCCTTCCCTCTCCCGAACAATGGGGTTATCGAAACCGCATTTCCGTTCATTTTGCGCACGGCGACACTGGCTTTTTCCACCGCAAATCCCATGAGCTCGTGGACGTCGCGGAATGCCCGATCGCCCACCCAGAAGTGAATGAACTTTTATCAAAGCTTCGCGAGAGCCCTCCACGCGATTCCGGAAGACTTACCCTTCAAAAGCCAACCTCCACTCGCGGTTTTACGCAGGTGAATCCCGGCGCAGCGGGGTTGCTTATCAATACCGTCACCGAGTTCGCAGGGAGTTCAGAACGGTTGATTGATGCCTATTGCGGCGCGGGATTTTTCACTAAAAATCTGCTTTCACATTTTCAGGTTTTTCTAGGCATTGAGTGGAGCGAAGGAGCTACCCGAAGTGCTAGAGAGACCGCCACGGAGAAGGAAACATACATCACTGGGTCTGTAGAAGCTCACCTTTCGCAAGCTCTGCTTAGTGGAAATCCAGCGCAAACAACTCTGCTTCTCGACCCCCCTTCCGAGGGACTTTCACCCGATGCGATGCGCATGATTCTGGAAAACCCGCCAGCCCGAGTTGTGTATGTCTCGTGCGACCCCGCAACATTTGCGCGGGATGCAAAAAAACTTTCAGCCCATTATGCGCTCGAGTGTGTGCAACCGGTAGATATGTTTCCTCAGACAGCAGAGATCGAGCTGGCTGCCTTGTTTTTACGTTTGCCCACGGATGAGGGATAAATCCCGGTTTTTTTTACTTTTGAGGTAATTGTTGATCTTTTGAGGTTGCACCTTGCCTCAAGCCGAACGAACCTCCGCCAGTCATGTCACTGGGCTTTTTAAAATCTTTTCTACGCAACCCTTCCAACATAGGGGCGATATGGCCTTCGGGACCATTTTTGGCCGAGGAAATGGTGCGTGCATCGGATTTGCAGGCAGCATCTAGCGTCGTTGAACTTGGTCCGGGTAGCGGAGCTTTCACCGGGCATATCCTTGCAAACCTAAGAAGCGGAGCACATTTCGCAGCGATCGAAAAATGCCCTATTCTTGCCAAAGAAGTTTCCGGAAAATTTCCTGATGCCCGAATTATCCAAGGCTGTGCAACGCGTTTAAGCGATCATCTGAGCTCAGAAAATTTTCCGCGCCCGAATGCTATTCTCTCAGGTCTTCCTTGGGCAATTTTCGACGCAAACCTCCAGACTTCGATTCTGAACGAAGTGCATGGGACCTTGGAGGAGGGCGGTATTTTTTCAACCTTCGCGTATTACGGCCCGCATCGTCTCGCGTCAGGCCAAAGGTTCCGAAAAAACCTTGAACGAACTTTCACTCATGTCCGCCGGAATCCAGTGGTGATGAGAAATTTTCCGCCAGCATTTGTTTACACCTGCAAACGCTGATCTCCGCCGAGTAGCTCGGTGAGACGCTCCATGGGCAGGCCGATCACATTGCTCACGGAGCCTTCAATTTTCGCAATCAGCCGACCGTCATTGTCCTGCGCAGCGTAGCCTCCAGCCTTGTCGAGCGGATTGATCGAGAGCAAGTAGCTTTCGATGGACTCGGCATTCAATTCATGAAACGACACCCGCGAGTGTTCCGCAAACTCCACAGGTTCCGAGAAGCTTCCAGCTACAACTCCAGTCACCACCTCATGAGTCTGCCCCACGAGTGTGGCCAGCATAGCCTGCGCCTCGATGAGGGTTCTTGGTTTGCCGTAAAATCGCCCGGCAAACCAAACAACGGTGTCTGCGGCCACAATGAGATCCTTTGGACGTCGCACAGCGATAGAGTTCCATTTTAAGCGAGCATTTTCCAAGGCGAGCACTTCAGGCCGCATGGAATCGTCTTCGATTTCCTGAACCCCAGAGACATCAACGGAGACTTTCCAACCGGCATCACGCAATAAATCGAGGCGCCTAGGTGAGGCAGATGCAAGAACAATCGGCCTCACGATCAAAAACCAGACGCCTCAGTGCTCGATATCCGTGTCGTACTCGCCACGGATGCCTTCGAGTTTTTTACGCATTGCGCGAGAGGATTCAGGGCGGGAGCTGATTTTTGAAGCGATGCCCCACACAATTGGAACAAGCGCAGCAGCGCCGAGTGTCATAAGAGCGACCCCGGCGTTGCGGCGCGCATTATGACCGATGCTGTCCGCCACGAGAAAACCTGCACCGAGACCAATAGCCACCTGCGAAAAACCGACGATCCCAGAAACAGGAAGGTTTTCGCCAAATTTATCTAAGGACAGTCGAGACATGATTGTTGAAGCTATTCAGGTAATGTGGGAGTTTCAACCTCAAATGAAAAAAGCCCTCGGCATTGATCTTGGCGACGCGCGAGTCGGCGTGGCAGTGAGCGACGATCTCGGAATGTTAGCCCATCCGATTGAAACCATCTCGACTCAGTCCACTAACGTTGTGAAACGCGTGCTTGCTCTAGCCAGCGAGCGCTGTGCCGAGACAATCATCGTCGGCATGCCACGCAATATGAATGGAAGCCATGGACCCGCAGCGGACAAGGCGAAAGCTTTTATAGAGGAGCTAAGACGAGAGACAACACTGCCTATTCTATCGTGGGACGAGCGCCTAAGTACAGTTTCTGCACAGCGCGCCCTTCAAGAGGCCGGCCGTAATACAAGAAAACAAAAATCCGTCATCGACCAGGTCGCGGCCCAGATTATTCTTCAAAGCTGGCTCGACTCTCAGGCATGAGGCTCCAGCTTGAAGTCGCCTATCATGGCGGCAGCCTCAACGGCTGGCAAAGTCAAGCCTGCGGGAACACCGTTCAGGATCACTTGGAGCGAGCTTTCTCGGCGCTCTGTCCCGGATTCGTTAGTGTGCAAGGCGCGGGACGCACGGATGCCGGAGTCCACGCGGAGGCGCAGAGCGCGCATGCGGATGTGCCGCCTGACAGAATGACCCCGCGAGAATGGATTTTGGCATTAAATGCCCATCTGCCAGAAACGATTCGGATTATGAAAATTCGAGAAGTTTCCGATGACTTCCATGCGAGGTTTTCCGCCAAGGGAAAGATCTACCGCTATACGGTTTGGAACGCGCCGGCCATGCATCCATTGATCAAAGACCGCGCATGGCATGTACCGGGCGAGTTGGATTTGCAAAAGTTGCAGTCCGCATGTGCTCTGTTTACAGGAACGCATGACTTCGCCGCCTTCTCGCTAAAGAGGTCGGAGGGATCAGAGATGACGGTTCGCACCATCACAAGCATCGAGTGTGAAAAGTCTGATGAACGATTAGAACTCACTTTTGAAGGCGAAGGTTTCCTCTACAAGATGGTGAGGATTTTGTCTGCGGCTGCAGTCCGCCATGCAAGCGGAAGAGTCGACCTCGATGAGCTTGCATCGCAACTGCAGAAAGCATCGCCCGCCTTCAATCAGAGCGCACCGGCAGCCGGACTTTGCCTCCAACGCGTTATTTATTGAGCAGCTTGAAATTCCCACTCCGCTTGATACCCTGCAGCGTGCGGAATCGGAATCTGGTTGCCATCATCATCTTCGTTGAATGCTTCGTGCTGACGGCTGGCGTGACGCGCGGGCAGGTCAGCGATGTGGAAAAAAGGCGTCTTTTTATTGAAGCGCGCGAGCAAATCGAACCGGTTAAGAAGCCTACTCCATCGCCCACACCACGGCCCAAACCGAAACCAGCTGTCCCGACAAGCTCGAAGTCCAAGCCAAAAGCCAAATCGTCCCCCACCCCGCGCAAGTCGCCTGCAACGGTAGAAAAAGCCACGCCCAGGCCGTCTCCAGAGGAGGGCCAAAATTCGAAATCTACAGAGCAATCTCAAGTCGAATCCTCTCCAAAAGAAAACCCTGAGAAACAGGATTCGAGTGATTACATCCTCATCCCCGGCGAGGAGTCTCCCTCCTCGCCGACTTTGCCAACACCAGTACCACCCACCAAGGTTGATGCTAAAAAACTGCCAACGCCAGCCCCCATAAGCCCCCAGCTTCCCAAGGGAAAAACGCCGGCAGGCAGATCTCTCGAGGCACCGATTCTCATCGAGAAATCAGGCCTCCAGGAAGTGGAAGGATACGAGCCGCCAGCCAGATCGACATTCGGCGGCTTCATGAAGCGCTATCGATACCTGACACCCGCCGTCCGCAAGGCTATAGATGGGGCGAAGGTGCAGCGAGGACGTTGGAAATACATCATCGTTCACAACAGCGGAACCCGACAAGGAAATGCGCGTATTTTTGAGAACTACCACCGCAAGGTTCGCAAAATGCAAAACGGACTCGCGTATCATTTTGTCATTGGAAACGGCAATTCCTCGGGCAATGGACAAATCGAAATCGGCAATCGCTGGACGCGCCAGATCAACGGCGGACATGTCGCGAGCGACTACCTCAACGACATCTCGCTCGGCATCTGCCTCGTCGGAGACCTCAATCGCGACCTCCCCACCAAGGACCAACTGGGAGCCCTAGACGAACTCTGCAGCTATCTTCGAGACCGTATCGGAAAAATTAAAGGCCGCCCCGCAATCGTCAAAGGCCATAAAGAAATCAATCCCAAGCCGACCGATTGTCCCGGCGACCGCTTTCCTCTTGGCTGGCTCCGGAAGAGATTCGGCAGCTGATCAAGGTTCCAATGCGCGATTTTTTTCTGTGGTTTGTAGCTGGCGAGGAGAGTGGAGACGCACGGGCGGTGGAGGTCATGCAGGCCATCAAATCCCATCATCCTTCAGTTATCTTCGGCGGAGCTGGCGGCAATTCCATGCAGGCGCTAAGCGAGGAGCAATTCGATAATTGGGTTCAGCGTGCTGCTGTCACCGGTTTGTGGGATGTCCTGAAAAACTACGGCTACTTCAGGAAAAAGTTCAACGCGATGTTGACGACCATTCGTAACAAAAAACCCGATGCCGTTGTGCTGGTCGATTATCCGGGCTTCAACCTCCGCCTAGCACGGACACTTAGGGATAGCGGGTACAACGGAAAAATCCTCTACTACATCAGCCCCCAAGTCTGGGCATGGAATAAAGGGCGAATTCCCAAGATGGCACGCTATCTGGATCTGATGATCTGTGTTTTTCCTTTTGAGGCCCCGATGTATGAAGCCAGCGGTCTGCATACCGTCTTTGTGGGGCATCCCTTGCTTGAAGCGCTTGCTGGCCAGATGGAAAAATTCGAGCGCGAACCGAGTTTGCTTGGACTTTTTCCAGGAAGTAGGGAACGAGAAGTGCAAAGGAATTTTCCCGTAATGCTCGAAGCAGCCCGTTTGGTAGCCAACCAAATGCCAGATGTTCGTTTTGAAGCCTCCGCAGCATCCCAATCGCGTGCCGAGAACATGCGCCAGATGGCAGCGGGTTTTCCAATCGAAATCCGCGAAGGCAACGCCCACGAACTCATGCAACGCGCGACGGCAGGAATCGTCTGCTCAGGCACAGCCACACTGGAAGCCGCATTTTTCGGCCTTCCCTACGCCATCATCTACAAAACAGCTTGGTTAACCTTCGAGGTCGGCAAGCGCCTTCTCGATGTCAACGCACTGGGAATTGTAAATATTTTAAACAACTACCGCATGAATCCGCCTGCCAATCCAGCCTTACCTGCGAAAGCTGCTCCCCACGTCGTGCGAGAATTCATTCAGAACGATGCCACTCCGCAGTCCCTCGCAGAGGAATCCCTTCGACTGATGAAAAGCGAATCGGTACGCCTGGAGCTTCGCAACCAACTCGTCGAAATCATCTCCACGCTCAAAGCCGAAGGCGCAACCAACAGAGCCGCAAAGACCCTCCTTAAAGCTCTGAGCAAATAACATACCAAGTCTAAACCAAAACTAAAGTGCTCGAACCAAAAAAATGAACGATCGTTCATTTTTTTGGTTTGTTGAGGGACGGGGGTAATGGCTGGCGAGGTTAGGGAGCTTTGTGCTTTTGCGGCGGAACGGCTATTTTGAAAAACGTGGTGGGGGCGTTACTTTGATAGGCGCAGCACGAGTTTGAGCGTGTCGGAGCGGATGGTTGCAGAATCTATGGCATTCAGGAGCGATGCTTTCAGGGCTTGAAGGGCTTCGATTTCGCTGGGACGGATGTGATCGTTTATGAGGCGCAAGTCTTCGAGGCGGTCGATTTCGGCTGTGATTTGATCTGATGCCTTTTGGCGGGCGGTTTGGATGATGGCTTCTTTACGGGCGTTTGCAAATTCAGCCGCCTTTGCGAGCATTGCCGGTAGGTGCTTCTTCTTGAAGACAGGAGTGTCGAGGAGAGTGAAGACATCCCCCGTTTCTAGGACGGCGTTGCGAAACTCGTCGTCGTCACAACAGTCTTTTAGTGATTGATCCACCACAATACGCAAAGGGGTGGCTGGCAGGAAGCGGTCGGCATGCAGAGTGGGAGGGGCGATGGATTCGATGACGAAGTGGGCTTCGAGGAGAATGCCATCCGCCTGATCAGATTTGCAAACGGCGAAAACCGAGTTTCCCGTTTCCATTCCGAGAATGGCATCGAGTGCGGCGAGAACGAGGGGGTGGTCGGGTGTGACAAATCCAATGTCCTCGCGCGAGAGAGCGCGACTGCGCTGGAAGGTTACCGTGGTGCCTTCCGAGGCGAGGCCTGGGAGCGTGGCGGTCTGGGATCCACCGCTCTTGAGCAGATAGCTCCGCAAACCGAGTTCCTCAACCTGAACTCCCAAATGGTCGAGCATGCGGATGAAGAAGGCTTCAAAGTCGGAATCAGCATCCTGACGCTGAATCGACTCGATGAGTGGTTTGGCAATTTCTGGGCGGTTGGAATTGAGCTCGAGAAGTCGATCGTGGCCACCTTGAAGTCGTTTGGTGATTTTCTTGGCTTCTGCGGAGGTTTCCCTGATGAGTTGAGCCAATCCAGCAGGAGCAAGGTTTTCCGAGAGGGCTTGGATTTTTTTCTCAAAGCGAAGCATGAGATCGGAGGCTCCGTGGGGATTTTTTTGAAAGGCGTCGAGCGCCTCGTGATACCAGTGCGCGAGCACATCAGCGCGGGTGCCCTCCTCGAACGGGACATGGATATGAATGGTCGAGGTCTGGCCGATTCGGTCGAGGCGTCCGATACGCTGCTCGAGCAACTCGGGATTGTCCGGCAGATCGAAGAGCACTAGGTGGTGGGCAAATTGGAAATTCCGGCCTTCGCTGCCAATTTCGGAGCAGATAAGCAAGCGGGCTCCATCATCCTCGGCGAAGTAGGCGGCGTTGCGGTCTCGTTGGAGCAGGGTGAGGCCCTCGTGGAAGACTGCGGCGGCGATTTTGATTTCCTTCTGCAGACGGTTCAGGATTTCTGTGGCCGTATCCGGGGACTTGCAGATTACGAGCACCTTTTGCTTTTTGAGTTCTTTGAGAAGGGCGATTAACCAACGAATTTTTGCGGCAGATTCGTCCGGCTCTTGAGCCAGAGGTGCCAAGTGGGCCTTGCGTTTAGGGAAGCCAGATAGGGCGGCACGGGTATTTCGAAAGATAACCCTCCCCGTCCCGTATTCGTCGAGCAGCGCGGTGACCACGCGATCGCGTGCGGAGACATCTCCCGCCAAAAAAGCGGCATAGTGATCAGCCACACGCGTGCCTTTGAATATCGAGGCCTTCGGGATCTTTTTTCCCGCCAGGAGCGCATCGATGGATTTTGCGACGGACTCGTAGTGGTCGGATTCCTTGAGAAAGGCATCCAAGTCGTCGTAGCGGTTGGGGTCGAGCAGGCGGAGGCGCGCGAAATGGCCTTCCATGCCGAGTTGCTGCGGGGTTGCCGTGAGCAGAAGCAGTGAGGAAGCCGCCACAGCGAGGGATTCGACCAGTTGATACTCCGGCCCGGCCTCTGCGGGCGACCATTGGAGATGATGGGCTTCGTCCACCACCAGAAGGTCCCACCCGGCCTCGCGCGCTTGGGCCGCACGTTTGGGATTGCTCGAAAGAAAATCAATCGCGCAAATGACGAGCTGGCTGTCGAGGAAGGGATTGGCTCCATCCAACTCCAGCGAGGCGCAACGGTCCTCATCGAAAATGCTGAAGGAAATCTGAAACCGGCGGTACATTTCCACAAACCACTGGTTGAGCAAAGCCGGGGGCAGAAGAATCAGAATACGACCTGCGCGGCCTGTGATGTGGAGCCGGTGCAGAATGAGCCCAGCCTCGATCGTTTTACCAAGGCCCACCTCATCGGCCAGAAGGACTCTGGGGTTCATCCGAGCGGAGACATCTGCGGCGATGGAAATCTGGTGTGGAATCAAATCCACGCGGCCACCGGAAAAGCCACGAATCGGACTCTGGCGCATCTCGCGACGGCGGTGCAGACATTCCACCCGGAGCTTGAAGCGCTCCAACTCATCCACCTGACCGGCGAGGAGACGATCTTCGGGTTTAGAAAAGGTGATGTTGTCGGAAAGTTCCGCCTCGGCGACATCCCTCGACCCGCAGCGATAGGTTAGCAAACCGCCGGTATTGATGAGAGAGTCCACATGAAGACTCTCGCCGGAGTGCGTTCGCACGGAGTCACCCTCCTTGAAAGCCACACGTCGGATAGGAGCACTGCCGAGGGCGTAGTGGCGGTGTTCGCTTGCGGCAGGAAAAAAAATTTCGGCGCGGCCGAACTCACTTTTTAAGACAATGCCGAGACCGAGCTCTGGCTCTGTATCGCTGACCCATCGTTGGCCGGGAGCGGGAGTGATTTTACTCATAAGGTCGAAAGTTCCTCCCAACGGGCGTAGAGACGCTCGATCTCGGAGCGAGCAGATTGAAGTTTGGCCAAGATAGCCGAGGCTTCCGAGGTCCGCTCGATTTGGAATTTGGGATCGTTCAGCAAGTCTTCAAGCGCGACGGCGGCTTGTTCGACTTCAAGAATTTTTTTCTCCATTCCTTCCAGTTCGGATTTTTCCTTGTAGGTCAGCTTGCGCCCAACGGGAGCTGGGACGACGACGGGCTTGGAAGCCGGCGCGTCGAATGTGCGGGCAAGATTTTTGCCGTTCTGGTCGCGGTGTTTTTTCTTCTCTAGGTAATAAGAATAGTTGCCCGACTGAATGTGAATGCCACCTGACTCGAAAGCTATGATCTGGTCGCAAATACGGTCCAAGAAGTAGCGGTCGTGACTGACCACAAGGACTGTGCCATCGAAGACGGCGAGTGCCTCTTCCAGCATGCGCAGGCTGCTCAGATCGAGATCATTTGTTGGCTCATCGAGGATGATCACATTGCCTCCTCGACACAGGGTCTTTGCAAGCATGAGCCTTGCACGCTCTCCTCCAGAGAGATTATCAACTCGCTCGTTGACTCGAGATTCATCGAACAAAAATCGGCGCAGGTAGGATCGGACCGTAAGCATTTGTGTTCCGAACCGAACCATGCCACTTGTGCCGCCAATTTCTTCCATGACAGTACCGACTCCATTGAGCTGAGCGCGGCTTTGGTCAATGTAGTTAAAAACGACGCGCTTTCCGATGGTTGCGCTACCCTCGCTTGGTTCCTGTTGACCGAGGCAGATACGAAGAAGCGTGGTCTTGCCGACACCGTTTCGCCCGACGATGCCTGTGCACTGGCCCGGCCGGAGCGAGAGATCGAGATTACGAAAGAGCCATCGTTGCGAATCGCCGCGCGGGATTGAGACACCCCCATTCACCAATTCCACGGCTGTGTTACCGATTTCCGGTGCTGGAGGAATGAGAAGATCCATTTCACGTTCCTCTGGCGGGGCGCTTTGACCTGCAACTTGGTAGAATGACTCCAAGCGGTTTTTGGATTTGGAACGCTGAGCACGAACCCCGGCGCGAACGTATTCGAGCTCGGCCTTAATGAAACGCTGACGGCGGCGTTCGGATTGTTCCACGATCTGCTGTCGAAGCGCCTTGGATTCCAGATAGGCGGTATAATTTCCTGGATGCGAGAACGCCTGTCCGAAGCTTATTTCCACAATGCGGGTGGCGATGGTTTCTAAAAAATACCTATCGTGAGTTACAAAAATAATCGCCCCGGGGAAGCTCTGGAGAAACCCTTCGAGCCAGTCAATCGACTCCGCATCGAGATGGTTTGTCGGCTCGTCCAGCAGCAGAAGATCGGGCTGGGAGGCAAGAGCACGACAGAGTGCTACACGGCGTTTCTCACCGCCCGAGAGAGGGGCGACGGGGGCGTCAAGCGGAGGGGCGTCGAGCGCTCCAGCCAGAGATTTGATGCGGGTCTCGAGGTTCCAACCATCCGCATGCTGGATGAGATCGAGAAGCTCGTGGAGCTCGGCATCGGTCCCCTCACCGCTTTCGTAGCGGCGCATCCACTCCACGAGATCGGCGGCGCCGGACTCGATATTTTCAAGAACTGTGCGTGTGGGATCGAGTTCAAATTCCTGCGGAAGGTAGCCGGTGCGAAGCCCACGACGGCGCGAGGTTTCTCCAGAGTCTGGATCATTTGCTCCGGCGAGGATTTTCAGAAGACTTGTCTTGCCACAGCCATTGCGTCCAACGAGGCCGACTTTCTCTCCTGGCGAGACGGTGAGTGTGACTCCGTTGAGAAGAACCTGAGTGCCATAAGCGAGCTTGATTTCTTGGGCGGAGAGGAGTGATGGGATTGCGGACATTTTAGAAGGAAAAGATATCGGGGGTGTTGAAAGCGTTTTGAATGTGGCGAACTTCGAGGGGTGGGCCGATGACGACTTCGATGATGTCGAACCTGTATGTGATATCTGGCATGTCCAGCATGCGGAGCCATTTCATTGCGCCGCGAATAATGAGGCTCTGTTTTTTTTCGTCAACCGCATCCGATGGTCGTCCAAATTCCTCATGCGAGCGGGTCTTGACTTCCACGAAAACAAGCTCTCCATGCGGCTTATCGCGGCAAACGATATCGACCTCGCCGCCATGCGGGGCGCGGAAATTGCGGTGAAGGATTTTGTGGCCATGGCGCTGGAGATAAGCGGCGGCGAGGTTCTCGCCCAGATTGCCGAGGGCGATATGCGCCGCCTCACCAGGGTTCGGCTTGCGCAACCGGCGCAAAACTTCGGCGATGGATTGGACAAGGGCCATGGGCGCGAAGTTTGGCAAAGTGTTCGCGAGTTGGGTAGCCTTTATGCTTCGCAAAACCATACTCGGGATAGAGGCGGTCGTTTTCCAACATGATGAGATCGCGTTCGACCTTGGCGATGATACTTGCCGCAGCGATGCTCAAGCTTAGGCCATCACCACCGACCAGTGCAGTCTGCGGGCATGGGAAATTAGGAACGGGTAGCCCGTCTATGAGGGCGTGGGCGGGGCGGGGCGAAAGTTGCTCGATGACCGCGCGCATCCCAGAGTGCGTGGCGCCGAGGATGTTCAGGCGGTCGATTTCCTGCGACGGGATTGCGATGGATGTCCAGCGAATCTCAAAATTCCCCGTGATCTCCGCGTAAAGTCGCTCGCGCGCTTTGGGTGTGAGTTTTTTGGAGTCGTTGAGGCCGTGCAGCTCAAAATCCGGTGGCAGGATGACTCCGCCAACAACAACAGGACCTGCGAGCGGTCCACGACCTGCCTCATCGATACCCGCGATGGGGGTGAAGCCCAGAGAAGACAGACGATGCTCATGAATGAGGGAGCAAGGCATGCGAAGTGTTTAAAGTGAGATCATCAAGGTTTAAGGCTTCAGACACTCTCCTTGCGGAGCAAAACCCTTACGGTGATGGCACGGCAGACTACACGCTGGCGAGTGAGAGGCCCAAAAACTTCAAGTTTATATCGGAATGAAATAGGAATGCACAATGACACGCATCATGCCTGTGCATTCTATAACTAGTGATCAGTTGAAAAAACCAATCGATCAAAAACCCAAGCTCAGAACGAGAACGTCGTTTGAGCCACTCAGGAGCGGTCAGTCCGGTCTTTAACCGTGGTGGCCGATTTTCCTTTGCGGGAGCGGAGGTAGTTCAACTTGGCACGGCGTACAGCACCACGGCGCTCGACCTCGATCTTGGCGATACGAGGTGAATGAATTGGGAAAACGCGTTCCACACCCTCACCGTAGGAAACACGGCGGACGGTGAAGTTTTCATTAATACCAGCGCCTTTGCGGCCTATCACGATACCTGAATAAATCTGGATTCGTTCTTTTTCGCCTTCCACCACGCGGGTGTGGACTTTGATCGTGTCTCCAACTTGGAAAGGGGTGATGTCGGACTTGAATTGTTCGGCTTCGATTTTTTGTATCAGGTTCATGGAAATTTAGAAAACACTAGTCTAGAGTCGCAGTAAAACCGCCAACGACGTTAGTGTTAGTTGCTTGATTATTTTGAAGAACGGTACCATCACCACCTTTGCGGAAAACAACAAACCCTTTGGTTCCATAAGGTTTTCCAGTGGCAACAGGAGCGGTAGCACTGGCTTTATTGGTGAAATTCGAGGTACTGAAGATCACTACCGCTGAATCATTAGTTTCAGAGACTTGATAAGCAACCAATGCACGGGTTGTGCCAGCCACGCTGGTTACCACCGTGTTGCTTGAGACCGTGATAGGAGGAGCCGAACACATCTTGGCAAGATCGGCTAAGGTCATGTAGCCATTTGTAACAATGCCTGACCACGCTGCCCAGGATGCAGTTGGAAGATCTCCTGGCCAAGCAAGGTTGGTATCGCCAGTTGTTGAGCCGTCCAGAGCGATCTGCTGAGCCACAAGATGAAGTTGTTTCATATTGCTCAGCGTTTGAGTCATTTGACCACGAGCTAGGGCACCGGTGATGGCTGGCAGAGACAGCGAAGCAAGAATGGCGATGATTGAAATAACCACCAACAACTCGATCAGCGTAAATGCGGTAAGCCGTTTGAGAAGTTTTACAGAATTAGAAAAGTTTTTCACAGTAGAAATGAGTAGAGGGTTGAGAGACTAAATAAAGCGAAAGAACGAGTTCAAGTCCAGCAAATTTTTTCCAACCTTTTTGCCACCTCTTCCACATTCGTCCTGCTATTGAACGCTGAGATCCGGAAGTAGCCCTCTCCCGCTGGTCCGAAGCCGCTGCCTGGGGTGATGACAACATTGGCTTCCTGAAGCATTTTATCGAAAACTTGCCAACTGGTGAGATGTGCGGGAGCGAGGACCCAGATGTAGGGGGCGTTGATTCCTCCGAGAGTTGCTAGGCCGCATTTCTCTGCCGCCGAGCGGAGGATGGCGGCATTGCCCATGTAATGCTCGATGAGTGAGGTGACTTGTTCTTTCCCAGCGGGCGAGTAAAGGGCCTCGGCGGCGCGCTGGGTGACATAGCCCACGCCATTAAATTTTGTGCTGAAGCGGCGGTTCCAGAGCGGATGCAGCGACGTCATTTCACCGGTGGCGGTGCGGCATTTCAGTTCTTTTGTAAGGACGGTAAACGCGCAGCGGACTCCGGTGAAGCCTCCATTCTTGGAAAAGCTACGAAACTCGATCGCACAACGACGTGCTCCTGGAATTTCATAGATGGAATGCGGGATCTCGGGGTCGCGGATGTAGGCTTCGTAGGCGGCGTCGAAGAGGATGACCGCATCATTCGCAAGGGCGTATTCCACCCAAGCCGTGAGTTGTGCCCGCGTGGCTGTGGCCCCAGTCGGATTGTTTGGGTAGCAGAGATAAATGAGATCCACTTTTTCCTTGGGAATCTCCGGCACGAAGCCGTTCTCCGCACTGCAAGGAAGATAGATCAGTCCGCTGTAGAGGCCGCTCTCATCAGCCTCACCAGTGTGTCCAGCCATGACATTGGTATCCACATAGACGGGATAAACTGGGTCCATGACAGCGACGCGATTGTTGCTGCCAAAAATATCCAGGATATTTCCACAGTCGCACTTGGAGCCATCGGAAACAAAGATCTCATCATCCGCAACGTCGAGTCCACGCGAGCGGTAGTCGTTTTCCGCGATGGCGTACCTCAGAAATTCATAGCCCTGCTCGGGACCATATCCCCTGAAGCTGCCGCGTTCACCCATTTCATCGACCGCCTTGTGCATGGCCTTGCGAACGGCAGGAGGCAAGGGCTCGGTCACATCGCCGATTCCGCAGCGAATAAGCCGGGCGGCACCTTCGGGGTTGGCGTCTGTGAAGGCTTTGACGCGGCGATTGATCTCGGGAAAAAGGTAGCCAGCTTTGAGTTTGAGGTAATTTGAATTGAGGTAAGCCATGATGAAAGCAAGTGAGTAAAGCAAAAGGCTCTGACATTGCCAATCGCGCGTGAATAGATGACTGCGAAATTCTCGCTTATTGCGAAAGACGATTGAGCTGCCGCGCGGGCGGTGCGGCAGCAGCCATTGAAAATAATTGGTAGGGACGCCTCGCCGCAGGGGTCCCAATCTTCAGGCGCGAAAGCGCCGTCTCTCTTATACAAAGGCGGCTCGCGCCGCGCAAGTCGGACGGCGGCGGCGCGCCATCCCTACCATGGGGGAACGAGCGCGCTGCCGCGCGGGCGGTGCGGCAGCATCGAGAAACTATGCTCCAAGGTTTAACCAACCTCGATCGCGGGCTTGAACAAAAACGCCCGACCGTTTCCAGTCGGGCGTTTGAATTTATGAAGGATCGTTGATCAGGCGTTGGCGAAATTTTTCTCCACAGCGGCCCAGTTGATCGTGTTCCACCAGGCTTTGAGGTAATCGGCGCGGCGGTTTTGGTAGTTCAGGTAGTAGGCGTGTTCCCACACATCGCAACCAAGCACGGGCGTACCAGCGCACTCAGCGACGCCGGTCATGAGGGGGTTGTCTTGGTTAGGTGTCGAGCAGATGGCGACCGACTTATCGGCTTTCACACAAAGCCAGACCCAACCGCTGCCGAAACGACCGAGACCAGCAGCTTCGAATTTGGCTTTGAAGTCCTCAAAACTTCCGAAGGCAGCATTGATGGCATCAGCGAGCGCGCCGGATGGAGCACCACCTGCGGATGGTCCCATGAGATTCCAGAAGAAGGTGTGATTCCAGTGTCCACCGCCATTGTTGCGAACGGCTCCGCGGATTGCTTCCGGCACAGCAGCGAGGTTACCGATGAGTTCCTCGAGAGTCTTTGAGGCTAACTCCGGGGCGCTTTCGAGGGCTTTGTTGAGGTTTGTGACGTATGTGGCGTGATGTTTGTCGTGATGGATTTCCATCGTGCGGGCATCAATAGTTGGCTCGAGAGCCGTGGCAGCATAGGGAAGGGATGGTAGTTCGAATGTCATAGTATTTTGAAGTTGAGGAGCCCTAAAGTAGCGACGATGGGGCCACATTCAAGCGGGTTGTTTTACTCACCCTCCGGTTGACTCTCGGCGGCAGCACGTCTAAAATCGCGAGCCTTGTGAGACCCACCTTAGAAAAACTCGAGCAAATCTATCGCCGTCCCCTTTTTGACCTGATTCAGGAGAGCCGCCGTGTGTTTCTGGAATTCTGGCCTAAGAACGAAGTCCAACTGTGTACGCTGTTGAGCGTGAAGACCGGCGGTTGCAGCGAAGACTGCGGCTACTGCGCCCAGAGCGCGCATTACGATACCGGCCTGAAGAAAGAGCGCCTCATGACCACTTCCGAGGTGCTCCCCGTGGCCGAGCGTGCCAAGCAAAACGGGTCCACCCGCTTCTGCATGGGTGCCGCTTGGAAGGGTGTACGCGATGGAGATCCTAAATTCGAGACGATGCTTGAGACCGTGCGCGAGGTGAGCAAGCTCGGCATGGAAGTTTGCGTAACGCTGGGCCAGCTCGGCGACATCGAAGCCCGCAAGCTGAAAGAAGCCGGACTCACCGCCTACAACCACAACATCGACACCTCGCCCGAGCACTACAAAAAAATCGTCACCACGCACACATTCGAAGACCGTTTGAATACCATCGGATCGGTGCAACGCGCTGGGCTGAGTGTGTGCTGTGGCGGCATTATCGGCCTCGGAGAAAATGACACCGATCGCTTAAAAATGCTGGAGGTCCTATGTTCGCTCGACCCAGAGCCGGAGAGTGTGCCGATCAACTGCCTCACCCCCATCGAAGGCACGCCGCTTGCCAAGACACCTCCCATCGATGTCTTTGAACTTGTACGGCTCATCGCCACCGCGCGGATTGTTCTTCCAAAAGCAAAAATCCGCCTCTCGGCTGGGCGCGACCGTCTGACCCGCGAAGCGCAGGCACTCTGTCTTTTTGCGGGGGCGAATTCCATTTTCTACGGTGACAAGCTCCTCACTGCCTCGAATCCCGAGGTTGATGACGATCGCGCCCTCTTGAAATCCCTCGGTCTCGAACCTCAAACACCTTACTCCGACCAACCCCAACCCACCTGCACATTATGAAAATTTCCATTGGAAGCGACCATGCTGGATTTGAATACAAAGAAGCCATTATTAGCCACCTCAAGAAGGCTGGCCATGAGGTCATAGACTACGGGACAAATAGCAGCGAGAGCACCGACTACCCGATCTTCATCATTCCCGCAGCTGAGGCTGTCGTCCGCAATGAATCCGAACGCGCCATCGTCATTGGCGGATCGGGAAACGGCGAGGCCATCGCGGCGAACAAGGTCAAAGGCATTCGATGCTCCGTCTGCTGGAGCCATGAAACCGCCGAACTCGGCCGCCGCCACAATAACGCAAACGCCCTCTCCATAGGTCAGCGCATGATTCCGCTGGAGCTCGCACTCGAGATCGTGGACATCTGGCTTGCGACTCCATTCGACGGGGGGCGCCATGCCCGGCGCATTGCCGAGCTTGATTGCTACGAGGCCGGCGGCAGCCATGCGGAAATGCTCGCTGTTCTCGATCGCAAACAAAACCTATGAGCCAAGCAAAGGTATCCGTCGGAATCCGCATGGAAGCCGAGGATGCCTTGCGCCAAAGCATCCGGCGTTCGCAGGATTTCCTTCTTTCGCTACAGAAAACCGACGGCCACTGGGAAGGTGAGTTGTTGGTGGACTCGACACTTTGTTCGGACACGGTGCTCTACATGAACTGGCGGGATGGTGTTGACGAGCTACTCCAGGCGAAATGCGCCGATCACATCCGTCGCAGGCAAACCGCCGATGGAGGATGGAATATTTTTATTGGTGGCCCGAGTGAGATCAACGCCTCGGTTAAAGCCTACTTTGCACTGAAGCTTGCAGGCGACTTGCCGAACGCCCCTTGGATGCGCGAGGCCCGCGCCAATATTCTCCGGCTCGGAGGCATTCCGCAGGTGAACACTTACTGCCGCCTCTACCTCGCCCTGCTTGGCCAGTTTCCTTGGGACTACGTTCCAACCATTCCGCCCGAGATTTTCCTCTTTCCGCGCTGGTTCTTTTTCAACGTCTATGAAATGTCCTCATGGAGCCGCACGATCATTGCGCCACTGGCAATCCTGAACCACTTCAAACCCACGCGCACGCTGCCTGCCGCCTTCCACCTTCACGAGCTCTATCCCGCCGGAATGGAAAATGCGGACTTCTCCCTGAAAAAAGACAAACGCTTCTGGGCCTGGCGGAATTTTTTCTTGCGCTGCGATGCATTGCTGAAAATCCACAACCGCTTTCCCATCCATCCCCTCCGCAAGCGCGCACTCAAGCGAGCCGAGGCTTGGATGACCGAGCGCATGGGCGAAGGCAGCGATGGGCTCTCCGCCATTTTTCCTGCGATGCTCAACAGCCTCATGGCCCTCCACTCGCTCGGCTACGCGGAAGATCATCCGTTGGTGAAAAAAGCGGAGTCAGATTTTAGAGGCCTCTTCATTCACGACCCTGCCGATTTTCGAATTCAACCCTGCCTTTCACCGGTCTGGGATACAGCGATCACCACAGTGGCACTGGGCGAATCGGGGGTGCCCAAAAACCATCCCGCCCTGCAAAAAGCCGCCGCTTGGATGGAGACACGCGAAGTCCGATTCGCCGGAGACTGGACTGCCCGCAACCCGGGAGTCGAGCCAAGCGGGTGGGCATTTGAGCATTCTAACAAGTACTATCCCGACACCGACGACACGATGATGGTCCTGATGGCGCTGAGGCACTGCACGCCGCGAGACGCGAGGGCGCGCGAAGAGATTCACCGACGTGCTTTGAAGTGGCTCCTTTCCTTCCAATGCCACGATGGCGGATGGGCGGCTTTTGATAAAAACCTGAATGCCGCCTGGCTCGAGCATGTCCCATTTGCAGACCACAACGCCATTCTCGATCCCACTTGCAGTGATCTCACAGCCCGCGTGCTTGAGCTTCTCGGCTACATCGGCCACGACCCACGTTCGCAAGAAGTCCGCAATGCCATTGCAATGCTCCGCCGCACGCAAGAGGCCGACGGCTCCTGGTATGGCCGCTGGGGCGTGAACTACATCTACGGCACTTGGCAGGCGCTGCGTGGTCTCGCCTCGATCGGCGTCAACATGGACGAAGAATGGATTCGCCGCGCCACCACTTGGCTCGAGAGCTGCCAAAACGAAGACGGCAGCTGGGGCGAAACCTGCGAGTCCTACAATTTTCCTGCCCTCAAAGGTCGTGGGGCCGGCACTCCGAGCCAGACCGCCTGGGCACTGATGGGACTCTGCGCGGCAGGTGATCCCCAACGCGAATCCATCCAAGCCGGTATCCAATGGCTTGTTTCAACGCAAAACCTCGATGGTTCCTGGACCGAGGACTACACGACCGGCACAGGCTTTCCGTGCGTGTTCTACCTCAAATACGACATGTATCGAAACCACTTCCCTCTCCTCGCATTGGCTACTTACCGGAATTTAATCAGGTGAAGGTTGCCACAAGCCTCGCCACCCATGCTTCAATTTGAACGTTATTTTGGCATAGACTATTCTGGGGCGGAGACGCCTAGCAGCAATCTGAAAGGTCTGCGTCTTTACGCCGCCACCAGAGCGGAACTACCTGTCGAAATCTCCCCACCGATCAACACTGGGAAATTTTGGACACGGCGAAGACTCGCCGAGTGGCTTACTAATGAGCTTCGCCAAGGCCCGCCAACGCTTGTCGGGATTGACCACGCCTTTTCCTTTCCACGCCAGTACTTCGAAATCCATCGCCTCCCACACGACTGGCCCGCTTTTCTCGAGGACTTTCAGCTCCACTGGCCGACTGATAGTGAGCACATGTACGTGGATTTCATTCGAGATGGGGTCTATGGCAATGGGGCAGCACGGAGCGGGAATGCACGCTGGCGGCGGATGACAGAAGAACGCTCTCGCGCGAAGTCAGTCTTTCATTTCGATGTACCCGGCAGTGTGGCCAAGTCCACTCACGCCGGCCTGCCATGGCTGCGCTCTATCCGACAGGAGCTTGAATCGAGAGTTCATTTTTGGCCCTTTGATGGATGGACGCCATCACTTGGACACTCCGTGATCACGGAAGTTTATCCCTCATTGTGGAGCAAGACCTTTTCTACAGACGGCAGAACTCCAGACCAGCACGATGCCTACAGCGTGGCGCGGTGGATGAGGGAAGCCGATGCGACAAATTCGCTTGTAACTTGTTTCCACCCGCAATTGAGCCCCGAGGAGCAATCTTTGGCAAATTTCGAAGGTTGGATTCTCGGGATCGCCTAGGTTGCCAGCGGGGCTCGCGCACTTGTCCTTGCCCGAATCGCAAGTCTCAAGCAAATTCACTTCTTACAAAATGCCCAGCGTCCATATCAAAACCTACGGTTGCCAGATGAACGAGCGCGATTCCGAGCAAGTCTCGAAAATGCTCGCCGAGCGTGGATACCGATTCGTTGGGGATGAAACCGAGGCGGACGTGATTTTGCTTAACACCTGCAGCGTGCGCGACATGGCCGAGCAGAAGGCGATCGGCAAGATGGGCATGTTGCGAAAACTCCGGCGGAATCGTCCGCATCTCGTTTTGGGCTACTTGGGGTGCATGGCTCAGGCGCGCGGCGAGTCGCTTTTGCAGACCTCGCCGCATGTTGATCTCGTCGTTGGCACGCAGAAGTTCCATCGCGTTGCAGACTATGTGGACGACCTTCTCAAATCGCGTATGCACGCCCTGATTGATGATGAACGGCGGGCGATTGTGGACACCGAGGAGGAGGTGGGTTCACAGAGCACGATTCGTGAGCAGGAGGTCGAGGCAGGCCAAGTCACGGCGTTCGTTTCCATTATGCAAGGCTGCAACATGCACTGTGCGTTTTGTATTGTACCTCAAACCCGCGGCGAAGAACGCGGCCGAACGATTGAGGAAATAACCAACGAAGTCCGTTCCCTAGCAGAGCGCGGCGTGAAGGAGGTCACCCTCCTCGGTCAGATCGTGAACCTGTATGGTCGCCATGAGTTTCCCAAGCGCGACGGCATTTCGCCTTTTGTTCAGTTGCTGGAATCCGTCTGCGGGGTAAATGGCATTGAGCGGGTGCGCTTCACCTCCCCACACCCGATTGGCTATCGCGATGATCTCATCGAGGCCTTCGTGCGATTGCCCGAGCTTGTCGAACACGTACACCTCCCACTCCAGAGCGGCTCGGATCGCATTCTGAAAATTATGCGTAGGGGGTACACTGCCGAGAAATTTCAAAATCTCGCCGAGCGCATCCGCGCGGCCCGTCCAGGCATGGCGATCACGACGGATGTCATTGTCGGATTCCCTGGGGAAAGCCAAGAAGACTACGAACAAACCCGCGCGCTGTGCGATGCCGTCTCATTCGACAATGCATTCATCTTCCGCTACTCGCCGCGTCAGAACACGTCGGCTGCCACAATGGGTGAACAGATTCCCGAGGAAGTCAAAGAAGCCCGCAACCAGGACTTGCTCAAATTGGTAAACCGCCATGTCGCCGACAAGCTCAACGCGCTCGTCGGAACCCAAGCAGAAATCCTCTGCGAGGGGGCCAGTCGCCACAATACTGAGCGACTCACAGGCCGCACCCGCACGAACAAAATCGTTGTTTTCGAAGGTGCGCCCCGCCATGTCGGCCAGATTTTCCCTGTTAAAATAACAAGGGCCAGCGGTTCGACCCTGTACGGCGATCCGGCGGTACTCGGCTGAAGACCGAGGCCTGAAAGCCAACTCGAGGCACTCGGTGCCGGCATCGTTTGTTTTGACCGGTCGTTCAAAAAGGCTTTAATCGAGCTTTTCTCGCCCTATGCCTACTCAACCGACCATCATTTACACGAAGACCGACGAAGCTCCTCTGCTGGCCACTTATTCCTTGTTGCCAATCATCGAGGCATTCACAAAGCACGCGGGTATTGCTGTAGAAATGCGGGACATTTCGCTTGCGGGTCGGATTTTGGCGCTCTTCGCCGACCGGTTACCGACAGAGCAAAAGACGGCGGATGCCCTATCGGAACTTGGCGCACTCACGCTGCACCCCGAGGCAAATATCATCAAGCTTCCAAACATCAGCGCCTCTATCCCCCAACTGAAGGCCGCCATTGCCGAACTGCAAAAACGTGGCTTCATACTGCCGGATTATCCCGAGGTGCCGACCAATGAAGACGAGAAGGATATCAAAACCCGCTACGACAAGATTAAGGGTAGCGCTGTAAACCCTGTCCTACGCGAAGGGAATTCCGATCGACGTGCGCCAAAGGCCGTGAAGGACTATGCCCGCAAGCATCCTCACAAGATGGGAGCTTGGTCGCCGGATTCCAAAACACAGGTGGCCACGATGGGCCATGACGACTTTTTTTCGAATGAAAAATCGGTGACCGTACCAGCAGCTACCATCGTGAGGATCGAGTTTTTACCTGCCGATGGAACGCCAGTGGTTTTGAAAGACGGCCTCAAACTAGAGGCTGGCGAGGTTCTGGATGCCACCTTTATGAGCTGCAAGGCGCTCCGAGCCTTCCTCGCAGACCAGATCGTAGCGGCTCAGGATCTGGGTGTGCTTTTTTCTCTCCACCTTAAAGCCACGATGATGAAGGTCTCGGACCCCATTCTCTTCGGCCACGCGGTGAAAGTTTTTCTCGGCGACTTCCTCGAGAAGCATAGGTCCGCACTGGCCGATCTCGGGGTGGATTTCAATAACGGTCTTGGCGACCTGCTGGCAAAAATCGAAAAACTCCCCGCTAGTGAAAAAACGGTAATCGAAGCCGATCTTAAGTCCATCCTCGCCACGCGACCCGCCTTGGCCATGGTGAACTCGGAGAAGGGCATCACGAACCTGCACGTGCCTAGCGACGTGATCGTTGACGCTTCCATGCCAGCCATGATTCGCGAAGGTGGAAAGATGTGGAATGCCGAGGGCAAAACACAAGACACCCTCGCCGTCATTCCCGACAGTTGCTATGCCTCAGTTTACGAAACTGTGATCACTTTTTGCCGCAAAAACGGCGCGCTCGATCCCAGAACCATGGGCTCCGTGCCGAATGTGGGCCTCATGGCCCAAGCGGCCGAGGAGTATGGCTCACACAACAAGACTTTTGAAATCGCGGCAGCCGGCATTGTGCGCATCACGGATACCGATGGCAAAACGCTCATCGAACACAAAGTGGAGTCTGGAGACATCTGGCGTGCCTGCCAAACGAAGGATGCAGCTATCCGCGACTGGGTGAAACTCGCCGTGCGCCGCGCCCGCGCCACTGGCTGCCCGGCCGTTTTCTGGCTCGACGCCAAGCGCGCCCACGATGCCCAACTCATTGCCAGGGCGGAAAAATATCTCGCCGACCACGACACCGCTGGACTCGACATCCGCATCCTCCCGCCCGCCGAGGCCTGTCAATTCAGCCTCGAGCGCATAGTCAAAGGCGAAGACACGATTTCCGTGACCGGCAACGTGCTCCGCGACTACCTCACCGACCTCTTTCCCATCCTGGAAGTCGGCACCAGCGCCAAGATGCTCTCCATCGTACCGCTCATGAACGGCGGAGGCCTCTTCGAGACAGGAGCTGGCGGATCGGCTCCCAAGCACGTGCAGCAATTCCTGGAAGAAAATTATCTGCGCTGGGACTCGCTTGGTGAATTTTTTGCCATCGCCGCCTCGTTCGAACATCTGGCCGAAACCCAATCCCACGCCAGAGCCAAAGTCCTAGCCGACACTCTGGACACGGCAACCGGTCAGCTCCTCGAGCACAACAAATCCCCCGCCCGCAAAGTCGGTGGACTCGATAACCGGGGCAGCCACTTCTACATCGCCCACTACTGGGCCCAAGCGCTCGCTGCACAAAACCAGGACGCTGAGTTGAAAAAAATCTTCACTCCTTTCGCCGAAGCCCTCACTGCCAACGAGGCAAAAATCGTTGCCGAACTCGCCGCCGTCCAAGGCAGCGCGATCGATGTCGGTGGCTACTACATGCCGGATGACGCCAAGGCCTCCGCCGCCATGCGCCCGAGTGCCACGTTCAACGGCATCCTCGCCACGATCTGAGCGGCCATTATCTCCGGCGCGGAGCTTTTGGTTATCGCTTCAGCAAGTTTGCAGGAACGCGATGATTTTACCCTAGAGATAGGATTTCCGTGGCTGCCCTGCGACCGCTGAGCCAAGCCCCATGGACTGTGCTCGGATATTTGCGATGCGTGGCTTCTCCAGCAAAGAATAACCTTCCGCCGACACTGCTTGCGAGAGAATCGTAGTCACTCCCAGTGGCATTGGGAGGGATGTGGGAATACGATCCGCGCGAAAAAACATCGCTTTTCCATCGCGTTACACGCACACCAATGGGATCAGGGATTGATTTGCCGTAGATTTTTCTCAGCACTATCATGGCAGAAGCCGCGATGGTCGCATCGGATTGCGCCTCCAATTGTTCCCCATAAGTTCCAGCATTAAATCCAATAAGAACAGGTTGGTTTGTATAACGATACATATTCAACCACTCGCACCATTGACCACGTGCGGAGTTCACATATCCGAGCAAATCCGGTTGGCTATCCCAGAAAACCCGAGGAAACCTGAGATAGCACTTATTGAGAACACTCATTTTGAGTCGCGAAATCGACGCCACCTTGGTTGAGGGGAGCGGCGGGTTGAACACCACATTTCCCTGCTGCAAAACGCCGAGGGGCAGCGTGATCACGGCAAAATTTCCATCAAAGGTTCCTTTCGAAGTTGCGATGCTAACCCCAGACGAGGTGCGCGTAATGCTTTGAACAATGTGACTTGTCCGAATATCCAAGCCAATTTTAAGTTGTTCGACGATTTGACTATACCCCCCTAGGAGAACAACATCCGATCCTCCATAAGCGTTATCCTGATCAAATTCAAAAAGAGACAGATCATTGACATCGGAAGCATATTCATGCTCGATCTCCGTATTGACCGCGTAGTTTAAATCTTGGATCTGCTCAGGCGTAAAAGAACGCTTAGCTGTGTAACTACTGATGAAGCTACCGAGGGAACGATCTTTCACTTCTTCATTTTGTGCCTTTGAAATGGCCGCCGCGAGTTGATCAAAATTGCTGTCAATCCGTGCATCTCGGGAATCAGAAATTCGTTTCCCATTATCAGCATATCGGATCATGGCTTCATAATTTGTGACAGCCGTTTTGATTTTATACTTATTGGCGAGCTCGGAGATAGGGTTATTGCGAATGCCATGAATCCAACTGGCTCCCAAGTCCAGGGGCAAGCCATTCAGGCTGGTATCCGTATGCAAACGCCCGCCGATTCTGTCGCGCCCTTCTAGAATAATGACATGGTATCCTGCCGCTTTGAGATCAATCGCAGCCGCAAGTCCGGACATACCAGCCCCCACGATTAGAACCGTCTTGGAGGATGAGGCGGCCATCGCTGAGCTGCCACAAAAAACCGAAGAACCAAGAAGCGCAGCCAACCGACAGAATGAACGCCGTGTCATTCCATTCTCCGATCCGATCGAACTGGCAAAGTCATGAGGCGAGTCGGGTATTTTTTTCATCGCACAAGCTAAGTTGCTTTACAGTTTCGCTGGGAATTTTTCAGATGCAATCAATATGTGCAATCAATCAGCCTAGAAAAAGCATTTTAACCACGGATTTCACGGATTAACACGGATTATCAACGCATAGCAGAGTTAAAGGCACTCACCCATGCGGGTGAATTGTGATGAAGTGATATTTAAAATGTAGCTGCATTAATCTGTGTGTTCTGTGAAATCTGTGGTTAACCATACTGCCGGATTAAAGCGCTGCTGTTAAAATTGCTACGCTCCGCCAGTGCAGCAGCTCCACCCATTGTAGCCCAGAGCATTCTCCATTGGACAGCCACCACCCATCGTCCTCTCAGAAAATGGGCAGTTGCCCGTCATACAGGAACCACAAGCCCCTCAGCCTCAGCGAGGTTCTTCTGATTCCCGTCAAAGGTGAGGAAGCGTTTCAAGCCGAGATGCTTGGCTGTAGCAAGGTGGATGATGTCCATGGCCCGGTGGCCTCCTTTCATGGTATGGGTGGCGGAAAGTGTTTCGGCAATGCTATGGACATCAGGCCACTCCACCGTAGCCAATGTCAAGCTGCCTGATTTCACATTCGCAGCCAGCACTCCAAGCATACGCTCAGCTTCCGATTTTGAAAACCCCTTCGTCTTATCACATTGATATCGAAAGACCTGAAATCTTGTGGATTGCCGGAACTCCCACAAGACCTGTGAGGACACGATTATTTCACCCTCGAAGGTCTCCATGAAGGCATCAGCACGCCCCGAATTGTCCTGCTCCCTGTAGAGAGCGCAGAGGAACGAGGTGTCGGTAAAACAACGCATGTTATTCTTCACCGTCCAGTTCGGCGGCTCGCATTTCTGCCACCTCCTCCGCACTAAAGCGCCTCCCTTTCCAAATGGCCTGCCGCTGGGCAGCGAAATCAATTTTAGGTGGGTGGGACGGCGTATCCTTCGCAACGGGTAAAAGTGTCGCGTAAGGCTTGCCGCGCTTGAGAATTTCCACGGATTCCCCATTGTCCAGCCAAGAGGAAACACGGCGGAAGTGATTGCGCAAATCTGCGGTAGTGACAGTGTTCATGATATTTCAATATATCATAGAGCTTTCACGGCGCAAGTGGTTTTCACAGGCACCCTGCTGGTAGCGGACCACATGGGCCCAGCTTCCATGAGCTCCACCGGACTACGACATCTCCAGTACCTGCGGCAGGGGGTGCTCCGCGCAACGCTTACATTTTAACCACGGATTCCACGGATTAACATGGATTATCAAGGCACTCACCCATGCGGGTGAATTGTGATGAAGTGATATTTAATACGTAACTGATTTACCGAAAACGGATTTTTAGACAGGAGGATCCGCCTACGCGCCAGACGACTACGGCGTGACGTGGCAGGATTTACAG
>VFJO01000189.1 GCA_009886045.1 Verrucomicrobiota bacterium
ATAAAATTTCAAGGTAGTCGGGCTCAAATGGCGGGAAGTAAAAAATGTGAATATGTGGGACTGACCCCGCTGCCGCTCTCTCGGAAATGCGACTTTCGGAGGTTTTATGGTAGGGCGGGCGTCTCGCCTGCCATCGAAGGACTTACCCACGCAGGCGAGACGCCCGCGCCACATTCAGAAGTCCAAAAGCAAGCTGCTTTTGGTATTTAAACCAATCTTATGCAACAAAAACTCCTCGCCATCCTGTTTGCCACCAGCGTATCCGCTTTGGCCGCCGATCCCACAACGACGCTCTGGTTTGATAAACCGGCGGCGAGTTTTCACGAGTCGCTTCCGCTCGGCAACGGGCGCATCGGCGCGATGGTCTTCGGTGGGGTGGACGAAGAGCGGATCGTGCTGAACGAAAGTTCGGTCTGGTCGGGTTCGCCGGATGACGACAACCGGGAGGGAGCCCACGCTGCGTTGCCGGAGATCCGCCGCCTACTCGCCGAGGGAAAAAACCGCGAGGCCGAGGCATTGGTCAACCAGACCTTCACCTGCAAAGGCCCCGGATCGGGGAGTGGCAGGGGTGCTAATGTGCCGTTTGGTTGCTACCAAGTGCTCGGCAATCTGCGGCTCAAATTCCAGGACCCGACTCCGGCAGGCGCTATCGGCGCGAATGCCACGGCACCGTCCGTCGGGAACTACACGCGAACCCTCGATTTGCGCTCGGGCGAGGGGCTCGTTTCCTATCAAAAAAACGGCCGCGCTTTCACTCGCGAGCATTTTATTTCCGCACCCGACGAGGTGTTTGTCTCGCGCCTCAGCGGCCCGGTTTCCGTGACGATATCGCTGGACCGCCCCGAGCGATTTCAGACGACGGCGGTGAATGACAACGAACTGCTGATGACTGGCACGCTGAACGACGGGCGCGGCGGAAAGGGCATCACCTATGCCGGGCGTTTGCGCGTGGTGGCGCGCGGGGGATCGGTGAAGGCGGAGGGCAACAACCTCGTGGTCACCGATGCCGAGGAGGTGGTCTTGTTTTTCGCTGCCGCCACCGACTACCGAGGCTTTGCTGGTCGGCAGTTGAGCGACCCGCTCGCGGCGACGACGGCGGATCTCGACAAGGCGGCCGCCAAATCCTTCGCGGATTTGCGGGCTGCGCAGAGGGCGGATTACCAAAAATGGTTCGACCGGGTGGAGCTTCACCTGCCAGCGACCGCGAACAGCGCCTTGCCCATCGATGCGCGTCTGGTGGGCTTTGCCAAGGGGGACTCGGATCCCGCTTTAGCCGCGCTCTATTTCAACTTCGGCCGGTATCTCTTGATTTGTTCCTCCCGCCCCGGCGGCTTGCCGGCGAATTTGCAGGGCATCTGGGCCGAGGAAATCCAGACGCCATGGAACGGCGACTGGCACCTGAACATCAATGTGCAGATGAACTACTGGCCCGCCTTGGTTTGCAACCTGCCGGAATTGCAGGAGCCGCTGAACAAGCTCATCGCCTCGCTGGTCGAGCCGGGGAGCAAGACGGCCAAGGACTATTACAACGCGCGCGGTTGGGTGGCGCATGTCATCGCCAATCCCTGGGGCTTCACCGCTCCGGGGGAAAGCGCCGTATGGGGAGCCTCCAGCGGATCGGCGTGGCTGTGCGCGCATCTGTGGGATCAATACGCGTTCACCCTCGACCGCGAGCATTTGAAGTGGGCTTATCCGATCATGAAGGGCAGTGCGGAGTTCTACCTCGACAACATCTGGGAGGAGCCCAAGAACAAATGGCTGGTGACCGGTCCCTCGAACTCGCCTGAAAACTCATTCAAACTCACGAATCGAGTTAAAGCCCATGTGTGCATGGGCCCGACCGTCGACATGCAACAACTGCGCGAGTTGTTCGGGAACACTGCTCAGACCGCTGAAATCCTCGGGGTCGATGCCGAGCTTCAGACCGAGCTGAAAGAAAAGCGTGCCCGCCTTGCGCCGAATCAAATCGGCCCGGATGGCCGCTTGCAGGAATGGCTGGAGCCGTATGCCGAACCCGAGCCGAACCACCGGCACTGTGCGCCGTTGTATGGACTGCATCCCTATTATGAAATCACACCACGCGGCACGCCGGAGCTGGCGGAAGCCAGCAGGAAATTCCTCGAGGCCCGCGGCGATGATAGCACCGGCTGGTCGCTGGCATGGAAAATCAACTTCTGGGCGCGCCTTGGCGACGGCGAGCGCGCCGACAAGTTGCTCAAGATGCTCTTGCGCCCTGCGGCGGGGACCGGAGTAAACATGAGAGGCGGGGGAGGCTCTTCGGCAAATCTTTTCTGCGCCCATCCGCCGTTCCAGATCGACGGCAATTTCGGTGGCTGCGCCGGCATCGCGGAGATGCTTCTGCAATCGCACGCCGGCGAGATCGAACTCCTGCCCGCCCTGCCCAAAGCCTGGCCTCAGGGCAAAGTCACCGGCCTGCGCGCACGCGGCGGCTTCACCGTGGATATCGAATGGAAGGATGGCAAAGTCGTTGCGGCGAATCTTCACAACCTCAAAGGCAACCCCTGCTCCGTCAAAATCAACGGCACAACCAAGTCCATCCGCTCCGCCCAAGGCGAAACAACCAAGCTCCTTTAACCCAATCCCAAAAGAACCAGCATGCTGTGAAGAAAAACCTCCTCGCCCTTGCGGCCCTTTTGCTGGGGCCGCTGGCCTCGCTCCATGTTTCCGCAGCGACAGTTGATGACTTTGGCTTCGGCTGGAAGTTTGCTAAAGGCGATCAGCAGGCCGCCATTGCTGCGAACTTTGACGATTCCAAGTGGGAACATGTCGATTTGCCCCACGACTGGGCCATTTCAGGCCCGTTCGGTGCTCTGAATGAGAGTGGTGGCACCGGCAAGTTGCCGTGGAGCGGCGAGGGTTGGTATCGCAAACAGTTCGAGCTGCCTGCCACAGCGAAGGGCCAGCGCGTGCAGTTGCTTTTTGATGGGGTGATGGCCAGCCCGAAAGTCTATCTCAATGGCAAGGAAGTCGGTTCCTGGATCTATGGCTACAACTCGTTTTTCATTGATGCGACCGATGCGGCAGAGTTTGGAAAAACGAATGTGCTCACGGTGCATGCGGACACGCGCAACCATGGCTCCCGCTGGTATCCCGGCGCTGGAATCTACCGCAAAGTCACCCTGCGACTGGTCTCCCCGATCCATATCCCCACTTGGGGTGTCTTTGTCACCACGCCGCTTGTGCAGAAGGATAAGGCACAGATCCATACCCAAGTGGATGTCAGCAACAAGTCGGCGCAATCCCAAAGCGTCAGTGTGGAAGTCGCGATCCTTGATCCCAAGGGCAATGAAGTCTCCAAGGAAATATCGGCACTCTCGCTCGCCGCTGGAGAGGTGGCCGTTTCAACCCTCAAAGCTCAAATTTCCAATCCCTCGCTCTGGGACATCGAACACCCGCACCTCTACACAGCAGTCACACGACTGGTGGTGGAAGGGCGGGAGGTTCAGCGTGAGGAGACGACCTTCGGCATTCGCACGGTCTCCTTCACGGCCGATGACGGCTTTTACCTCAATGGCCGCCGGGTGCAGTTGAATGGAGTGAATCTGCATCATGATCAGGGGCCCTTGGGCGCGGCGTTTTTTCCCCGTGCCATGGAGCGCCAGCTTCAGATCATGAAGGAGATGGGAGTCAATGCGATCCGCACCTCCCACAACCCGTCCGCACCCGAGTTGCTGGAACTTTGCGACCGCATGGGGTTCGTGGTCTTCAACGAGTTGTTTGACAAATATGGACCCACCGCCGGTGTGAAATGTGGGATCGACGAGTTCGTCAAAACCTACGCCGAACGCGAATCGAAGAACTTCATTTTGCGCGACCGCAATCACCCAAGCGTGGTGCTGTGGTCGATTGGCAATGAGATACGCGACCTGAAAAAGGAACATGTGGATGCCATGGTGGGCTATTTCAAAAAGTATGACACCACCCGACAGACCACACTCGGCAGCCACATTCCTGCCCAAGCCTCGAAAAGAATCATCGATGCCTTGGACACCAGTGGCTGGAACTATGGCCTAAAGTATTCGACCGCGCGCAAAGCCTATCCGAAAATGCCACTCATCTACAGCGAGTCGGCTTCAGCCTTCGGAACTCGCGGCGCCTACAAGTTGACGCTGCCGAAAAATAAGACGGACTGGGGCAACGATGGGGAGTTGACGGCCTACTCATTGACCTCGGCATCTTGGTCGGATATCCCGGAGAACGAGTTTGAAGGCATGCGCAAGGATACCTTTGTCGCCGGTGAGTTTGTCTGGACCGGTTTCGATTATCTCGGCGAGCCCACACCTCACGACAAGATGGGGGCCCGCAGCAGCTACTTTGGGATCGTGGACTTGGCCGGACTCCCCAAGGACAGTTATTACCTTTATCGCAGCCATTGGTTGCCTGAGTCACCCACCGTCCACCTCTCACCGCATTGGAATTGGCAAGGGCATGAGGGCAAGCCGGTGCCGGTCTTTGTTTACACCAACGGCGACGAAGCCGAACTCTTCCTCAATGGGAAAAGCTTGGGTCGTAAAAAGAAAGGAAGCGGGGATCGACTGGATGTCGCCAACTTGGCCTATGGCAAAGTCACATCGGCCAGCAGTGATGAGTTGAAACAGGATACGCTGGGCAATGTTCAGGAGGAAAATCTATCAAGCAAAGCGATTGATGGAAATCCCTCGACGCGGTGGTGCGCCAGCAATAACAGCTACCCGCAACACTGGCAGGTAGACTTGGGCGAAGTCCGGGAAATCTCCAAAGCGAATATCACTTGGGAAGCGAAGAGGGGGCGGTATGACTTTGACCTCTTGGTTTCCATGGATGGCGTGAAATGGGACAAGGTCGATGCCAAGGTGAGCATGCCGAGTGGTCTCTCCGAAGTGGACTTTGAAAAGCTCAAGACGCGCTGGGTGCGCATCGAGATCAAGGGCGGTCCGGGCTCGGCAAGCATTCGTGAAGTCGAAGTTCTTGAACGCAACGTCAAGACGGAAGACCCGTATTTTAAAATCGTCGATAGCTACCGCCTGCGTTGGCTCGAGGTGCCCTATGAAGCCGGCGAGCTCAAAGCCGTCGCCTATCAAAGTGGCAAGAAACTCGGTGAGGCCGTCGTCAAGACAGCCGGTGCAGCCGCAAAACTGAAACTCACCGCCGACCGTAGCCAACTCAAAGCCGACGGCATGGATCTGAGCTATGTCACCGTCGAAATGACCGATCAAGATGGGAATTTGTGCCCGCTGGCCATGGACAAGTTGACCTTCACTGTCGAGGGGGCCGCCCGCCTGAGCGGGGTGGACAACGGTGATCAGATGGGCCACGACTCCTTCACCGACTCCACCCACCCGCTGTTTTACGGAAAAGCCGTCGCCGTCCTGCGCAGCATTCCGGGGAAATCCGGAGAGGCCGTCCTGAAGGTCAAGACCGATGGCGGAATCCAGGAAGCGGTGACGCTCAAGTTTGAGTGAGAATTTTCCTGACAAGGTAAGCCCAATGAAACCATGAAAAAGATAGCACTACTCCTCGGTCTTGTGGCAAACGCCATGGCCGCCGAGCCGCTGCCGCCTTTTGTTTATCCGGGCACTGTTCCCGCTTCGAGTTGGTCGGCGAAGTGGATCGGGGTGGAGCCGGCTGCTGATGCCAAAAAGCAAAACCTCTGGACCGCCTACCGGAAGGAATTCGACCTCGCCGCGAAGCCGGGAAAAGCCGTCGCGCGCATTGCAGTCGATTCGAAATACTGGCTCTGGGTCAATGGCGTGTTGGCCGTGCGCGAGGGCGCGTTGAAACGCGGGCCGACTCCGACGGATACCTTTTTCGATGAGGTCGATCTGGCGCCGCATTTGAAGCAGGGGAAAAACACTGTTGCGATCCTCGTGTGGTATTTCGGCAAGCAAGGGTTCAGCCACAAGAGCAGCGGCAAAAGCGGGCTGTTATTCCAGATGGAAGCCGGCTTGGAGAAATTAGTGAGCGATTCGTCGTGGCGCGCGGTGGTGCATCCGGCCTACGGCGACCCCGAGGCCCCGCACCCAAATAATAGGCTGCCCGAATCCAACATCCGCTACAATGCGGGTAAGGAATTCGCGGGCTGGGAAAGGCCCGGCTTCGACGCCTCCGCATGGGCTCCGGCCGAGGATTTGGGGACGCCTGACTGCGCTCCGTGGGGGCGGTTGGTCAAACGCCCGATGCCTCTGTGGAAAGACTTCGGCCTCCAGCCCTACACAAATGCCCCTGCGCTTCCCACCGTCTCGGATGGGCAATTGATCAAAGGAAAGCTCCCCTACAACGCGCAGATCACCCCTTATTTGAAAATCGATGCGAAGGCGGGCCAGACGATCAAAATCCAAATGGACAACTACCGCGGCGGCAGCGAGCCGAATGTGCGGGCCGAGTATGTGACCCGTGACGGCGAGCAGGAGTTCGAGTTCCCCGGTTGGATGAACGGCCACGAGGTTCACTACGAAGTCCCGGCAGGCATCAAGGTTCGCGATCTCAAATACCGCGAGACCGGATTCGACACCGAGTTCGCTGGCGAATTTTCTTGCGGCGATGACTTCATGAACCGCCTCCGCACGAAGGCGCTGAGGACGCTCTACATCACCATGCGCGATACCTACATGGATTGCCCGGACCGCGAGCGGGCCTTGTGGTGGGGCGATGCCGTCAACGAACTCGGCGAGGCATTCTATGCGTTCGACCGCCGCTCCGACCTCCTCGCGCGCAAATGCATTTTAGACCTCGTCGCGTGGCAGAAGCCCGACGGCGTTTTGTTTTCGCCGGTGCCGGCGGGAAATTGGGACAAGGACTTGCCCCTGCAAATGCTCGCGAGCATCGGCAGCACGGGGTTCTGGACCTACAGTTTTTTCAGCGGTGACATGGAAACGCTCGGCGCTGTCTATCCCGGCATGAAGCGCTACATGGAGATCTGGGACATGCAGCCCGACGGCCTTGTGGTGCCACGGCGCGACGCGTGGGAGTGGGGCGATTGGGGAAACAATATCGACATGCCGATCCTCTACAACGCCTGGTATCACATCGGCCTGCAGGGGCTTCGCAACGCCGCGCTCGCACTCGGAAAGGACGCCGATTTGCCTTGGATCGACACGCGGATGAAGTCGATCGAGGCTGCTTTCAACAAGACCTTCTGGACGGGCACCGAATACCGCTCGCCCGGTTACAGGAATAGGTGGCAAACCGACGACCGCGCCAACGCCATGGCGGTCATCGCCGGATTCGCCGGTCAGGATAAATACCCCGCCTTGCTCGAGGTCTTCCGCAAGCAAGCTCACGCGAGCCCCTACATGGAAAAATATGTGCTCGAGGCGCTCTGCATCATGGACGAACCGGAATTCGCCCAAGAGCGCATCAAGCAACGCTTCGCCAAAATGGTGGATCACACGGACTACACCACGCTCTGGGAAGGGTGGGGGATCGGCGCCGAGGGCTTCGGCGGCGGAACGATCAACCACGCCTGGAGCGGCGGCCCGCTCACGATCATGTCGCAATACCTCGCCGGTATCGCCCCGACCGCGCCCGCGTTTTCCAAATACTCGGTCTTCCCGCAAATGGGTTCGCTCGGAAAAATCAGCACCAAGGTTGTAACGGCAAAAGGCGACATCGCGCTGCAGCTCACAAAAACCAAGGAGAACTTCGCGATGGAGTTGACCTCCCCCGCCGGCACGCAAGCGACCATCGGCATTCCCGTGCCAAAGGGAGGAAAAATCACGGAGGTGAAAGCCAACGGCCGGTCCATCTGGAGTGAGGGCAAGCCGGATGCGGTCGTTCCGGGGCTGCGTTTCGTCGAAGCCACCCCGCGCTATGTGGTCTTTGCGGTGGATCCGGGCAAGTGCTCCTTCAGCGCTACTGTCGAAGAGCTCCCCGCTATCGCTTCTCCGCCTTCCACCGAACTTCCACTCACCCTCGCCGAGTAGGTTCCAAAAAATAATAAATGAAAACGTAACTACTCAGGTAGGCGCGAGCGGGTGATGGCTCGGGGATTTTTGAGCGGGCAGTGGCTGTTTTTTGTTTAGGTGCCCGAGAGGTTCAGGAGGA
>VFJO01000225.1 GCA_009886045.1 Verrucomicrobiota bacterium
ACTTCCGTTCGCTCCAGTCGCTTCGCCTGTGCGTACTTTTTGGCTGCAGGCGGAGAGCGAGGAAATCGTTCAAAAAAAACGCACCGAACTCTTGGATTGCTTCACTCGAACCCAAGCGGGAGTCGTGGAAACTGGTGAAGTGACAAACCCTCGCTGGATCGTGAGCCTGCCAACTGATGGGGGCGGCGCATTTGAAAGCGAGTTGGAAAAATTGGGATTTACTTCGAATGAGGGCTTGGGGATCAGTGGAACATCCGAGATTCCAGAAAGGAATGATGCGAATTTCGGAACATCGAGTGCAGGCAAATCTGAGACACTACTCTACAACATTCGGCTGGAGGTTCCGAAGTGATTGCTGTCATCTGCGCCCTAGATTTCGAGGCTAAGTACCTTAAAAAACCATTTAATTATTCTAATGTAGAATATTATGTTATCCAGAGGACTGGAGATAAGGTTCAATCCCATATCGAAAAAATAATAAGTAAAAACAATGTTCATTGCATTGTTCTTATGGGCTTTGCAGGAGGCCTGACATCCGTTTTCAAGGTCGGCGATGTGGTGATCGCTAGAAATTTCACTAGCCCGCAATTCTGCCGGCTTTTTGACGAACCGGGCGGAGATTATGCATTCGCTCAACTCGCGACGGTCGAGCGAGTGGCCGGATCGCGCGTTGAAAAGGCTCTTCTTCACCGCCAAACGGAAGCCCAGTGTTGCGATATGGAGACCGCTCATGTCTGGAAGCTTGCCGAACGATTCTCTCTGCCCATGATCACAGTTCGGGCGATTAGTGATGGCTGGGACAGGGATTTGCCAATTCCAGATCACACCCTGATTCATCCTAAAACCTCGAAGCCTGCGGGTTTTCGGATTCTCTTTCATTTATTGAGTCATCCTAGGGTCATCTCAGACTTTATCCGCATGGTCGCCAGCGCATCGTTTGCGGCCAAGCGACTTGCAAAGGTCGTCGAGAGTGACGTGATTCCACGCGTCCACCTGGCTGTTTCCCAACATGCGCTCGCAGCAAAGCGCGAAGACCTTGTAAGGGCTCCCTCGGCCGCATAGTATTTCAATTACCTATTACATATATTATCAGACGTTATAGATATGCCATTATCAGCGATCGCCTAGCATAGATGTGAATAAGTTTGGAGTAACTTGGGAGATCCTTGGTTCTTTGAATATGGCGTAGACCTTAGCCACATTGTTTGGTCTGCTGAGAGATGACCAGTGTTCCGCGCTTGGAGGTAGCTGGCTGTCATTTTACGGCAGTGGATTTTCGCTGCAGAGGTGGAATTCCATGGTTCCCATTTCGAATTTCATGGCATAGACTTCTAGCGGCATGCCATTTCCTCTACCTCCCATTTCATCATTGGATTGCGTTAAGGTTGTCGGCTCGTTTGAAGAATTGATTTTGGAGCGTCTTTCAAATGGAATAAACGCCGTGTGCTGGCCGAGAATATTAGACGGGGACTTTGCAGAAGTAATAAACAGTATTGGAGATGGAGATGGGGTTCGGGTGCTTGAGGAAGAATTTCTCCGCTCCTTAGATGTAAGTCATTCAGCAAAGGCCGCTATTGACATCATGCTTAATGATAGAAGATGCCTTGTGGATCTGGGCTTAGATCCCCTCCTCAACTGCATTTATGGTTATCCTGAGGATGAGGGCTCCGAGGTCGTGGCGACGGATGTGTTTTCCTTTCATACCGACAGCGCTCAGGTGGAGGCAGAGACCTGGCTTTGTACGTATTACGGATCGTCAAGCGAAGGCCTGCAGAACCAAGAAGCGATCCGCCGAATTGATATTCCGTCGATACGTGCCGAGCTACTGAAAGCCTACGGCGGACAAGATAATGACGAGTTTTGTCGCTATTTGACTGAAAACTGCTACGATCTTCACTATGCGGCTCATCCGAATGCTGTACCCTATGTTTTCGGAGTTGGCAACTTATGGAAGATTGCTGTCGAGTATCCAGGCAGCCCTGTGAGGCCCTGCATTCACAGAGCCCCTCGCCCTGCCTTAGGAGATCCATCGCGATTGCTCCTGATTTGTTAAAGTTATATTACGCAATGCATTATCTTCAAGGTCTTGGCTACTCGCATTCTTATTCTGGGCTGCTTTTCGGATTTTATTGGTATAGCCATTAGCTACAAAAACTTTCCCATTGCTATCCACCGCGACGCCTTCTGCGTAATTAAAGTTCGCCTCTATTCCGGATCCGTCAATTGCACCCTCTACTCCGCTTCCGGTCGGTGTCGTCACTTGTGACATTTACAGCGACCCCTACAGGACCATTGAAACTATCTAAGGGTTCCTGTTGCACCTGTGAACCCTGCACTGCCAGACGCGGCCATCGCCGTTACCTCCCCCACCCTGTAATTTGCGAATTTTATTGTTGTAACTATCTACAAAGTAAACACTCCCAATTAAAAGATGTGATACCATTTATACTTTCTTTAAAATAATCGATATCAACGCTTTAGTGACACCAACTGATCCGATCATCTTTTGATAAGTGATGTTGCCACCGGTGCGCGCGTCGTAGAGGCGTACGGATATGATGAAGTTTCCTTTGGTTGCAATTGCCGCCTACGTCAGTCAGGTGATCTTGGCAGCTAATCTGATTTTTTACAGCGCCTTGAGTGATCTGGCTAGCCCGATAAAAACTGCTATCACGAGCAGTAAGCAGATGTTTTGTTTCATAATACTTTGATTTTAGGGGAGAAGGATTTCGATTTTTAAGAAGTAACGTCCTTTTGGTGACTGGCTCATCAGGTATTCCCATGCGATTGTGGATCCATCGCCCGATCAGGTTTCCTGCAACTCCCAACTTTGCATATCGGCGCTGCCGCAAACTTTATATCGGCGTCCGATTGCTGTTGGCACCGTGACAATCACTTTTCCATTCTCCTCTCGGCATTCTGGTTGAAATCGCGAGGCAGCGCTCAACGAGTTTGTTCCTCCGAGGTATTCGATGAGATTCGTGATGCCATTGCCGTCGGAGTCAACGTCGGGCGCCGCCGGAATCGATCTTCCTCAAAACCCGGTCGCGAGCGAACCCAATAAAATTTCCAGACGAAGGTAATGGCGAATGTTCCTGATAAAAAATGAGGCACATTCGCTTTCCAGTCGCGATGTTCGATAGGATGAAAATTCCATTCCGTCCTTATTGCAGACCGCAATCGCAAAGCAGTTCTGCGTGTGGTCAAAAAAAATACCGGCGGTCGGGATCGAACCGACACTCATTACTGAACGCGATTTTGAGTCGCGCGCGTCTGCCAATTCCGCCACGCCGGCGAATGGGAATGCCACTATAATGAAATCCCGATTTCTGGCAATCATCAAAAACATTTCCGGTAACCAGAAGGTATATTCGAATTTTTTGATGCATAGGTGAAGTCTCAGTTGCGGGAGAAATTGAATCGCACTTGCATGGGAAGGAGGTATTCTCTTTAATCTGCAACTTATGTCATCAACGGAATCTGGTTACTCACGTAAAAACCCCTTTCCGGCCAAGCTGTCTGTGAATCGCAAACTGACGGGCGAAGGGTCGAACAAGGATACACGCCATTTTGAAATCTGCCTTGAGGGATCGGGTCTCCGCTATGAAGTCGGAGACTCCTTGGGGGTCTTTCCTGCAAACAACCCCGGTTTGGTTGAACTTGTGCTCAAGGAACTGGGGTTCACCGGCGAAGAGCCAGTCACGACTGCGGACGGAGCGCCCGCATCCATGCGCGATGCCCTCACTAAGAGCTTTATTCTTGCGGAACCTTCCAAGCAACTTTTGCAGGCCGTTGCCGAGCGGGATACCTCGGGAGCATTTCTTGCCAATCTCTTCCTTCCCGAGGAGAAGACCTCGTTGGAAAAATTCCTTTGGGGTCGTGATGTTCTTGATGTACTTCAAGAGTTCACCGCGGCCCGCTTCACGCCTGAGGAATTTGTCAAAGTCCTCCGCAAGCTTCAGCCTCGCCTTTACTCGATCGCTTCGTCACAGCGTGCGTTTGGCGAGTCAGTGCATCTCACGATTGCCGTCGTCCGCTTCACGGTCCAACACAGCAAACGCGAGCGTGAGGGAGTTTGCTCAAGCTATCTTGCCGAGCGTCTCAATGAGGGGTCTGTGCCAGTATTCGTTCACACGGCGAAACATTTTCGCGTTCCGGAAAACCCGGATGCTCCAGTCATCATGGTTGGTCCGGGTACGGGCATCGCTCCATTCCGTGCATTTCTCCAAGAGCGCCAAGCCACCGGAGCCAAGGGGCCGAATTGGGTTTTCTTTGGTGAGCAGAAATCCTCCACCGACTACCTCTACCAAGACGAGTTTGAGGCGGCCGTTAGCTCCGGCATTCTTACAAGGCTCACGACGGCATTTTCGCGCGATCAGGCCGAGAAAATCTACGTCCAGCACCGCATGCTCGAGAACGGCGCAGAGCTATTTGACTGGTTGCAGAAGGGCGGCTATTTCTATGTCTGCGGTGACGCCAAGAACATGGCGAAAGATGTCGATTCCGCCCTACATACCATCGCGGAGAAGCATGGCAACATGACCCACGAGAAGGCCAAGGAATACGTTGAAAATTTGAAAAAAGAAAAACACTACCGGAAGGATGTTTATTAAAACTCCACAAAAAAAGCTCCTCACACTACCGATCGTCGCGTGTGTATGCGTCGTCATGTTTCTGAAAATTGTCATCCTCATGAAATTTTGCTCCCCTCGCAGAAAATCATCTGAGCGAGATGATGAATGAGTGCGGACCCACAGCATGTCCATTTTTTAGGGATTTGCGGCACGGCCATGGGATCCGTCGCCGCAGCCATGAAGGACAAGGGATTTCAGGTAACGGGCCAAGACGATAACGTGTATCCCCCCATGTCGACGTTCTTGGAATCCAAGGGCGTCGCCTTGACCCACGGCTTCAGTCCGAATGACATCCCCGATGCGGATTTGATTGTGATTGGGAATGCGATGTCGCGAGGCAACCCTGCAGTGGAGGCTGTTCTGAACCGCAAACTACTCTACCTCTCGATGCCCGAGACGCTGCGGCATTTCGTTTTGAGGGGACGTCACAACCTTGTCGTCACCGGCACCCATGGGAAAACGACGACGACCTCGATTCTCACATGGATTTTTGAATCCGCTGGGCTGGAGCCTGGTTACCTCATTGGAGGCATTCCATCGAATCTCGGCCAAGGCGCCTGCCTGCGGGACTCAAAGTATTTCATCATCGAAGGCGACGAATACGATACTGCGTTTTTCGACAAGCGCTCGAAGTTCGTTCACTACCTGCCTGAGCTTGTCATCGTAAACAATATCGAGTTTGACCACGCGGATATCTACAACGATCTCGAGGAGATCAAGACCAGCTTCCGTCGACTGCTGAACATCGTTCCTTCAGAAGGCATGGTACTACTCAACGGCGACGATCCGAACTGTCTCGATGCGGCAAAAAAGTGTCCCGCTCCGATTGTCGAGATCGGCTTCTCGGCCCATTGCAAAAATCAGATTCGCCAAGTTGAGCACAAACCCGAGGGCTCGCATTTCGAGCTTTTTGGCGAGACGTTTTTCATTCCTCTCTCGGGCGACTTTAATATCCGCAATGCCGCTATGGCCGTATCGGCAGCCCATCATTACAAAATCCCAGTCGAGAAAATCCGTTCCGCCCTGTCCTCGTTCCAAGGCATCCGCCGCCGACAGGAAATCCGTGGAACGGTGAATGGCATCACGATCATTGATGACTTTGGGCACCATCCCACGGCGATTCGAGAGACACTCTTGGGACTTCGCAAAAAATTCGGTAGTGCGAGGCTCTGGGCGCTATTTGAGCCACGCTCGAACACAACTCGCCGAGCCATTTTCCAAGATGACCTTCCGAAAGCCTTTGCTGAGGCTGACGGTGTTTTCATCGCTCAAATCGCCCGCTTGGACCAATTGCCCGAGAATGAGCGATTGAATCCCGAGCGTGTCGTTCAAGAAATCTCGAGCTCTGGCAAGCCTGCCTTCTACGAACCCACAGCCGATTCAATTATTGACCGCCTGAGGCCCCTTGCTCAATCCGGAGATATCATTGTGGTCTTCAGCAACGGCGGATTTGATGGCATCCATCAAAAGCTTTTGGATCGTCTCTAAACGGCGAAGGCCGTCAGCAATCAAGGGATTTTAGACACGCTTTCAGCAACAGCTTCAATCAGCGGCTTGGATACCTTGCGCCATGACGGATCGGATATTGGCATGCAGGCATAAGCTCGCCAGAGCGCAGGAACTGTCTCCGAGTTTGGGTCCCACTTTTGATATTCCACTTTATCTATCGCCGTGAGGAGAAGTCCGGCTTGCCATTTAGGAATTAGGTCAGGCTGCTGCGACTGGGAATGCCGTGGTACGCTCACCGAGGCCATCGTCATGCCAATATCTTGGGAAGATGGTGCGCGGTGCCTTGGGCGGAGATCAACCGGTCCGCCTTGAACCGCAGGCTTTCCCTCGGGGTCTGTGCGAACGCGCCCTAGCGTTGGAATCAAAATCAAATCTGCTTTTTCAAAATCTGTGGGGATTCCGAATCCACGCTTGGAGAGTGCCGACTTTAAATCGGCAGCGATCACATGCTCCATCGCAGGATTCAAACCATGGATCGTATCGAGGAGACAAAAAGATCGTCCAGTGGACTTGCCAGCTTGAAAAATCTCAAGGGAAGCTTCGTTTTTCATGCTGGTACAACTGAGTAGAAAAACTGCTGCGGAGATCGGAACCAAGCGTGGAAGAAGTTTGAAAAGGCCATGGAGCATCGGAATGGTCATACTTAATCCTTCCATGGCACTAACTCGGCTACAGGCTCATTGAGATTGGGCTCAGGAAGCGGGGCTTCGATGACTTCAAAACTCGAGTCAGAAGATATTGGAACGTTGAGGGCTGAAGCGTATCGGACTAGCGATAGTTTCTCCAATGCTATAAGGCGTTTTTTGAGAAAAGAGTCGGAACTCTCACTGCTTGTGGCGCAACCTGCACTGAGAAGTATCGCAAAGCAGAGAAGATTCCTCCGGAAT
>VFJO01000240.1 GCA_009886045.1 Verrucomicrobiota bacterium
AACCCACCATCGGACTCGATCCGAATCAAATCCGCCTTGTCCGCGAATTGATCCGCAATCTACGTCGGCACCACACGATTCTTCTCTCAACACATATTCTACCCGAAGTGGAAATGCTCTGCTCACGAGTAATCATTATTAACAAAGGCCGCATCGAAGCACTCGACACTCCGCAAAACTTGCGCGCCCACCTCGGCCAGCTTGGACATATTCTTTTTGACGCCATCGTACCGGATGCCCGCATCGCAGCCTCAGATTTGCGCCTTCTCGAGTCCGTTCAAAGTGTATCCCACCGTACGGATGGCGAGTGGACTATTTTCACCATTCAGGCTGCTCCAGATCACGACCCCAGAGAATCTCTGTATCGGCACGCGGTCGAAAACAAATGGAGAGTCCGCGAGATCAGCCGCCCACCCGTCTCGCTCGAGCAGGTTTTTGCCCAAATCACAAGCGGAGAGGAGGCGTAACAAAGTGAGACGATTTTTCATTTTACTCAGCCGAGAAATCTCTAGCGCGTTTCACCAACCCCTAGCCTACGTGGTGCTTTTCTTTTTCCTCATCGTTACGGGGTTCAATTTCCAAGCAGGCGTCACGCTTCTGAATACCGGACCTGGTACTGTGACAATGGTTCAGGCCTTTTTTAATACCGTATATTTTTGGTTCCCCTTCGTACTCGTCTTTCCGCTCATCACGATGAGAGTCTTTGCTGAGGAGGCAAAGATGGGCACCATTGAAACCCTAATGACTGCTCCGGTGAGGGACACCCAGGTCGTCTTTGCAAAGTACGGAGGGTGCTTGTTTTTCTACATCATCCTCTGGGCCCCAAGCCTGCTCTACTTCGTCGCTTTTCAAAAGATTACTGGCGTAAACGCCGCGGGTGCGGTGGGGAGTTATACCGGAGCCTATGCGATGCTTCTTCTGATGGGCCTGCTTTTTACGGCAATCGGCTGCTTGGCATCGGCGCTCACAGACAACCAGATCGTCGCGGCTATCATCTCGTTTGCGGCAATTTTGGGATTCTTTTTTCTTGGACTCCTTTCCTTTCTCTTACCATCCACAGGCACTTTCCTGCGCGAGTTGACTTATTACTTTTCCCCAGTTGAGCACATGATGGATTTCTCACAGGGCCTCTTTGACACGCGACCGATTGTCTTTTACGTGAGCTCCACCCTGCTCGTCTTGTTCGCTACCTTTCATATTTTTCAATACCGACGTTGGAAATCATGACGCCTCATCGAACAGGAATCAAAGTGAGCATTAGCCTGCAAATTGCAGCCGTTTTGATCATCTACGTCTTGATAAATTACCTCGGCTTTGTTCACTACGAGCGACGAGATTTCTCACGCTCCCAGAAATTCTCGCTCGCAGGGCAGACTCGCTCAGTACTGAAGGAATGTAAAAAACCACTCGAGATCATCGTGGTATCCTCCCCCACCTTCCTATCTCCTGTAAGCCAGATTTTCGGCGACTTGCGAAGCCTCATGAACGAGGTTCTCTTCAATAAGCGCGATGGCCTCCGGGTCGAATACGTGGACCCCACGCGGAATCTTTCCCGCATTCAGGATCTCCAAGCGAAATACAAGCTCACCAGCTTGGATAACCTACTCATCCTTGACTACGATGGACGCCATCGCCTCTTGAGCATTGCCGAGATGGGAGACTTCGACCTCTCCCCCTTGGCCCAAGGAGGACAGCCAATCCTACGCGCTTTCCGAGGAGAGCAGGTTCTCACAAGCAATATGCTTGCCCTTCTCAAGCCAGATTCCGAAATCGTGTATTTTATGGATGGCCACGGCGAGCCCTCACCCGAGCGCGACCTCTCCAATCTCGTGGAGGCGATCGCTCAACAAAATGCGCTCGTCAAATCTCTTTCCCTTTCGTCATCCGATACAATCCCTGTGGATGCTTCGGCTCTCATTCTCATCGCGCCCAAATCTGACCTAGAGGAGCGTGAGGCAGCAGTTATCGGAGCCTGGTTGCGCAAGGGCGGCAAAATGCTGGTACTTCTCGATCCCAATTCACCAACCCCACGACTCCACTCCCTTATTGAAAATTCTGGCATAATCGTCCGCGATGACCGCGTACTGCGACTCATCCAACTCCCCCTCGCCACCGGCATCCTTCGGGATGTAACCGCACACGTCCTTCCAAACACAGAAATCACCCGGCGTCTGGAGGGAATGAACATTCTTTTCCCGGGTGCGACGCAATCCCTCGCGTTTAACCAAAAACTTGCAGAACAGGAAAAGATCCGGATTCGACCACTGGTCGAGGCTGCCGAGGAATTCTGGGGAGAAACCGCCTACATTCCCAACCAACCCGCCGGAGTTGCTTACCAAGATGGCATCGACAATGGACAACCGATCATCATTGCGGCTTCAGCCGACCGGGATGCTGTGGAAAACGACAGAGTCGGAGTGCAAAGCTCACGCCTCGTCGTCATCGGCTCCTCCCAATTTGCTTTTAATACCGGACTCAACCGCCCAGGCCTCGATCTTCTCGTGGGTTCTATCAACGCGCTTATTGATCGCAGCACAGTGAGCGGCATCACCCCAAAAAATGCTACCCGCTTCTCGCTCCAGCTCACGGATGAGCAACTTTCCCGCCTTACGCTGGTTGTCATTTTTGGACTTCCGGCAGTTGCTGCTTTGCTTGGACTCTTGGTTTGGTTGCGACGTCGCGCATGAACCGGTTTTCAACATTTCTGCTTGTCCTCGTCGCCGTCGCCTTGGCCGTCTTTGTCGGCACAACTCACCAGTGGCGCTTCTCCACCGAGCGTATGCTGCAACCAGGGACGCCGCTTTTTCAGTTTGAACCGGATGAGATTTCCAGCATCAGCATCAAAAATGGCGACCAGTCTTTCCGCATCGAGCGCATTGGAGAAGAGTGGCGACTCACAAAGGTGATGGATGATTTTGCTTCGCCTGAGGCGGTGAATGCACTCATGCAAACCGCTCTTCAGACCCCGGTCCTCGACCGAATAGAATCCGAGGAAATTCGTGATGATAAAAACCTCTCCGCATTCGGCGTTCTCAAAAGCAGCCTCCAAATCGATTTCAAAGGCGACAAGCCAAGCTCGCTCTTGATTGGAAAAACCAGCCCCGATGGTACGCGAAACTATGTGGCATTTCAAAACTCCAAGATCGTCTACTTCATCCCCAACGACATCGTCAGGCTCATCACGCTTCCGATTGAAAATTTCCGCGATCGTCGACTTCTCCCAATCCAGCCCGAGCAAATTGAACGCATTGAATTCCGCAAGGCTAACACGACGCTGAATCTCCAACGCTACGCCGATGGTTGGAAAATCCTCCAACCATTGCAGGCAAAGGCTGACGACGACGCAGTCGAAGCCCTCGTGTCAAAAATCCAATCCTTGCGGCTGGAAAATTTTCAATCGAAAGACAAGTCCGAGACATCCACTGAGACCCAGTTGGCTTCCAGCACCAGCGTTCACTTTTTCCCCACCGACGGAGGATCCGCCTACTCGATTGAACTCACAGCACCATCCCCCGCGGGTTCCGTCTCCGCACACCTAAAGCCGAGAAACATCAGAGGCACACTTTCTGCAAACGCGAGCGACCTCCTCACTCCCGATATCGAACCTCTCCGAGACTCAGCTCTTCTCCGCATCAACTTGGATATGGTGGATGTCATCCGCACCGAAACGAACGGGTCCAGACAGGACATCACACGCAACCGAGAGGGATGGTCCACAGATTCGCCCAACGTTCGAAATCTTTCAAAGACACTTGCCCAGACAAAAGTCACTGCTCGCTTACCCGCGACCCCATCAGAACTTAGCAAATGCGGGCTTGAATCTCCCATCAAGCGCATAACCTTACTTGCCGTGCAGTCGGAAAACACACCGGAAAGCCCAGCGGGCAAGTACACGGTGGGCGCGATTGCCATAGGGAAGCCGACGGATGACGGGCGCGTTCCCGTCCTGGTCGAAGGCACGCCGGAAATCCGCTTCGTAGCTGCAGACCTACTGGAAAAGTTGCCTTAGGTTTTAAACAATCTCCGCGGCCGCTGGAGCATCTGCCAGCAAGGTGGCATTGTCCTGAGAAATCAGCCCAGCAGGGATGGATGTGTCGCGCCTCATGAGACGCGGTAACATAGGCGCCTTCTCGGCACCGGTCACAACCCAAAGAATATGGCGGCTGCGATTGAGGACGGGATACGTAAGCGTCATACGACGGCGGTTTTGATAAACCCCGGTCAATGCGAGCTCCGCATCATGAACACCGCAAACCGGGTCGCCGGGAATGAGAGAGGCCGTGTGTCCATCGGGTCCAAGACCAAGGTGAGCAAGGTCGAGGACAACCGGACTCCCACAGATGCCTTCGAGCAGTGTGGTGTAATCTCGGCAAGCCTGATCCAAATCCTCAGCCTCAACAGGCATAGCGTGGATTTGTTGCTCTGGTATGGGAGCATGAAAAAGCAGGCTCTCCCGGAGATGGGTTAGATTCCGATCCTTGTCCCCCGCTGGCGCGATGCGTTCATCCACCTGTATCACATGGACGTTTGCCCAAGGCATTTCCTCGTTGGCAAGAGCACGGAGCATTTGCCAAGGCGTGCGACCACCACTCACAGCCATCACAAAGCGTCCTCGAGCCGCTACTGCGTTACGGGCATCGGAGGCGATGATTTGCGCAGCGCGAGCTGCAACGTCGTCAGAGGTCCTGAGAATTTCGATTTTCATACGTGAGTAAAAATAATATCGGCTTTTTTAAAAAACGACAACGCCGACACTCCTCGTGCTTTTCATTGCGACAAGTCCCGTAAAGAGGCACAAGTGTGGAATGTCATTTCAAAATCTCGGGCTCCCGGAGCCTGTCTTACACGGAGCGCAGCGCATGGGGTACTCCGACGCCACGCCTATCCAGCTCCGTGCCATTCCAGTTATTCTTTCCGGCCGCGACCTTGTGGCCTCCGCCCAGACCGGCACAGGCAAAACAGCTGCCTTCGCTCTGCCAGTGCTTGCCAAACTCAATCATCCCGAGCCTCGCATCCGCTGCCTTGTTCTAGAACCCACCCGTGAGTTGGCCATGCAGGTA
>VFJO01000102.1 GCA_009886045.1 Verrucomicrobiota bacterium
CAACCCCCAACTCCTCCTGAACCTCTCGGGCACCTAAACAAAAAACAGCCACTGCCCGCTCAAAAATCCCCGAGCCATCACCCGCTCGCGCCTACCTGAGTAGTTACTCCAAAAAGATATATGCAAACCGTTGGAAGCAACTGACCGCTGCCTATGCTGGAGTCAGCCAAGGCCTCGTTCGCTATCAAAGCCACAGAAATAGCCATAATCGCCGAGGGGTTAGAATCCGGCCCCCCCAAGGCAAAACGAAACGAACTCATGAAGGAAAGGGCCAGCATCGCGACGCAACTCCCTATCAAGGCCGCCCAGATACCAAGGCTAATAAACGGAGATAAATGGCCCGCAAAAATCAATGTCGCAAATGAGATCGCATACGCAAGCATGACGACCGTGCAGAGGCTTCCCGCAATGCAATCTTTAAAAATTTTTCCGAATTGCAATGTCACTTTGTCTGAAGAAGTCATTTAAGGAAAGCGTTCCAAACGCTGAGCAGGATTTACCTCGCGGAGAGCTAGCAATTCCTTTTTCAGAAATCAACACCTCAATTGAAACAAAAATACAACTTGGATATTCGCAGCCAGCTTGGTCTCGGAGGCATGTTGTCAGTTGGCTCGTTACCTCCCACATATTTTGTGGAAAATCCCCTCTCAAAAAGCGGCCTGCTGTCAGCACCAAACGACAGAAAATGAAATATCCAAAAAAATTGAAGTTCCCTTGGATGGGAATTTTATGATGGACAATCCGTCTCCAATTTCGAAAATGGCGGAAATCTTCCTATCAGCCCCCAACCCACAGCTTCTCAATAAAAGCTATTCTCATCTCCCACTATGGATACTAATACAATCAATTTGACCGCCCTCGATTACTCTATTCTTGGGATTTACATTATCGTAGTGATTGGCATCGGGTTTGTTCTCAAGCACCAAATGAAAAGCGCGTCGGACTTCTTACTATCCGGGCGCTCGATTCCTGTGTGGGTGACTGGTCTGGCTTTTCTTTCAGCAAATCTCGGAGCGCAAGAGGTCATTGGCATGGCGGCCTCGGGTGCAAAGTATGGGATTATGACTTCCCAATTTTATTGGGTAGGAGCGATACCTGCGATGATCTTTTTGGCCGTGTTCATGATGCCATTTTATTACGGTTCGCGGGCTCGCTCGGTACCCGAGTATTTGGCACTTCGCTTTGATGAAAAGACGCGCGGGCTCAATGCGGCGGCTTTTGCCGTAATGACAGTGGCGTCTTCGGGAGCTTCCCTGCACGCACTGGCAGCGCTCTTGCACCTGCTTTTGGGATGGAACTACAATGTCTCCCTCATTGCCACTTCGATCATTGTACTGGCCTATGTGCTGAAAGGCGGTCTTTCCTCAGCGATCTACACGGAGGTCTTACAGTTTTTCCTCATCGTCTTGGGCTTTACTCCTCTCGTGATCATCGGCCTAAACGACCTCGGAGGATGGTCAGGCATGATGTCCAAGCTGCCTGAAACCTATGCGCATTCTTGGAAATACGTTGGCACCACAAATAACCCAATGGGGGTCGAGTGGTTCGCGCTTGTCTTCGGCCTTGGATTTGTCCTGTCTTTTGGCTACTGGTGTACGGATTTTCTTGTAATCCAGCGAGCCATGGCGGCCAAAAACATGGGAGATGCCAGGCGGACTCCGATCATCGCAGCCTTTCCGAAAATGCTTTTCCCCTTCATCGTGATCGTACCCGGCATGATTGCTTTGGCACTCATGGAAAAAGCAGGCTCGGGCTTCTCGATCCCGCTCGGCGTGACAGGTCAGACAGACTACAACCTTGTCATCCCCTCGCTCATTGCCCATTACTTGCCAACAGGGCTGCTTGGCCTTGCCATGACGGCGCTCATGGCCTCGTTCATGTCCGGCATGGCTGGCAATGTCACAGCGTTTAATACCGTCTGGACCTACGACATTTACCAGTCCTATATCGCTTCAGGAAAATCCGACTCGCACTACATGTGGATGGCAAAGTTCGCCACTGTGGGCGGTATCATTATCTCGATCGGCTTTGCCTACGTGGCAAAGAATGTGGATAACATCATGGACTTCCTGCAGTTGGTCTTCGGTTTTGTGAACGCGCCGGTCTTTGCGACCTTCCTGCTCGGCATGTTCTGGAAGCGGGCCACGGGTCATGGAGCTTTCTTCGGCCTACTCTGCGGCACCCTTGCCGCCGTGATTTTCCATGGTATCAGCTCCCCGATGCCTATCACAGCTGGCGAGGCAGTTCCTTGGATCAAAGGGGCCTGGCTCGGAGCGCATTTCACCTTCACCTCCAGCATGGCTCAAAACTTCTGGCTGGCGATTGTCGCGTGGTCTGTATGTCTTGTGATGACGATATCGATTTCTCTGGCTACGAAACGGACTCGCACCGACGAGGAACTTAAAGGCCTCGTATTCTCTCTCACGCCGAAAATCAAGGAAACCGACGAGCCGGTCTGGATGCGCCCCGCTGTCCTTGGCATTATTGTGCTAGCCTTCGCAATGGTATTGAACATCATCTTCTGGTAAAATTTAAACCACCCTCACACTATGAACTTCGACCTTCGCTTACCCATTGGTATCCTCTTCACCGCTTACGGCCTCATTCTCACCGTCTTCGGCGCTTTCACCAACGGATCGGATATTTATAAAAAATCCCTAGGAGATAACATCAATCTCCAATGGGGCATTTTGCTGTTGGTTTTTGGCCTTTTCATGCTGGGCCTTGCGATGCGCGCCCGGCGGAAATAATCACCTACTTCGTTACAAATCCCCTGGGAATTCGTGGGGAACCGACGAGTGTGCGGTGAGATGTTTGCTACGGAGTGGCCTCGCCGAGATAAGCGGATCTCACAGCAGGATTGCTACGCAGGTTTTCAGCGGTGTCGTGGAGGATAACGCGTCCGGTTTCAAGCACGTAGCCGTGACTCGCAATACGGAGTGCGAGATTCGCATTTTGCTCAACGAGGAGGATCGTAAGCCCGAGTTCGCGATTGATCTCCAAGATGCGGGAAAAGATCGTTTGGACAAGGATCGGTGCAATGCCGAGAGACGGCTCATCGAGAAGGAGGCATTTCGGCTTGGACATGAGTGCTCGGGCGATTGCGAGCATTTGCTGTTCGCCGCCGCTGAGTGTTCCGGCAGCTTGTTGGAGGCGTTCCTTCAGCCGGGGAAAAAGCACAAAAGCTCGTTCCAGATCAGCTGAGATGCCGATGCGGTCCCTGCGCAGATGGGCCCCCATGTGCAAATTTTCGAGGACCGTAAGATTTGAAAAAACCATGCGTCCCTCGGGTGATTGGGCGATACCAAGAGCAACGACTTCATGGGCGGGCTTGTTTGTAATGTCGCGACCCTCGAAGAGGATCGATCCGCTCACTACCTTGGCAATCCCAGAAATGGCGCGGAGTGTGCTGGATTTGCCCGCTCCATTGCCGCCGATGAGTGTCACGATGCGGCCAGCGGCAACTTCGAGCGAGATGCCGTGCAACGCGGGTATGCCGCCATAGCTGACGTGCAGATTGCGAATTTCAAGCATGTGTCACTTCCCCTCCCAAATACGCTTCGATGACCTTCGGATCGCGTTGAATGGTATCCGGCGTGCCCTCGGCGATTTTTTGTCCGTAATCGAGGACAACGATCCGCTGGCAGACGCCCATGACGACGCGCATGTCGTGCTCAACGAGAAGCACAGCGATGCGGAATTTTTCGTGAACAAAGTGGATCAATTCCATCAGGCGAACTTTTTCGGTGGGATTCATGCCTGCGGCCGGCTCATCGAGAAGAAGCAAACTCGGTCCCGTGGCGAGAGCACGCACAATTTCCAAGCGCCGCTGGTCTCCATAGGGCAGGCCGCTAGCCTGCCTGTCGGCGTCATCCCTGAGCCCAAAGATATCAAGGAGGGCAAACACCTCATCGCGAATCCGGGCCTCCTCAGCCTGAAAAGCCGCACCGCGTGTGAACGAATGAACGATGCCGTAGCGAAGACGGCCACTCATTGCCGTGCGGACGTTGTCAAAAACGCTGAGCGATGAAAAGAGGCGGATATTTTGAAACGTGCGTGCGATGCCGAGAGCCGTGATTCGATTAGGCTTCTTGCCTTGGAGGGAATGTCCCTGAAAGTGAATATCCCCGCGCGTGGGCTTATAGACACCAGTAATGATATTAAAGACGGTCGTTTTTCCAGCACCATTCGGGCCGATGAGACCGACCATCTCCTGCGGGGCAACATGAAAATCCAGATCCCCAATGGCGCGGAGACCGCCGAATTCCATGGTGACGCTCTTGAGTGTCAGAAGCGGATTCATGGCTGGGCGGGCTTTCTTTTCCTGCGCTGAAAGTTTCCCAACAGACCTTGTGGGCGGATGATCATGAGAACAATCAGAAGCAGCGCAAATACGATCATCCGGTATTGCTCAAAATCCCGCAGAAGCTCATTCATCAAGGTCAGCAAAACAGCTGCTGCCGCGACGCCGGGAGTGCTGCCCATACCGCCCAGAATAACCATCACGACAACATCAACCGACTTCAGGAAATTAAAACCTTCAGGTGCGATGTAGCTGATGAAATGGGCATAAAGACCACCGGCAAGCCCTGCAAAAAAAGCCCCGACCACGAACGCCGTGACCTTGTATTTTGTGGTATTGATGCCCATCGCTTCGGCTGCAATCTCGTCGTCCCGTACGGCGATAAATCCGCGTCCGTAGGTCGAGTTCACGAGACTTGCCACAACATAAATGGCGACCGTGGCGATGCCGAATGTCCAGAGCAAGTTCGTGTATGGGGGAATCCCTTCGAGACCACGAGCCCCGCCCAGCGCCTCGGTATTCTGAATCACAACCCGTATGATTTCCCCAAAGCCGAGTGTGACGATGGCGAGGTAGTCTCCACGGAGACGCAGCGAAGGCACGCCGACCAGAAAACCGCAGAGCGCCGCAAAGACGCCACCGACGAGCAAAGCTCCAAAAAAAGCGACATGACCTTGCCAAGCCGGCGCCGTCGAGAGGACTGGCGAGAGGGAGAGCGTGATAATGCTGGAGGTGTAAGCACCGGCGGCCATGAAGCCAGCGTGACCGAGAGAGAACTGCCCCGTATGGCCATTCACCAAATTCAAACTCACCGCGAGAATGATGTTGATCCCAGCTAGAACAAGGATGTTCACCGCATAGTCATCGAGTTGGGGAGCGATCGCGTTCAGCGCAAAACTGGCAACCAGGCCTGCAGCGAGAGCAATGTGAGCGATATTTGGCTTCACGGCATCACACTTTCTCGCGCTCGGACTTGCCCAGAAGGCCAGCGGGTTTGAACATGAGGATCAAAATCAGAATCACAAACGCTACGGCATCTCGGAAACCGGGGGGGATGCCGATGTTTTTGCTATACCCTACGACAAGTGTCTCCAGGAGACCTATCAGCACTCCTCCTAGAGCAGCCCCAGCGATATTTCCGATACCGCCGAGCACGGCTGCGACGAACGCTTTAATGCCGGGCAAGATCCCCATGAAGGGATCGATCGCTTGGTAAAGCATGGCAAAAAAAATACCTGCGGCAGCAGCCAGAGCCGAGCCCAGGCCGAAAGTGAATGAAATCACGGCATCTGTATTCACTCCCATGAGCGAGGCGGCCGTCGGGTTGTTCGAGAGCGCCCTCATGGCAAGTCCCATGCGGGTTTTTTGCACAATGAAGCGAAGGGAAATCAGGAGCAATACCGTGACAACAAGCACCACCACCTGCTCCGTCGTCATGGAGACCACTCCGGGAAGGTCGAGCGTCTCATTTTTAATAAGCTGAGGGAATCCTTTGGGAGCGGCTCCACAGACAAGCTGGGTGCCGTAGGAAAGCAAGAGGGAGACACCGATCGCAGTGATCAGCACGGTGAGACGCGATCGCTGTCGAAGTGGCTTGTAGGCGAGCTTCTCGATCACAATCCCAATCACCGCACAGATCAGCATCGAAAGCAAAAGAACGATCAGAGCGGAGAGAAAATCCGGCATCCAGTGAAAAAGCGGCTTCAACCAGCGGTGCACATAAAGACCAGCGAAAGCCCCAATCATGAACACGTCGCCATGAGCAAAATTGATAAACCTCAATACGCCATAAACCATCGTGTATCCGAGCGCGATGAGTGCGTAGATGGCGCCCAGAGACAGGCCGTTGATGAGTTGTTGAGTGAGATTTGCCCAGTCCACGAATTTTCGGAATCAGGGAGCCACGGTCTCGACAAAACGGAATTTGCCATCCTGGATCTGAAGGATCACTGCGGCCTTGCTGGCATTTCGTGAGGCGTCGAGCGTGATGTTGCCAGTTACCGCTGGAAACCCAGTGGTGGAGGCAATGGCATCGCGCAGAGCCGCAGATTCCGTCGTCCCAGCGCGCTTAATCGCGTCCAGAAGCAGCATCGCGGCATCGTAAGCCAAGGCACCCATGGCATCGGGATCCAGAAGATACTTGGCCTTGTATTTCGCGAGAAAATTTTGCACGGCGGGCGACTTGTCCTCAGAGGAGAAGTGGTTTGAGAAAAAATTGCCCTCCATGGCTTCGCCTGCAACTTCAACGAGGGATGGCGAATCCCAACCGTCGCCGCCGAGAAGAGGGACCTTGATTTCAAGTTCCCGGGCTTGGCTGGCAATGAGGCCCGCCTCGTTGTAGTACCCCGCAACGAGGATCGCTTGGGGATTCGTTCCTCGGATCGATGTGAGCTGGGCCTTGAAATCTTTGTCACCGGAGCTGTAGCTCTGCTCGCTTACAATTGTGCCTCCGTTTTTCGTGAAGTAGTCCTGAAAGAAATCTGTGAGCCCCACAGCATAATCCTGCTTCACATCGGTAAGGATGGCTGCCTTCGTCCACCCCCTCTGGAGCATGAATTTCGCAAGAACAGCGCCTTGGAAGGGATCAATGAAGCAGACTCGAAAAATGTAGTCGCCGGTTTTCGTGACCTTCGGATTTGTCGAGGCGGGCGAAATCATCGGGATTTTATTTTGCTGGCAGATCGGTGCTGCTTCCAGCGAGCGCGAGGAAGCGACTTCACCGATGATGGCTACAGGCCTCTCCCTTGAGATCATCCGGCGCACGACCGTCGCGGCTTCTCCCGCCTTGGACTGGTCATCCTCAGTGACCAAGCGAAGCTTTTTACCGAGCACTCCGCCATTGGCATTCGCCTCATCGATGGCCATGCGAACACCATTGTGTGCGGACTGCCCGAAACTTGCCGTGGCTCCAGTGAGAGCGGCAAACTCGCCGATCACGATCTCATTGGAATTGCCCGCGGCATCCTTTTTTTTGCACCCCGACAAAACCAAGCCGCAGAGCAAGGCGGCCAGCAAGACCGCAGTAGACGATGTGCTCAAGGAGCCATGAAACCGAGTTCGCGAACTTGAGTGAAGAGGGAGCGGTCTTAGCAAGGAAGAAACGGGTAAGCTCATGGGTTTTGATATTCAAAAATGAGCGCGGAAGAATCAAGACCCATATCGTAAAACTCTCATTCAACAGCCCCCACCAACACGACCTAGACAGCGAGTCGCATGCAGATCCTCGCGTAAACCGCGTGTGCTGCCCAACTGCCACGATTGCGCAATGATTTGAACCGATGCTTTACAACCGGAATAACGTTGTTATGCTTTGGAGGCTGATTACGGGGCGTAGCTTAGCTTGGTAGAGCGCCTGGTTTGGGACCAGGAGGTCGGAGGTTCAAATCCTCTCGCCCCGATTTTTCACCGCTGTCAGCGCTTACACTGCTTATTCTAGGGTGTCATCTAACGCGGAGAGCAGAGTTGCGATTGTTTCGCAAGATTCATCGCCCATGTTCGAAATGCGGAAGGTTTTGCCCTTCAGCTTTCCATAGCCACCATCGATAACGAAGCGGTGCTTCTCGCGAAGGCGTTTAATCCAGGAGGCGATGTCGATATCGCGATTATTTTTCGCGCAAGTCAGCGAGAGTGAGCGACGGCCTTCAGGCGCGAAGAACTCGAAGCCGCGGGCCGCTACCCACTCATGGACCTGAGCGTTGAGTGCAGCATGCCGAGAGTGGCGAGCATCGACGCCTTCGGTGAAAATATCGTCCAGCTTGGATTGCAACGCGTAGATTAAAGAAATGGCGGGCGTGCTGGGAGTCATATCCTGCTCTTGGTTTTTGGCGAATTCCACGAAGTCGAAATAGTATCCCCGATCCTTGATCGACTCGGCACGTTTCATGGCACGCTCGGAGACAGCGAAGAGGGACAGACCAGGAGGCAAGGCGAGAGCTTTTTGACTGCCAGTGAGCAACACGTCAATGCCGAGCTCATCCATCGCAATCGGCTGGGTGGAAAATGAAGAAACGCAATCCACGATGAAGAGAACCTCAGGAAATTCACGCAACACGGCGGCAATATCAGGGAGCGGATTTCTTACGCCACAGGAAGTTTCGTTGTGGATGAGTGTGAAGGAGTCAAACCCTCCCTCGGAAAGCTTGGCGCGCACCATTTCGGGCTCGATCGACTGGCCCCACTCGACTTGGAGAGCCTCGGCGTCTTTGCCGCAACGTTTGCTCACATCAAACCACTTATCCGAAAATGCACCGCACATCCCGTTGAGGACTTTTTTGGTCGTGAGGTTTCGGATTGCCCCCTCCATGACTCCCCAAGCCGACGAGGTCGAGAGAAAGACCGGACGCTGAGTGCCGAAGAGGGTTTTCAGCCGTGGCTGGATGTCCCCGTAGAGCTTTTTGAATTCAGATCCGCGGTGGCCGATCATCGGCGTGCACATGGCACGGAAGGTTTTTTCGGAAACTTCGATCGGACCTGGAATGAAAAGTTTGATATGTGACATGGCGATAATTGAGGGCAACTATATTACGATCGATCTGGGGCGGATGACGAAGAAATTTTGCAAACTGGCAAGACTGGGGCCAAGATGCCATTGATCCCAATGGCGGCACAAAAAACTTCATCAGCGATTCATTTCATCAGCGGCTCAGACGACGCTGCCGTGAAGAAAGCGGCTTCCGAACTTGCCATGAAACTGGCGCCGGGCGCGGATGCGTTTGGATTGGAGATCATAGATGGTGCCGTGGAGACGGTGGATGCCGCTATTTCCCGCACCAGGGAATCCATGCAGTCGCTGGCGACATTACCATTTCTTGGCGGCACCAAACTTGTGTGGCTAAAAAGCGCGAGCTTCCTCACCGATAGCGTCACCGGGCGCTCCGAGAATGTCACCGCCACAGTAGAGCAACTCTGCAACCTGCTCGATGAAGGCCTGCCCGGGGGAGTCACCTTTCTGCTCAGCGCTCCCGGGGCGGACAAGCGTCGGACGTCCTACAAGCGTCTTTCCAAGTTGGGAAACACAACCCTGCACGATAAGCCCTCGCTGGGATTCGGCGCAGGCGAGGAGGAGATTGTCGGGTGGACATCGCAGCAAGCGCGGGCCCGTGGAATGAATCTCTCGAGCGATGCCCTCGAGGTTCTTGCTGCCAGGGTGGGATTGGATTCCGCACAACTCCACAGCGAACTCGACAAAATGGAAACCGCTTTTGGCCCGGGCCACGCGATCAGTGAACGTGACGTGCGCGACCTCGTGCCTGCAACACGCGAGAGCGGCATCTTTGATATCGGCAATGCCATTTCTGCCCGCAACCTCCCGCTCGCCCTAGAAACCCTCGACCAGCTTTTTTACCAAGGCGAAAAAGGCGTTGGCATTCTGCTTGCATCAATCGTCCCGACAGTCCGGAATCTTCTTCTCACAAAAAGCCTGCTGATCCACCACAAGCTCGGCCCACCAGCCGAAGCCCAGTTTTTCTCAAGCACTCTCGCTAAGCTTCCTCCGGAGGAAACCGATTTTCTCCCTCGCAAAAAAGATGGCACGCTCAACGCATACGGCCTCGGAATTGCCGCCAAAAGTTCCGTGCACTACTCGCTCGAGGAACTCCAGCGCGCCTTCCACGGATGCGCCAAAGCCAATCTCCACCTGATCACCGGCCAAGGCACAGAAGATGTGATTCTGACCCGCCTGCTCATCAGCTTCATGGGAAAACCGACAGCCAGCCCTTAGAACATTCGACCATGCTTAAGACGAACGAACACAATAGGCTCCGGCTGTCTGATGAGGGCAAGGAACCTTGGTCACTTTGGGGCCCATATTTGAGTGAGCGGGCGTGGGCCACTGTGCGTGAGGATTACAGCGCCGATGGAGAGGCTTGGACGTACTTTCCACATGAGCACGCCCGCCTCCGCGCCTACCGGTGGAGCGAAGATGGAATCGGCGGATTGAGTGATGACAAGCAGCGCCTTTGCTTGGCGCACGCTTTCTGGAACGGCAGGGATCCGATTTTGAAAGAGCGCATGTTTGGCCTCACGGGTTCCGAAGGAAATCACGGCGAGGACGTGAAAGAGGTCTTCTTCTATCTCGATAGCACGCCA
>VFJO01000073.1 GCA_009886045.1 Verrucomicrobiota bacterium
CAGAGTGCGTGGAATGTCGAGGCGGTGAGTTCATCGGCCTGCTCCTCCGTGAGCATATCTCGGAGGCGCTCCTTCATTTCGCGGGCCGCTTTGTTTGTGAAGGTGACGGATAAGATTTTCGATGAGGGAGTGCCTGTGGAAACGAGCCAAGTAATGCGGGCCACGATCGTGCGGGTCTTGCCGGTTCCCGCTCCGGCAAGGATCAGAAGAGGGCCTTGTTCGTGGGTGGCCGCGCGTTGCTGCTCCGGATTGAGATCGTAGAGGCGAAAGCTGCTCATGGAAGCTCGCGGTGGGCGAAACGGACGAGCACTTCTGGATAAAGCTGGTGCTCGGCTTCCTGAATGCGTGCGTGGAGTGTCTCTGGAGTGTCTCCCGGATAAATGGGGACCTCGGATTGGGCGATGATCTCGCCGGTATCGAGTCCTGAATCCACAAAATGTACCGTGCAACCGGTGGTGGTGGCCTTGGCCTCGAGAGCCTGTTTCCATGCTTCAAATCCAGGAAACCGGGGAAGGAGGGAGGGATGGATATTGATGATGCGACGCGGGAAGGCATCCAAGAGCGGGGATTTTACGAGGCGCATGTAGCCTGCAAGAACGACCAGATCAACGTCAGCAGCACGTAACTCGCCGACCAGAGCGGATTCGACATCCTCCGAAAGCCGGGTGCGGTATTTTTCCTCTCGGATCACCATGGTCGGAATTCCCAGATTGTCTGCGAGTGTGAGGATGCCCGCACCGGGGACATCGGATGCGGCGAGGACTGGTCTCACGGGGAGGTGCCCAGACATGATTGCGGAAAGGATGGCGCGGAAGTTGGATCCTTTTCCTGAACCTAAAACAGCAATTTTGATCTGAGGCATTTGATACCCATACTGCATATCAGGCATTGGTGAGGGGAGTCTTAAGTTTCGAGAATTTTATCAACGGAGTTGGGTATTGTCCGAGGCGCTGGCGGGAACTATGTGTCGCACTCGTTGATTTTTAAATTTCCTCGCTCATGAATGTGAAATCTCGCCTCGCCACCCTCCACAAAAAAGTGGATTCGGCTCTGGACCGCTGGCTGCCTTCTGCGGGAACAAAGCCTAAAACCCTGCACTCAGCGATGCGCTACAGTGTGTTTGCAGGCGGCAAGAGGCTGCGCCCCGCGATGTGCCTTGCTGCGGCGGAGGCTTGTGGCGGTCGGCTTTCTGCAGCGATGCCATCAGCCTGCGCGATTGAGTGCATTCACACTTACTCTTTGGTCCATGACGACCTGCCTTGCATGGATGACGATGATCTGCGACGCGGGCGTCCCACCACGCACAAGGTCTTTGGCGAAGGGGTGGCTGTTTTGACAGGGGATGCCCTTTTGACAATGGCGTTTGAAATTCTTTCCCGTACGGAGCCGACGGAGCGGTATGAAGTGAAGGATTTCTTGAAAGAGTTGGCGATCAGCGCAGGGAGTTTGCAGCTCATCGGCGGCCAAGTGGCGGACCTTGAGGCAGAGAATCAAAAGGTAACTCCATCGGCTTTGGAATTCATTCATCTGGGGAAGACCGCAGCAATGATTTCCCTGAGCTTGCGTCTTGGAGCGATGTCGGCCAACGCACGGCCTGCCGACTGCCGGGCCCTCGCAAAATTTGGAACCCACCTCGGCTTGGCGTTTCAGATTATTGATGACATCCTAGACATAATGCAAACGAGTGAAAGACTTGGGAAAAGTGCTGGAAAGGACGTTGCCGCCGGCAAGGCTACCTACCCGGCGGTTTTTGGATTGGAGAAATCTCGGAGTGAAGCGGTCCGCTACACAAAAATTGCCCTTCAAGCTCTCAAGCCTCTTGGTGGCAAAGCGGATTTTCTTCGGGGAATTGGGGATTACCTCTTGGAGCGCGAATTCTAATGGGGTCACGTTTCTTTTGGCTTTCGTTCGGGGGTGCGCTTCTCATTACCTCGCTATCGGCGTGGGCGGCCTGGGAGTTTTTTATCAAACCGATGGACGCGGCTGTGCGCACGGCCAATCTCCTTCATGAGAAATTTCAAGGAGCGCTGGGTGTTTCTCCAAGGATTTTAGCAAATGCCGGCGTGCTCTTTTCTCAAAAAAGCGAACTCGAGTTGCTCGTTCTCTCTCATGGCGAGGTCAGCGTGCGCGAAACATTCGAGGGCCAGAAGCCAGGCGGTGGAGGCTTTTCAGCTGGTGCGGTTTTTCGCGCTGAGGGAGGATTCTTTTTCCGCGATGCCCTTCAGATCAACGTTCGGCGAGGTGGGGCGGTCGCTGATGTGATCCTGCCTCAGATCAAAATCCTCCGCCTTGAGATGACCCCGCCTATTACTTTCGATCCCGGAGATATGAACTGGGACAAGCTCACGGAACGTTTGCAAACAAGGATCTCCCGTTCGCTCGAGCGGCGGGCCAAGGTTGAGTTTTTGGAGGGGGGGCTTTTGAAGCGGGCTGAAGATGAGTTACGCGATAAGGTACTGAAGATTGCCGCCCAGGCCGGGTGCGAGCTGGTTTTTGTTGCCTCGGATGGAACGCGCTAGGTTTCCGCTAGGGATGGATGAATTTTAAAAAACATTTTAAAGTTCTTTCATGTAATAACATAATTTAAATTTATTTTCAAAAGCAAGGTGACTAGGATCTTAGGCATGTCTGTCCCTGCGAAAAAAAGTCCTGACCAAAATAAATCCCTCGAATCCTGGATCTGGGATGCCGCCTGCTCCATTCGTGGGGCCAAGGACGCGGCGCAATACAAGGACTACATCCTCCCGCTCATCTTCACGAAGCGCCTCTGCGATGTCTTCGATGACGAGCTAAACCGCATCGCGAAGGAAGTCGGCTCGCGCAAGAAGTCCTTCCAGCTCGCCAAGGCCGACCACAAGCTCGTCCGGTTCTACTTGCCACTCCTGCCGGATGATCCCGAGCAGCCGGTCTGGTCCGTCATCCGCAAGCTCTCCGACAAGATCGGCGAAGGTGTCACCACCCACATGCGGGCCATCGCCCGGGAAAACCCGCTCCTGCAGGGCATCATCGACCGCGTGGACTTCAACGCCACCA
>VFJO01000095.1 GCA_009886045.1 Verrucomicrobiota bacterium
CGATGCCGAGGGCGATGCCGAGGGCGATGCCGAGGGCGAGGCCGAGGGCGAGGCCGAGGGCGATGCCGAGGGCGAGGCCGAGGGCGAGGCCGATGGCGAGGCAATGTATGCTTTGGATACAAAGTGAATGTCGCCGGTCTTACCGACCGTCAATGTCCCTAAATAATCTGCTCGCGCAGAGTTGGAACCAGAGAAACTGTCGTCTGAGAAAGTGGCTGTGATATTGCTCGAATTGTGCCAGAGCGTAGCGTTTCCCCCATTGGTCCCCGAGGTCTTTGTGACACGATACAAATCCAGCGTAAGAATGATATCTGGCAGGCCGGCAAACGAAGATGCTGATGCCAAGCCACCTTGGATTCCACCCAATAGCGCTCCGTAGGCTGTTGAAGGCTTGCTATTTATGAAAGGATTGTTGTCGTCGACAATCGTTCCTTGTTTGGTTTCTGCGGTAAAGGGATTTGTGGAAACTCCAGATATATTATTCGATCCCGCGATAAGACTGGAGACTGCTGTCTGGGCAGGATCGAACAATGGAGAGGACGAGTTAGCCTGCCCAAGCGTTCCGACTTCCAATCGCGGCTTGGTGACGTAAACCGTGCGAGCGAGATCACCATTGGAGATAGACGTCGAGAGTCCCGAGGTGTTCCCGTTTTGACCAGCAGCACCAGAGAAGATCGTTTCTGCCGCGCCAGTCCAATCGCCCCCATATGTCGAGGTCAACTTTTCATTGAGGTTTCCGAGGAAAACCAAGGCTCCATCGAGGTCAGAACCTGGTGTGGCAGCTTGGCGGAAAAGGGCGTGCGAACTCCCCAACGAATAGGCTACCAACTGATCCGTGCCAGTAGTTCCAGCAGGGTTCTGGAAGAACAGGAGCAAGTCATTGGCATCGTATGAAGGGTCAATTTGAGTGACAAGCTTGGAACCGGGCGTTGGCGTTGGCGTGGAATTCACAACTGTTACGCTTACATTCGCAGTAACAGTTGTATAATTGCCAGTGTCTGTCGGAGTAAATGTCAGCGACTGCTGCGCTGTTCCAACAGCTGGCACCGTGTTCGGCGCAGTGAAGGCAAATGTGCCAGCCACGCTTCCGACGCCGCCACTCAATGTCGAACTCGCGAGAGTCTGACCAAAAGTAATTGCGCTCGCTGTAGGTTGTGTCGTGATCGTTGGGGTGGCCTCCGAAACTGCCACGCTTACATTCGCAGTTACAGTAGTAAAATTACCACTGTCTGTCGGAGTAAATGTAAATGACTGCTGCGCTGCGCCAATAGTTGGCACCGTGTTTGGCGCAGTGAAGGCAAATGTGCCAGGCACGCTTCCAACGCCGCCACTCAATGTCGAACTCGCAAGAGTCTGACCCGCAGTGATTGCGCTCGCTGTAGGTTGTGTCGTGATCGTTGGGGTGGCTTTCACAACTGTCACACTTGCATTCGCAGTTACAGTTGTATAATTGCCAGTGTCTGTAGGCGTGAATGTCACGGAATGTGTTGCTGTGCCTAACGAAGGAACCGCGCTCGGTGTTGTGAATGCAAAGGTTCCAGTCACGCTGGCAGTTCCACCCGACAACGCCGCATTAGCAAGAGCCTGACCGTATGTGATAGAAGCCGCTGTCGGTGGAGTTGTGATTACTGATATTGTTGCCGACGCGGAATTCACTATTAATGAAACGCTTCCATTTACTGAAATATAATTGACACTATCTGTCGGAGTAAATGTAAACGACTGCTGCGCTGTTCCAACAGTTGGCACTGTGCTCGGCGCTGTGAAAGCAAATGTGCCAGCCACGCTTCCAACGCCGCCACTCAGTGTCGAACTCGCAAGAGTCTGACCAAGAGTGATTGCGCTAGCTGTAGGTTGTGTCGTGATCGTTGGGGTGGCCTTCACGACTGTCACGGTCACATTCGCAGTTGCAGTTGTATAATTGCCAGTGTCGGCTGGCGTGAATGTCACGGAATGTGTCGTATTCCCAGATGATGGAATCGTGCTCGGCGCTGTGAAAGCAAAGCTTCCAGTCACGCTGGCGGTTCCGCCCGACAACGCCGCTTCAGCAAGAGTCTGGCCGTGTATTATAGAAGCCGCTGTTGGAATTGATGTTATGGTTGAAGTAGCCCTGCTTACTATAACGCTCACATTCGTCGTTGTAGTACCATAATTGCCACTATCGTTTGGCGTGAATGTCACGGAATGCGTAGTAGTCCCAACTGGAGGGACCGTGCCTGGCGCTGTGAAAGCAAAGCTTCCAGTCACGCTCGCAACTCCACCCGATAAAGTCGCATTCGTAAGCGTTTGACCATAGGTGATAGAAGCCGCAGTCGGTTGAGTTGTGATTGTAGTCGGTGTCGGGGAAATTGTAATTGTTAGAATTCGCGATCCAATGCCTGCTTTATTCGTGGCAGAGATGGTTGCTGCTGCAATGACTTGCGTATCCGGGGTGCCGGCGATGAGTCCAGTGGAAGAATTAGCGGATAATCCGGATGGGAGTCCGGCAGCACTGTAGGATCTAGGGGTGTTAATGGCCTCGATTTGATAGCTGAATGGGACTCCGATGGTGCCGTTTGCTGAATTGGAGCTGGTGATCTCTGGAGGTAGTCCTACCGCAACGAAGTGGAGATTACCACCGGCATCAATGGCAATGGTTCCGAGGTAGTCGGCGCGAGCACTGTTGATGCCTGGATAGGTGTTGTCGCTGTGAGTGGCCGTAATACTGTTTGCATTGTGCCATAGGGTGGCCGCTGCGCTGTTTGTGCCGCTGGTTTTTGTGATCCGGTAGAGGTCAAGAAGGACGACAGCTTGGATTGAAGCAAATGTGGCATTCGCACTTACCGCTTGTTGAATGCCTCCGGTGATCGCGCCATAAGCTGTCGATTGCGCGTTACTGCTGAAAGAATTATATCCATCAAGGAGCGTATCGCCGACTGCGACAACGCCTGGTTGGGTCATGCCAGAGATGGCATTTGAACCGCTGATATTCCCTGCAACAGCAGTTACAGCTGGGTCAAACAAGGGCGAAGATGAATTCGCCACCCCGACCGATCCCGCACCCGAGCGGGCTTTGGTCACATAGACAGTGCGGGCGTAGTCAGCGTTGGTAATCGATGTTGAGAGCCCGCTGGTGGCGCCATTCTGACCGGCAGCGCCAAAATAAATACTAGATGCTAAGTTAGTCCAATCGCCTCCAAAAGTCGAGATCAGGTTGCCCCCTATGTTTCCAAGTGAGATGGTCGAGCTGTAGTTATCCGAAGCTGGTGTTGCCGCATCGCGGAACACATTGTAAGTGCTACCGAGGCTAAAGTAGACAACTTTGTCTGTGCCTATGCTGCCTGCTGGATTCTGGACGAATAGAAGAAGATCATTTGTGCCGTAAGTGTCATCGGTGGCTGTTTGAGCCAGCGGACTTACCATAAGAATGAGGGCAAGAAAAAGAACTTCTTTGAGGCGGCCAGAAAGATTCATGGTGAAAGATGTGAAGGATACTGCGATAAAAGAAGCCGACACCTTGCGGTGTCGGCTCTTTATGGAATGCTAAACTATGAATTAGAGCGGAGCGACGATCGGGTAACCGTCATCTGGACGGCTAACCGTGACGTCGCTGAGGCGTACACCGTTAGATGTGGTCTGAAGGCCACCAGGAATCCAAGTGCTCTTCATGTTGGTATACCAAGTATTCTCATTGGCTGAGAGTGAGCCATGGTAGTAGAGATGCTGATAGCTCCACGCGGAGTAGACCCCAGTGGCAATTTTCTTGAAATCAGCCTCGCTGAAGCCACTGCTCAGGTAGCTGCCGGCCGAAAGGATTGGAGTTACAGACACACCGTTGTAGCTGAGGATTTTACCGCCTGCAGTGGCTGCATTCAGAGAATCCGCTGATGAGAGCCATGTGAGGAGATAGATGTTAGCATTCTCAATCAGAGCATCTTGCGTGGATCCATCATAGACTGTCACATTCGACGAAGTGTAGCCCATCACCGAACGCAAAGCGCTGGAGCTACTGTAACCACCGTTACCCACAGCCGTATTGCCCCAAAGGGTGGAAATATTCGAAGCACCAGAGGTGAGAGTGTTGCCTGTTCCGAGACCGTTGGCAGGGACTAGGGTGATCTTGGTGATCGTGCTGCCACTGATACCGGTTGAAGTGGTGATGTATTGATTGACGAGGTTGGCAACTCCATAAGTCCACTCGGTCAAGTAGGCTGCACGAGTTCCCGATCCATCGTTACGGCCTGTAGCGAATACATAATCCGTGTGGCTCGCGTTGCCTGTGAAGAGCGAGAGTCGTTGTTGACCATTCGCCCATAAAGCACGAGCTTGCTGGTTCGTGACATTCGTCAGAGCGGCAGGGGCACCTTCGTTCGCAATCATGCAGAAGGTCACGATTCCAACTTTGGAAGATCCGGACGGATTCAGAGCCACATTATCAACAGGCGTGGAGGACTGATACACATCCGAAAAGCTGAACTTCGGACGGAGAGTCTCAGTGGGTGTGGTTATGGAGCCTTTAATGACAGCTCCTGTTGCGCCGAGGGCAGCGGCTGTCAAGAATGTCGGATTGTTGTTTCCCGCAATCGCATTCAGGCCTTCCGCCGAGCCATTGAAGGAGGTGCGGATCACTGTTGTGCCGGTGATGCCTGGGAAGGTTCCGCTGAAAACCGCTTTGTTTGAAGCGATCAATTGCGAGAGGGTGTCGCCAGTGAAGTCGTGGCACACATTGAAGCCAGTGCCGAGAGCGCCTACGCTGGTGTAGGCGTCGTAGATGGCTTGCATGGTGGCTTGGCGGAACGCCGTGGCGCCCGTGATGGTGATTTCGGTCGTCTGGGCCGAGGCCGACGCCGTGAGGCCCGCGAACATAGCGCCGGCAAGAATGTTTTTGATTTTCATAATATGATATTTTTTATTTTGTTTATTCTGATTAGTTTGTTTATTTTACTTTGATGACCTTGAAACGTTTGCGAGCAATAAAAAAGGCGGCAATAGCAAGAGCAATCGCTGCTTGTGCATAGGTTGAAGGTTCAGGAACTGCAGCAGCACCAAAAGCAGTAAGATTAATATCCCCATTGGAACCAAGTGTGACAGTGCCAAGGTAATCAGCACGAGCTCCTGCGCCTCCAGCAAAGGTGTCGTCGCTGTAGGTTGCAGTGATGGCATTCGCATTGTGCCAAAGGGCAGTGTTTGCGCTGGTGGCATTAGTTCCAGTTGTCTTGGTGACACGATACAAATCCAATGCAGCAACAACATTGTTGATGCTACCGAAGATGAATGAACTACTAAGAGAAGTTTGAATGCCTCCAGAGATAGCACCGTAAGCTGTGCTTGGGTTACCACTGCTGAAAGAATTATAGCCATCAATGAGCGTATCGCTCACTGCGACAGCGCCCGGTTGGGTCATGCCAGAGATGGCATTTGAACCGTTGATATTCCCTGCAACAGCAGTTGTAGCTGGGTCAAACAAGGGCGAAGATGAATTCGCCACCCCGACCGAGCCAGCACCCGAGCGTGTCTTGGTAACATAGACCGTGCGAGCGTAGTCAGCGTTGGAAACCGCTGTTGAGAGCCCGCTGGTGGCGCCATTCTGACCGGCCGCACCGGTGAAAATGGACGATGCTCCCCCAGTCCAATCAGAACCGTAGGTGGATGTGAGGATCGTGTTGATGTTACCAAGCGAGATGGTCGTGCCGAAATTCGTTGAAGAAGGCGTCGCCGCATCCCGGAACACGTTGTAAGTGCTGCCGAGACTGTAGTAGACAACCTTATCTGTTCCCGTTGATCCTGTCGGGTTCTGGAAGAACAAGAGCAGGTCGTTTGCTGCATATGCATCGTCAGCCGCCGCAAAAGCTCCTGCCGAGTAAACGACGAGTGCTCCTGATGCGAGGGCCAAAAGCTGCAATTTGGATTTGATTTTTTTCATGGTGTGTTGATTTGTGGTTCTTGTGCAGCACGGAGCTGAGGCCACCTGCTGACAATTCGTGTATCGACGATTAAACAAAAAGAGCCAAAGAAAGAATTGTGACAATTTCGTCACATTCGTCTGGGACGGATTTCCTTCATTTTTTGATGCACCGCAAACTTAGACTGGTGGCCTATGAACGCATCTTTGACCACCACTCCCAATGTCTCGGTCATCACACCTGTCTTCAACGAGCGGGCCACTGTAGAGGCCGTACTGCAGCTGGTGCTCACCCAGCCATGCGTGGCCGAAGTGCTGGTGGTGGATGATTGTTCCACAGATGGCACATTTGAGGTCTTGACAAACGCAGCGGCGGCCGAGCAGCGCATCCGCCTGCACCGGCACGAGAGCAATCAAGGCAAGGGTGCCGCCCTGCGAACTGGGATCAGCAAAGCTTCTGCGGCTATCGTGCTCATCCAGGGCGCCGATCTCGAATACGACCCAGCGGACTACGCCGCGCTGCTCAAGCCCATTCTAAGCGGCAAGGCGGACGCAGTCTTCGGCTCGCGCTTCATCGGCTCGCACGAGCACCGCGTGCTGTATTTCTGGCACTCCCTCGGCAACCAGTTCCTCTCCCTCCTCTCAAACATGACGACCAATCTCAATCTCACCGACATGGAGGCCTGCTACAAAGTTTTCAAACGCGAGTTGATCCAATCCGTCACCCTCGAAGAAAACCGCTTCGGCATTGAACCCGAGCTCGTCTCCAAAATCGCCCACACCGGCGCCCGCATCTACGAAGTCGCCATCTCCTACCACGGCCGCACCTACGCCGAAGGCAAAAAAATCGGCTGGAAAGACGGCATCAGCGCCATCCGCTGCATCCTGAAATACGGCCTACTCCGCTGAGAAATTTTACCACGGAGAACACGGAGGAGAGGAAGAAGGAGTTGGCTGGTTCGGAATGATCCGTATGCACGGGACTCTGGCACTGCCCCAAGCCCTTCCTGTGAATCCTGAACCTTGACTCGCTTCCGCTCACCCTACGGCTGCCCTTGGCAGTCTTTCTCCGCTACGATCCGATTCTGTCAAAAAATCCAAACCCCGAATCTTCCCCATCCTGTCATTCCTGAAAATCCTGCTTGTCCCGCCGGAGTCGCGAAGCGCGTAGGCGGATCCTGTCTAAAATTCTGTTCTTGGAAAAACAGCTTAAAGTTCAGCAGCGAAAGATTCGATATCGGCGCAGGTAATGGAGGCGCGATGGAGGAGACTGAGTTTTTTGGGATCGCTAATAGCTTGAATCTCCTCGTGCAAGCCGTCTGGAACTCGCTGAAACCGTATTTCCAAGGCTTCAAGAATATCCTGCTGTTTTGAGGAAATCAGACCTTCTTGGCGGCCTTCATGACGACCCTCTTGGCGACCCTCTTGGCGGCCTTCTTGGCGAAATTGTTCGGCGAGTGACATAGCGTTTTGGCTGAGTTTAGGATTGCTTAGTGTTTTTAGCCCGAAAAGGGATTTTTAGACAGGATGACAGGATTTACAGGAGGGTAGAGAATATTGAAGGAAATATATGGTATGGAATGCGTATGGGATTGCAAGCAACTCATTCTCTGTGAACTCTGTGTCCTTTGACTCGCTCGCTCCGACTCCCACGCCCTTCGGGCCAACCTGCGGTTGCTCTATCTCGAGCGCGCCCTGACTCTAGGTTGTGGTCAATTCTGCCGAATTCCGGATCGATGACACTGCCGCCGGCCAGACTCAGGGTGGTCCAGTCGATGCGGCAAGTGAGCTTGTCCGGCAGCGGGATTCGAAACTTGGGAGGGTTCATCCTCCGGCATGACCCATTATTCAGCCGCACAGCGGCGTCTATGCTTAATTTGGCAACTCTGCCGCGAACGCCTCGATATCTGCACAGGTGATGGCAGCACGATGGAGGAGACTGAGTTTTTTGGCATCGCTCACCGCTTCAATCTCCTCGCACAAGCCCTCCGGGACTCGCTGAAACCGGATTTCCAAGGCTTCGAGAATGTCCTGCTGCTTGGAGAAAATCAGGCCTTCTTCAAGACCTTCCTGACGACCCTCTTGACGACCCTCTTGACGGCCTTCTTGACGGCCTTCTTGACGACCCTCTTGACGGCCTTCTTGACGGCCTTCTTGGCGA
>VFJO01000017.1 GCA_009886045.1 Verrucomicrobiota bacterium
ACCTATGCGGCGCCGGCCGACTCTTCCGATGCCATCGCTTCCTACGCCTCGGCGGCTCCCGAGGGGTTCGAGCTTCCGGGCGATTTGAACTTGCCGCCCCACCAACCCCACTTGGCGAATTTTTTCGCCGCCATCCGAGGCGAGGCCAAACTCAACTGCGATGCCCGCGAGGCCCTTGAGTCCGAGGCCCCGATTTATTGGGTCAATCCCGCCGCCGAACGCAACGAAACCATCCTGCTCACGGAAGAACATCTCCACACATGAAAACACAAACACTCCTAACCCTCCTCGCCATGGCCATCGCTCCGCTCGCGCAAGCGGCCGATACGATTCCGCTCACCACCACGATCCCGCCCGAGAAAATCGAAGGCACTCCGATTGAGATCAAAGTTCCCAACCTGAAACCTGCTGCTTCGAAGGCCCCTCAGATTCAAGTCCCTGCCGGAACCTCGCTTCTGTCAAAAGGCAAACCAGTCACCGCCAGCGACGACTTTCCCATCATCGGCGACCTGCCCTACATCACCGACGGGGAGAAAGAGGCAGGCGAAGGCTACTTCCTCGAACTCGCCAACGGCCTCCAGTGGGTGCAGATCGACCTCGAACAAGAGGCCGCCATCCAGGCGCTCTGGGTCTGGCACTACCACTCCCAGCGCCGTGCCTACCACGATATCGTTATTCAAATCTCAAATGATCCCGCATTTGCCACGGGAGTGACCACCATTTTCAACAACGACTTCGACAACTCCGCCTCCCTCGGCACCGGCTCCGACGCCCCCTACATCGAGACCCAATACGGCCTCCTCGTCCCCGTGGCAGGCGTCAAGGGTCGCTATGTTCGCCTTTACAGCCAGGGAAACACCTCGAACGACATGAATCACTACATCGAAGTCGAGGTGTTCGGAACCCCGGCGAAATAACGCCCCAGCGCATGCACATCCTTCCCCTCCGCGCCACCGCGTGGACTGCCCTCATCGTTCTTGCTGCCGCCGGAAGCGCCCTCGCTTCAGATTACTCGGTGTTCAACCAGCACCCCGATGCCGCACGAACAGCGGATGGAGATTGGAAAGTGCATGACATGTCCCGCCCGTGGCCGCCCTCTGCCACGCCGAAGCCATGGGCCGAACTCGAGCAGGGAGCAAAGCCTCCCTCCGGCGCACGAGTCCTCTTCGACGGCTCGAACCTCGATGCCTGGGATGTTCCGCAACCATGGTCAATCAACCAAAGCGTCCTGCAAGTGCGCCCGGTCAATACCTCGCTGAGCTCCAAAGACTCTTTCGGCTCGTGCCACCTCCACTTGGAGTGGAGAACTCCGCCGGAAAGCGCCAAAAAACCGGGCCAAGACAAAGGCAATAGCGGCATTTTCCTGATGTCCACCTACGAAATCCAAATCCTGGACACCTACGAGAACAAAACCTACCCCGATGGTATGGCCGCCGCCCTCTACGGCGTAAAACCTCCTGATTTCAACGCGCTCCGCCCAACCGGGGAGTGGCAGTGCTACGACATCTGGTTCAAGCGCCCAGTCTTCGATGATTCGGGAAAAATGAGATCGCCCGCCTGCGTGACCATCATGGTCAACGGGGTCATCGTTCAGAAGAATGTTCCCTTCGACGGCCCCTCGTCCCACAAAAAACGCCCCCCCTACCAAAAACATGCGGATGCCCGACCGCTCATGCTCCAAAACCACAAAGAAGTCGTGGAATTTCGCAACATCTGGATTCAGTCGCTCCCCGATGACGCTGTCCTCTCGCCCGCAGGCTCGGTCGGCATCAACAAATGAAAATACGCTTGGTGCTCGTCATTCTGTCGGCCTCGATCCATCTGTTCGCTGCGGAACCCGTCGTTTGCAAATCCATCGACGAGGCGATCGCGCGAGGAAACCCTGAGGCTGTCCAAAGCTTTCTCGCCGCTGACCCCGCTCTCGCCAAGGCTGGAGCCAATCCGCGCATGACGCCGCTTCAACAAGCTATCCTCCGCAACCGTGCGGAAATCGCGGCCGTCCTGATCGAGGCTGGGGCGGATGTGAACGCTCCCGATTCCTCGGGAAGAACCCCGCTCCATCTTGCCGTGGAACGCCGCAATCCAGAGATTGTCAGTCTTCTACTGGCCCGCAAAGCCGACCCATCCCGCCGCGACAGCATCGGCTGGACTCCACTCCACCACGCAGGCGCAAAAAATGACGCCTCCGTTGTGCTCGCTCTTATCAAAGGCGGCTCGGACAAGAATGTCCTCAGCGCCTGCGGCGGCACCCCGCTCCACGAGGCCGCCGCCAGCGGGGGTGTCGAAATCATCGCCCTTCTCCTCAATCACGGCGTCGATCCAGCCACTGTTTCGCAAACCGGAGACACTGCCCTCTCCATCGCCCGCCAGCGTGGTGATGTCGCCGTCATTGCAGCCCTGGAATCCGCTGTTGCCAAAGCCCACTGAGATTCCCCAGTCCCATGACAATCATCCCAGCCAACTCCGCATCGACTCTCTCCCGCCGATCATTCCTGAAAGCCGGACTTGCCACCGCTGCCGGCACCATTTTTTTCCCATACATCGCTCGATCGAATCCCATCGGCGCGAACAACCGCGTCCGCATGGCGCTTATCGGTTGCGGTGTCATCATGGGCGGCCACCACGGTTGGGCTCAGTCCCACCCGATGATCGACCTTGTCGCTGTGTGCGATGTGAAAACATCCCAACGCGAAGCCGCTCTGGCCAACCTCAAACAAAAGAATCCCGAAGCTGTCGGGTATCTCGATTACGGCGACATCATGGCCCGCAGCGATATCGACGCCGTCATCATCGGCACGCCCGACCAATGGCATGCCGCGATTTCGATCGATGCCATGCGCACCGGCAAGGATGTCTATGTCGAAAAACCCATGGCCCTCACGCTGGACGAGGCGGCGGCCATGGTGGCAGCAGAAAAACGCTACGGTCGCATCCTCCAAGTCGGCAGCATGCAGCGCTCGGCCCCCGCATTCCGCCAAGCCGTGGAGATCGTTCGCAACGGTTGGATCGGCGAGATCACCGAGATTCATGTCGATTTTAAGAGTGATTTTCCACCGGTTAGATTGCTTCCCGAAGAGCCCGTTCCTGCCGACATCGACTACGACCGCTGGCTTGGCCCCGCCCCGTGGATGCCCTACAACGAACTACGAGTGTTCGGGTCCGCCGGCGGCGGGTGGCGCATCTTCTGGGACTACGGATCGCGCAAAAACGGCGACTGGGGCGCGCACCACTTCGATATCGTCCAATGGGCTCTCAACATGGACGGCAACGGGCCCGTGCTCTTCGTTCCGAAGGGATTCGAAGGTTCTCCTTATCAATACCACCAGTATGCCAACGGCCTGAAAGTCACAGCCTCGAAAGGCGGCGGCCCAGCCAATGGCACCATGATCCGATTTGTCGGAAAAGACGGGGAGGTCAAAGTCTCGCGCTCAGGCATTGAAACCACCCCCGCCGGATTGTCTTCACGCGTGGCCTCGTCCAGCGAATTCATCGCCTACCGCTCAAACGACCACCGCCAAAATTGGCTCGATTCGATCATCTCGAGACGCCCCCCGATTTGTCCGGCCACCATCGGCGAAAGCACCTTCGATATCTGCGCCCTCGCAGGAATCGCAGAGAGACTCGGTCGGCCGATCCACTGGAATCCAGATCAACGCCAGATCAAAGACGACCCTGAGGCCGCCCGCTTCGCGAACTACACCCGCCGCGAGGGATATCCACTTCCTGTTTGAAGACTCCATCGCCAACACCTATGCCCATCCACCCATCCACCGCATCGACTCTCTCACGCCGATCATTCCTGAAAGCCGGACTTGCATCCGCTGCCGGCACAATTTTTTTCCCATACATCGCTCGATCGAATCCCATCGGCGCGAACAACCGCGTCCGCATGGCGCTCATCGGTTGCGGCCTCATCATGGAAGGTCACCACGGTTGGGCGCAGTCCCACCCGATGATCGACCTTGTCGCTGTCTGCGATGTGAAAACATCCAAGCGCGAAGCCGCTCTGGCCAGGCTCAAACAAAAGAACCCCGACGCCGTCGGCTATGTCGATTACGGCGACATCATGGCCCGCAGCGATATCGATGCCGTCATCATCGCCACGCCCGACCACTGGCACGCCGCGATCTCGATCGATGCCATGCGCGTCGGGAAGGATGTCTATGTCGAAAAACCCATGGCCCTCACGCTGGACGAGGTGGCGTCCATGGTGGCAGCAGAAAAACGCTACGGTCGCATCCTCCAAGTCGGCAGCATGCAACGCTCTTACTCGGAATTCAGCCAAGCTGTGGACATCGTTCGCAACGGCTGGATCGGCGAGATCACCGAGATTCACATTGATTTGAGAGGTGATTTTCCACCCGTCAGCTTGCTTGCCGAGGAACCCGTCCCCGCCGACATCGACTACGACCGCTGGCTTGGCCCCGCCCCATGGAGGCCCTACAACAACCTGCGTGTGCTTGGTAACTATGGGGGTGGGTGGCGTATCTTCTGGGACTACGGATCGCGCAAAAACGGCGACTGGGGCGCGCACCACTTCGATATCGTCCAATGGGCCCTCAACATGGATGGCAACGGGCCCGTGCTCTTCGTTCCAAAGGGATTCGAAGGTTCTCCCTATCAATACCACCAGTATGCAAACGGCCTAAAAGTCACTGCTTCGAAAGGTGGCGGTCCGGCCAACGGAGCCATGATCCGTTTTGTCGGAAAAAATGGTGAGGTTAAGGCATCCCGAGGTTCTATCGAAACCACGCCCGCCGGTCTGGCTTCGCGCGTTCCCTCTTCCAGCGAATTCATCGCCTACCGCTCGAACAATCACCGCCAAAACTGGCTCGACTCGATCATCTCGAGACGGCCCCCGATTTGTCCGGCCACCGTCGGCGCAAGCACCTTTGACATCTGTGCCCTCGCTGGAATCGCCGAGCGCCTCAACCGCCCGGTCCGCTGGAACCCCGAAAAACGGGAAATCACCGGAGACCCCGAAGCCTCGCGCTTCGCCAACTACACCCGCCGCGCGGGATATCAGCTCCCCGTTTGAAAATTCTATCAACCACAATTATGAAACACCTTTTCACCACCCTCTTCCTCGCCACCGCCTTGGCTGCACAAGCAGCCATTCCAGCGGATGTCCTCGAAAACCTTGCCTCGTCGGATTTGACGAAGCGCTTCGAAGCGGAAACAAAACTCCGCCAACTCGCCTGCGCAGCCGGAAAGCCCGGAGCTGACCCGGCCACCGCAGCCGCTTTGGAAAAAGACCTTCTGGCACTCGCCTCGGACACCGCAGCCCCGGAGCCTTCGCGCCTCAGCGCATTGGAGCAACTGCCCTTCTTGGCCTCCGCGTCCTCGGTGCCCGGTCTCGGCGCCCTGCTCTCCGATCCCACGCCCCTCATTCGCGAAGGTGCCCGCTGCGCTCTGCAGAACAATCCAGACCCCGCCGCATCCGCACCACTCCTCCAGACCCTTGAAAAAGCCGAGCAACCTGCGTGGACGCTTGCTCTCATGGACTCGCTCGCCACACGCGCCGATGCCTCCGCCATTTCCGCATTCGCTTCGAGGTTGACCTCACCAAATCCCGCCATCGCCTCACTCGCTGCCCAATCTCTCGGCTCGCTTGGCGGTGCAAAATCGCTCAAGGCGTTGAACAACTTCCTGCCAAACTGCCCGCCCGCGATCCTTCCTGCGGCCCAAGGTGCGCTCGTCCGCTGTGCAGCAAAACAAGCGGATGGCGACAAAGCGATTTCCGCCCTTTGGCCAAAGGCCGTCAACGCCTCAATCCGTTGCGAGATTTTCAATGCCTTGGCTACCGCAGGTGATGGATCCTTAGCTGCGCCCCTTGTTACTGAACTCCTCGCCAAACAAGACACTCCGGGCACCCGCGAAATCCTCCGTATCGCCGTTCTTTCAGGGAACGCCAAGCTGAAGAATCCCGTCCTCGCCGCACTGCCAACCCTCAATGAGGATACACGCCTCGCCGTGCATGCTGCGCTGGCGCAAAAATCGGACACCTCGGGTGAAGATGATCTCCTCGCCCTCGCCGCAGCCCTGGATGGAAACAAAAAAACCATCGCCATCGAACTTCTTGGATCCTGCGGCACGGAAAAAAGCGTGGGCTTTCTCGTCGCCGAGGCGGCCAAAAAATCCCCTCAAACCTTTCCTGCCGCCTCACTCGCCATCAATCGCCTGAAGATTCCCGGCCTCGAAAAACGAATTTTTGAGCAGTCTAAAGGCGCGCCAAGCCCCAATGACATCACGCTGCTCGCCTTCCGCAATTCGGATGGCACGGAAGCCTTCCTTCTCAAACTCGCCGCGGCGAACTCCGGCGCTGAGCAGCGCAAAGCTGCGCTTGCCTCGCTCGAAATCATGGGTCAATTTGAAACGGCTTCCCAACTCCTCCGCTGGATCGGCGAAACTCCGCAAGGCTCCGACCCCAAACCCTACATCGCTTCATTCCGTAAAATCGCTCCGAGATTGAGCGCCGAAGCCGCTCTCTGGAAGTCGGCCTTCCTTCCGGCCTTCCAGACTGCATCACCGGAAAACCGCGAGATGCTCATCTACACGATCCCCGCGCTCCGTTGTCGCGAGTCCGCCGAGACGCTGGTGGAGTGGATTCGCAGCGATCCCAAGCTGCGATCCTCCGCCATCAATGAATTTTCGTCTTGGTCCGATTTCTCCGTCGGCGACTCCATCCTTGCTGCTGCCTTGGTTCCTGACTTGGACGAGCTCAGTCGCGAAAAACTCTTCAAAGCCGCCACACGCCTTTTGTTTCCGACCGTGAAAGCCAATTTGAAGGATAAAAAAGCATTCGCCAACAAAGTCCTCGCTGCCGCACCAGAAGGTCTCATCCGTGATGCTGTCCAAAAGGCGATAACCGAGGCCAATATAGACGGCCAATCAGAAGCACCTCGTAGGGGCGGACGCAGAAAAAAATAATGGTTCGTAGGATCGAAATAAACCGCAATGGAGCGACCACGCATCAGCCGATTTCCTGCAAGATTATAAGTCGCATACAGGGAACTTAATTCCACCCAATCCAAAAAACACCCACATACTATGCCAAGACCTCTGACATTATTCACCGGCCAATGGGCCGACCTCCCGCTCGCCGATCTCGCCCCGCTCGTAAAAACGATGGGCTACGACGGCGTCGAACTCGCCTGCTGGGGCGACCACTTCGATGTTGATCAGGCCGCTTCCTCGAAATCCTACATCCGCGAAAAATGGGAACTCCTCGCCGACCACGGCCTGACCTGCTTCTCGATCTCGAGCCACCTCATAGGCCAAGCCGTCTGCGATCTCATTGACGCTCGCCACAAGGCAATCCTCCCGCCCGATGTCTGGGGCGATGGCGAACCGGAAGGCGTCCGCCGCCGCGCCGCCAAAAAGATGGCGCTCACCGCCAAGGCCGCCCGCGCATTTTTCAATGCCAAGCCGGGCTTCTCGAAAGCTCCGCACCGCATTGCCGTCAACGGATTCACCGGTTCCTCGATCTGGCATTCCATCTACGCGTTCCCGCCGACCTCGCAGGAGTATTGGGACGCTGGATTTGCCGACTTCGCAAAACGATGGACTCCGATCCTCGATGCTTTTGACAAAGCGGATGTCGATTTCGCCCTCGAGGTGCATCCCACCGAGATCGCCTTCGACACCGCCACCGCCGAGCGCGCCCTCGCTGCCGTGAAAAACCACCGCCGCTTCGGCTTCAACTACGATCCCTCGCACCTCGGCTACCAAGGGGTGGACTATGTCGCGTTCATCCGGAAATTCGGCCCGCGCATTTTCCATGCCCACATCAAAGATGCCTGGTGGGGTCACGGCGACGGTTCGGTCGGCGTCTTCGGCGGCCACACGACCTTCGGCGACGCACGCCGTCAGTGGGACTTCCGCTCGGTGGGTCGCGGCGACATCCATTTCGAGGAGGTCATCGTGGCCCTCAACGAGGTTGGCTATCGTGGCCCGCTCTCGGTCGAATGGGAGGACATTCGCATGGATCGCATCCACGGCGCCACTGAGTCGGCCGCCTTCGTGCGCCAACTCGACTTCTCGCCGAGCGCTGTGGCGTTCGACGCGGCCTTCGACAAAAAGAAAGGCAAATCCCAATGAGTGCCGCGAAACGCAAAATCCGCATGGGCATGGTCGGCGGCGGACGCGGAGCGTTCATCGGAGGCGTCCACCGCATGGCGGCGGCCCTCGACGGGCAGATCGAACTCGTCTGCGGCGCATTCAGCAGTGACCCGCAACGCTCAAGCGACTCGGGAGCCGATTTCTTCCTCCCGCCGGAGCGATGCTACGGCACCTTCGAGGAAATGATGAAATCCGAAGCCGCTCTGCCACTCGGCGAGCGTATGGATTTCGTCTCTATCGTCACCCCAAACCATGTTCACTTCCCCGCCGCCAAAGCCGCGCTGGAACACGGCTTCCCGGTCCTCTCCGACAAACCCGCGACCTTTAATCTCGTGGAGGCAAAAGAACTCGGCGCCCTTGTGAAAAAAACAGGCCTCCTCTACGGCCTCACCCACAACTACACCGGCTACCCGCTCGTCAAAGAAGCCCGCGACATGGTGCGCTCTGGCCAACTCGGAAAAATCCGCAAGGTCGTCGTCGAATACCCTCAAGGCTGGCTCTCCACTCGCGTCGAAGCATCCGGACAAAAACAAGCCGCCTGGCGCACCGATCCGACCAAATCAGGCGCAGCCGGTTGCCTCGGCGATATCGGCACCCACGCCGAAAACCTCGCCGAGTTCATCACCGGCCTCCACATCAAAGAACTCGCCGCCGACCTGACCACCTTCGTCGAAGGCCGCGCGCTGGATGACGACGGCAATGTCCTCCTCCGCTTTGACAACGGCGCCAAGGGCATCCTCCATTCGTCCCAAATTTCCGTCGGCGAGGAGAATAACCTCAACATCCGCGTCTATGGCGAACTCGGTGGACTCGAGTGGCACCAGCAGGAACCGAATACTCTCCTCGTGAAGTGGAACGACCGCCCGACGGAGATCCGCCGCACAGGTCAAGGCTACCTCGGGGCAAACGCTGCCGCGCACACACGCATCCCGGCGGGCCATCCCGAGGGCTACCTCGAAGCCTTTGCCAACATCTACCGCAATTTCGCCAATCACCTCCGCGCCGTTATCGATGGGACAACCCCCGACGCCACCGCCCTCGACTACCCAAAAATTTCCGACGGCATCCGTGGCATGGCCTTCATCGAGGCAGCCGTCGACAGTTCAAAAAACAACGCCCGCTGGGCCTCGCTCTCCACATGAAAATCAAACACCTCGCCCTCGCAATGATTCTTGGTTCAACCGTCCTGGCTGAAGCCGCCGATGCCCCTAAGCGCGTCCTCGTGTGCACCACCACCGTGGGGTTCCGGCACTCGTCGATTCCCCAAGGCGAGGAAGCCCTCGCGGCGTTGGATGCCTCCTCACCGGACTTCGAAATCGTCACATGGCTCCGCCAACCGGAGATCGAGGTGCCCCAACCGCCCAAGCCTCCACGCAAGCCGGCGCGCAACGCTCCCCAAGCCGAACTCGACAAATACACCGCCGCCCTCGCCGAACACAAAGAGGCCATCGCAAAATGGAAGGTGGAGGGAAAATCGGATTCTAAAAAGGCGGAGTTCGATGCTGCGATGGCCAAAACCCTCGAGGCTCTCTCGCCTCAGGCCCTGCGCGACAACCGCATCGATGCCGTGATTTTCTGCAACACTTCAGGAGCCTTGCCCTTGCCGGATCTCGAGGGGTTTGCCAACTGGGTGAAATCCGGCGGAGCCTTCATCGGCATGCACGCAGGCAGTGACACGCTGAAGGACTCGCTCCCCTTCACCGACATGCTCTGCGGCATCTTCGACGGACACGGCCCCCAAGTCCCCGCCACCCTCAACGCTGGGGACAAGGAGCATCCAGCCAACGGCAACATAGGGGACATCTGGACCCTCTCCCAAGAGGAAATGTATCTCATCAAAAATCAGAACCGCGACAAGGTGCGCTCTGTGTGGTTCATGCGCCACCACCCGAACAAGCCGGAAGAACAAGGCTTCTTCCCGGTCGCATGGGTCCGCGGACTCGGCGAGGGACGCGTCTTCTACACCACCCTCGGCCACCGCGAGGATATCTGGAGCATCGACCCCGCGCTCCCGAAGCGCATCAACTCGATTGAAATTGCCTCCCAATTCCGCAGCCATCTCCTCGGAGGCATCCGCTGGGCCCTCGGCCTGGC
>VFJO01000047.1 GCA_009886045.1 Verrucomicrobiota bacterium
AAATATCCACGTCGATCGCCCAGTCCCGCTCTCAGATTTCCTGCAATCTGCCGCTGAATCCTGCCTCGTCCTCACGGTGGACACCGCGGCGGCCCACATCGCTTGCGCCCTTGGCACCCCGGCTGTCATCGTTTCCGCTGGTCAGCACCCCGGAGTTTACGCCCCCTACTCGCCAAATGGACAACAAATCTGGCTCATGCCGCCGCCGCAACTCCCCAAGGGCGAATGGCGCCACGCCACCACGCCAAAAATGATCGCGGATGCCATCGCGCAAGTTCTCGCTTCTCGCTAACCAGCAGACATTGATTTCCATCTATTTCCTGTTTTTATTTCAACACTGATGCCACTTCGTTTTTTCAATACGCTGACTCGACAGGTCGAAGACTTCACGCCGCGCGAGGCGGGGAAGGTGCGGCTCTACACCTGTGGGCCGACTGTTTACAATTTCGCCCACATCGGGAATTTTCGCGCCTACGTTTTCGAGGATTTGCTGCAGCGTCATCTCGAGTATCGGGGATTGAAGGTCGACCGCGTGATGAACCTCACCGATGTGGATGACAAAACGATCCGCGGTTGCCGGACCTGCGGCGTTCCGTTGGCGGATTTCACCGCGCCATTCAAGAAGGCATTCTTCGAGGATCTCGACACGCTTCGGATCAAACGCGCGGATCATTTTCCCGAGGCGACCGCCCCGGAGCACATCGCTCGGATGATTGAAATGATCTCGACCCTCACCGCAAAAGGCCACGCCTACCGCGCCGAGGATGGATCCGTGTATTTCCGCATTCGTTCATTCGCCGACTACGGCAAGCTCGCGCATTTCAACACCGAGGAACTCCGCGATGGAGTTCGGGTGCGAAATGATGAGTACGAGAAGGAAAATGTCGGCGACTTTGCCCTTTGGAAATCCTATGACGAGGCAGATGGCGATGTGAGTTGGGAAAGCCCGTGGGGACGCGGGCGACCAGGTTGGCACATCGAATGCAGCGCTATGGCCATCGGCATTCTCGGGCCTGAACTCGACATCCACTGCGGCGGCGAGGACAACATCTTTCCGCACCACGAAGCCGAGATCGCCCAGAGCGAATGCGTGACTGGAAAAAAATTTGTGCGTCTTTGGATGCACTGTCGCCACCTGCAGGTCGAAGGCTCAAAAATGGCCAAGAGCGCCGGAAATTTCTTCACCCTCCGCGACCTCATGGAAAAAGGTTGGAGCGGTCGAGAGGTTCGCTACGCGCTCATTTCCGTAAAATACCGGGAGCAGCTCAACTTCACTTTAGAAGGCCTCGCCGCTGCCCGAAGCGCGCTTCAACGCCTCGATGAATGGACCACACGCCTGCGGGAACTTGCACAATCCGCTTCTGCAGAAGGTTCCGCTGAAAATAGCGACTCTTTTGGAGAGGCCTTGGATGATGATTTAAATATCTCAGCCGCGTTGGCCGTTGTCTTTGACCTGATCCGTACCACCAACCGCCACATGGATGAGTCATCGCTGACGCCCAACGAAGCTCTGAGCCTATTGAACTGGCTCAAAGGCGTGAATTCCGTGCTGGGTTTCGATGTGGAGGCCGAATCAATCACTCCTGCCGTCAGCGACCTTCTGGCCCGCCGCGCTACGGCGCGTGCCGCAAAGGAATGGAAAAGCAGCGATACCCTCCGAGACGAAATCCTCGCTGCCGGCTGGGTGGTGAAAGATACCAAAGAAGGCCAAAAGCTGACCCCTCTGCCACGAGGTGGAGGCTGAGAATGATTGACCACAGAGGGCATAGAGGGCACAGAGGGATTGGAGTTTTGATTTTTTACAAGCATTCCTGAGAATCCTGCAAGTCCTGTCATCCTGTCTTAATTCCAACACGCTATGTTTTCCATCGACGAATTTTTTGATCTTGGCCACTGCGAACACCGAGCACTTTTCGAGAACACCGAGAATGTGTGGGACGCCCTGCCGAAAATCGCCACCTACCTGCAATTCCGCCTCAAGCCTGGGATTCATGGCCGCCTCATCGGCAAGCCTTTTGTGAGTGGAGCTGTCTTCGTTGGAAAAGGCACCGTCATTGAACAGGGCGCCATGATCAAAGGCCCAGCTTGGATTGGAGAAAACTGCGAGATCCGGAACGGTTGCTACATTCGTGAAAACGTGATCCTCGGCGACGGCGTTGTCGCCGGGAATTCCTCCGAATTCAAAAACTGCCTCGTCTTTGACAAAGCCCAAATTCCTCACTTCAACTATGTCGGCGACTCGATCCTGGGATACGAAGCCCATCTCGGAGCAGGTGTCATTCTCTCCAACGTTCGCCTCGACAAAGCTCCAGTAAAAATCCAAACCCCCGGTGGCCCCCTCTCAACTGGTCTTCGCAAATTCGGAGCGATCATCGGAGACCATGTGGAAATCGGCTGCAATAGCGTATTGAGCCCAGGGTCACTCATTGGCCGCGATAGCATCATTTATCCTGGCAGCCAGTGGCGTGGCCACCTCCCTGCTGGCCATATCGCCAAGCTGAAGCAGGAATTTTTAGTGGTTCCGCGAAGAGACTGACGCCGCAAAAAAGCGATCTTCTCTTCTCTTACATTTCGAGCGTCATCGAGTAGTCGAAGAGCTCGCCATCTTTGAAGAAACGTTTCAACTCAACTGCTGCGCTTTCGGCACTGTCCGATGCGTGGGCGATATTCTTCATCATGGTCGTTCCAAAATCCCCGCGAATCGTGCCCTTGGCGGCTTTGGTCGAGTCGGTCGGACCAAGAAGATCGCGCACACGGTCCACAGCATTCTCACCGGCTACGGCAAGTGCGATGAGGGGCGTGGCACCCATGAAGGCTTCAACCTCAGGAAAGAAAGGCTTCGCGGCAATGTGAGCATAATGCTCGCGTAGAATGGCAGTATCGGCTTGGAACATCTTGCATCCACGGATCTGGAATCCGGCATCTTCAAAGCGATTTACGACTTCGCCAGCTTTGTGTTCAGTGATGCAGTCGGGTTTCAAAAGGATCAGCGTTGTTTGCATAAAGGAGGAAAATGTAACCGCAACCCACCAGACGAAAAGCAGATTCTCACAATAGGTGTTCCCTTTAAACGAAAGATTCGCCATTTGAGCTCCAGCAAATTAGAATCGCATCGTATGAAATATCGTCAATTCTGCGGCTCCGACCTCCAAGTTAGCGAAGTAGGTTTTGGTCTTTGGACGCTCTCGACCGGCTGGTGGGGCGACTACTCAGATGACCAAGCCGTGCGCCTCATGCACTGCGCCCGGGAGAAAGGTATCACACTTTTTGATGCCGCCGATACCTATGGCAACGGACGCAGCGAGGAACTCATCGCAAAAGCATTTGCCGGGCGTCTCGATGACATCGTGATTGCCACCAAGATCGGCTACGACTTTGTGAACCACGGAGATGGTCGTCGTGGCCAGCGCGAGATCCCTCAGGATTTCTCTCCAAAAAATCTACGCGCCGCCACAGAGGCCGCTCTAAAGAGGCTCGGCGCCGAGCGCATCGACATCATGCAACTTCACAATATCCGCATGGAGCAGGTCGAAGACGATGCCGTCTGGGCTACCCTCGAAGAGCTCCGCGCCGAAGGAAAAATTGGGTTCTACGGTGCGGCACTTGGCCCCGCCATCGGCTGGATGGCTGAAGGCGTGCTCGCGATCCGCCGCCGCAAGCCAGCCGTCGTGCAGCATATTTACAACCTCCTCGAGCAAGAGCCGGGTCGCACAATTCAAAATGCCGCTGAAGCCTCCGGCACAAATACAATGTTCCTCATCCGTGTCCCCCACTCCTCTGGAATGCTCGAGGGCAAGTACACCGAGGATACGGTCTTTGCCGAGAACGACCACCGGCGCCATCGGCCGCGCTCGTGGCTTATCAATGGTGTGCGCAAAATCGAACAACTTCGATTCCTCGAACACGAAGGCCGCACTCTCGGTCAAGCCGCCATTCAGTGGCTTCTCCGCGACCAACGCACGGCCTGTGTGCTACCAAACATCTACGACGAAGAGCAAATCGCTGAGTTCGCTTCGGCACCAGACCAGACGCCCCTCAGCGATCAGGAAATAAGCCGTATTCAAGCTCTCGTGGATGCCAATTTCGGCCTAGAACCCGAAGAGGCAAAATTCAAGGGCACCATGGTGCTCCCAGAAGAAACAGCCGCGTGAAAAAACGCTCCCGGGTAAAGCGCTTGGCGGGGTTTGTCCTCAGGGGTGGCCGCCGCCGCGTTGGCCCTGCGGGCCCTCTTCTAGCCCCTCCCCGATATGTGCTCTTCGATTTTGACGGCACATTGGCGGACACCTTTTCCGATGGACTCGAGATTCTGAACATACTGGCCGAGGAATTTGGGTTTCGCCGATTGCTTCCCGAAGAAATTCCATTGGCCCGCGATCTTTCAACGCGAGGGCTCATGAAGCATCTTGGCATTCCTAGGATCAAGCTTCCTCAAATTTCCAGACGAGGCACCGAGGAAATCGGAAAGCGGATTGACACGATCATCCCTCTCCCCGGCGTGACGGATTTGGTAAGGAAAATCCATGCCATGGGCTTTCGCCTCGGCATCCTGACCTCGAATTCTGAAGCCAATGTGGGAGTATTTTTAAAAAACCACGACCTTGAGATTTTCGACTTCGTCAAAAGCTCATCAAAGCTGCTCGGCAAAGGCAGTGTGCTCCGCCGCCTCATGAAGGATCTCCAACTCAAACCCCGCGATATTTTTTTCATCGGCGACGAACTTCGCGATATCGAGGCAGCTCAGGAAAACGGCGTACATATCGCAGCTGTCAATTGGGGGTATAACAGCTCCGCCGCCCTTTCTGAGGCGGAACCTGATTATCTCTTCACCCACCCCTCTGAGATCACCGAGCTACTTGAAAGGTTTCAACCCAAGGGTGAGAGTGTCTTGTAATGATGTTTTATGCTGGAGGCCTCATGGCGGCGTTTACGTTGGGCTTTTTCTACTTTGTTGGTGCTGTGCCCAGTGGCGTAGCGGCGGGACTTCCCATCTGGCTCGCTGTGCTCACATCTTGGATTGGCTATTCGGCGGGAGCCGCTGTCATGCTCTTGCTCGGCGCCCCCGCCAGAAACTGGGTGGCTCGAAAACTCCATATCCCGATGGAACGCGACCCAAATAAATGGATTTGGAAGGCTTGGTCACGCTTTGGGCTCATCGGCCTCGGGCTCATTGCACCAATTACCATCGGTCCCCAGACCGGATGCATCCTTGCGCTTGCGGTCGGTGAGCGTCCGCTCAAAACTTTTTTGAGCCTCTCCCTTGGTGTGATCCCGTGGTGTTTAGGCTTTGGCATTGCCTTGGCTTGGGGGTTCTCACTCGTGAAGTAAACGATGTGCTCTGTTTTTAAAGAGGGGAACAACATTCTTAAACCCGGGCGCGTCGTGATCGCTTCGACTGCACGAGGCCCCGCATCAGCGATCTGGGCGGGATTTGCACGCTCCGAGATACTCGCGTGGTGGATCAATCAAGGAGCCGAAGAGGTCGAACTCACCGCCACTTCATTCGCCGAGCGATCTGAGAATACTGGCCAACTCGTGTGGGAGGACATTCCAGAATACCATGTCATCAGTGCACTGCTCGACAACAGGAAATCCCCGCCTCTGCTCAAAATCATGACACGACCAGCAAGTGACGAAGAAGTTGCTCGATTCCAGCATCCTCGTATGCCGGTTATTCAGCGGAGGAAATTCGAGGCGGTACGCCCAGCTCACGAAGAGCCGGATTTATTTTCGATAGTCGAGTAAACCTGAGCACGCTTAGCTGGCACTCAAGGATGCAATGGCTTCATCGAGGGTGGCGGAGTTCGAAATCGAGATGACGGGAGTTCCCTTGCGAATGCGTCCAACAAGACCAGCAAGGACGCCGCCTGGCCCGAGTTCGATGAATTGCTCGATGTGCAGATGGTCAATGAGATATTCCACGCTCTGTGACCAGCACACAGTGCCAGTAACCTGGTCTGCCAGCGTGCGGCGGATGGTATCGGGCTCGCTTACGGTGCAGGCATCCACGTTACATACCACAGGCACCCGGGGCGAATTCATGGGTGTTTCGGCAAGAGCGGCCGAGAGCGTCTGATAGGCAGGCTCCATGAGGCGCGAATGAAAGGCACCTGCCACTGTGAGTTCGACCGCTTTGCGAGCGCTGTATTCCTTGGCGAGTGAAACAGCGAGGATGATTTTGGAGGATTCGCCAGAGAGGACAATCTGCCCGGGTGCATTGATATTTGCGACATCCACATCTGCCACGGCGGCAAGTTCCCGCACGCGGTCATCTTCGCCACCGATGATAGCTGCCATGCCGCCTTCGGAAGCCTCGCAGGCCTCTTGCATGGCACGGGCGCGCTTATCCACAAGACCGAGCCCAGTCTCAAAGTTAAATGTTCCGGCAGCCGCATGCGCCGTGAATTCACCGAGCGAGAGACCTGCGGCGGCTTGAAAATCGAGAGCGGGGAATTTTTCTTTCAGCACCGCCAGACAGGCAAGTCCGTGGACATAAAGTGCGGGCTGGCAGACAGAGGTTTTGGTGAGTTCCTCGGCGGGACCTTCAAACACAATGTGGCTGAGCGAATAGCCTAGGATCGAATCCGCGCGGTGGAAGAGTTCGGCGGCGCAGGGATACTCGGTGGCGAGGTCTTTGCCCATGCCGACGGTTTGGGCGCCTTG
>VFJO01000020.1 GCA_009886045.1 Verrucomicrobiota bacterium
CTCGCCCCAATAGGCGCAGCGCATATCGCCGCCGCTGGCCAGAAAGATGTCACCGGGTTCGAGTTGGTCGAGCGCCTCCGTAAGCTTGCCAAACGGCTTTTTCTGAGGACCGTGCACATCGATCATCAATGCCGGCATGGCGCGACCCACGAGCTTCATCTCTGTCAGCAGCGGCTGGATTGACTGTGGCAGGAATTGGTGGGTGAATCCCATCCGATCTAGGATGTCCCCGACCACTGGGGTGTAGAGTTGGGATTTCACGAGTCCGAAAAGTTCGGTTTCCGGTGAGCACGGGGTGGATGACATATCGTTATGTCAGTCGCTTTTAATCTTGATGACGAGTGGAGTTTTACGAATATCGTTTCGTGAGTGGCTCCCACCCGGTGACTATGCGCGATGTGGCGCAAGCGGCGAACGTTTCGGTTTCGACGGTTTCGAAAGCGTTGCGCAATGATCCGACGATTCCGGAGGGTCGGTGTCGGAGTATTCAAAAAATGTCCGAGCGTCTCGGCTACCGCCCGCATCCGATGGTGGCGGCCTTGATGGCGCAGATGCACCACCGCCGCCGTCGCAGCGATCCGCACCATCTGGCGTGGCTGGATTTCTGGGCCGGGGCGAAACGCCAGTGCGAGACGGTGAATTCAGATCACATCCTGAATGGGGCAAGGATCAGGGCGGGTGAGTTGGGATACGGCCTTGAGGTCTATCAGTCAGGGTCGGATAGGGAATCGTTGCAGCGGCTGAAGCGTTCGCTGACGGCCCGCGGACAATGGGGCGTCATTGTGCCGCCAGTGCCGGAGTCGTCGGCCAGATTGTCGTTGGATTTGAGTGGGTTGTCGGCGGTCACTATAGGCACCAGTCTGCATGAGCCTAAGATGCACCGAGTTTCTCCAAATCATTTTCAAGGTGCGGTTGCGGCGTTTCAGAGGGTTTTGGAGATGGGGTATGTGCGTCCTAGTCTGGTGTTGACTCATGAGATGAATGAGCGCGTGGACGGACGCTGGCTTGGGGCTTTCATGGCATGTCAGCAGCGATTGCCGGAAAAGAACCGAGCCGCCCCCTTGCTAGTGGATACCGGCGATAGGAAAGCGCTGGGCCGGTGGTGGAAACAGGAGCGCCCAGATGTGGTGCTGATGGCGGAGGTTCTGGACTGGCCGCCATCTGCTCGCCCGAAGATCGCCTGGTTGATGCTCAATGGGCCACCGCAGGCACTCGGCGGCATGGACTATCAACTGGAGAAGTTGGGCGGGGTGGCCGTGGAGGTGGTGGTGGCAGGAATTCACCGCAATGAACGTGGCACACCACCGGTGCCGCAAACGGTGCTGATCGACGGCGTGTGGAGCGAGCCTGCGGCCCGATCGGGATAGTGACCCATTGTGAGCGCACAAAGCTGGATCCTGCCATCGCGTATGGCGGCGCACAGGGGCGCACGCGGGGCCACACCCAAGCGTGATCCTTCCTCGCTGGAGATGGGTTCGGACGGGTTGGGTATGGATGATCAATATCACTCGCTGACGGAATCCGCTTGCAGCGCGCCGGGCGTTTCGATAGGGATCTCTCTTTCGCCCCCCAAACCGTCTCCTAAAATCCTAATCAAAACCCTCTCATGACAACGATCGACTGGACCATCATCGCCATTTACCTTTTCGCCGTCGTCGGCATCGGTGTGGCCGCAGGCTTCATCCACCGCAAAGGCGAAACGGGCGGTGAGGGCGGTCACTACTTTCTGGCCGGAAACACGCTGGGTTGGCCGGTCATCGGCTTGGCGATGTTCGCCGCGAATATTTCCACGGTCCATCTAGTGAGTTTGGCGGAGGCGGCCTACAAATATGGTCTCGTCTTTGGAAATTTCGAGTGGATGGCCGGATGCACCCTCATCCTGCTCTCGCTGTTCTTCGCGCCGCTCTACCTGCGTTCGCGCGTGGCCACACTTCCGGATTTCCTCGAGCGCCGCTTCAATCGCGGCTGCCGCGATGTGCTCTCGGTGGTTTCACTCTTCTCCGCGATTGTGATCCACATGGGCGTGGCGCTTTACACAGCCGCATGGGTGATGAGGGGCATCCTTGGCTTGCAGCCCGGGGCGACCATTTTGGGGATAGATGCCCTGCTGCTTTTCATCACGGTTCTTGGTCTGCTCACAGGCGCCTACACCATGTATGGCGGTTTGTTGGCCGTGGTTTGGACCGAGAGCGTGCAAACAGTGCTCCTCCTCCTTGGAGCTTTGGTGATTGCGGTCGTCGCCTACATCGAGGTGGGCGGATGGCATGAAATGGCCCGCACTCTGGCGACAAATCCCCATCCGCTTTCCAAAATCCCTGGGAGCGGTGTGGACTGGGGGACGGGGAACTTTCTCAACATCGTGCGCGATTCGAGCGACCCGTCGGGCCTGGCCTGGTATTCGATCCTGCTTGGCTACCCTGTCATCGGCATCTGGTATTGGTGTTGCGACCAGACGATCGTCCAGCGCGTGTTGGCGGCGAAGGATGAGAAACATGCCCGCCTAGGCCCGCTTTTCTGCGCTTTCCTGAAAATCTGGCCTGTTTTCCTGTTTGTGCTTCCCGGAGTGATGTGTGTGGCATTGGTGCAGAAGGGAGCATTTGGTGGAGCAGCCCCTCAAACGGCGGCGGACACCTTCACTTTCCTCATCATGAACCTGCTTCCTGTGGGGCTCAAAGGCCTGGTTGCTGCTGCGATGCTGGCCGCCGCGATGCAAACCTGCTCGGCGGCGCTGAACTCCACCGCCACGCTGGTCGCCTACGATATCTTCAAGCGCTACAAGCCGGAAATCTCGGACCACTCGCTCGTCCGGATCGGCAAATGGACGACGGTTTTTGGCACATTCCTCGCGATCGCCTCGTCCCCGCTCTTCGGCCACTACACCACGATTTTCGAAGGCATCAACAAGCTCATCACTTTTGTGGCGCCGCCGATCACTGCCGTCTTTCTGGTCGGCGTCTTCTGGTCACGCCCGGGCGGCAAAGCGGCGTTCATCACGCTCGTCACCGGGATGATTATCGGGGCGTCGATTCTCGTCCTTGACTGGACTGGCATCTATAGCGGCGACTACATGCTCATTGCCTTTTTATTGTGTGTGCTCTGCATCGCCATCATGGCCGCTTGCGCTTACATTTTCCCCGAGCCGCTGAAGGAGGAGTCCAAGCCGCTCATCTGGGCAACATGGTCCGAACCAATCCGCCAGCGCTGCGGATCTGGCCTCTCTGACTATCGATTGATGTCGGGCCTCGTGGTCGTTACTTTCGTGGTCCTTTACATCGTCTTCCGCTAACCCTCCACTCATGAAAAAAACCAGCCTCCTGCCCATCGCTCTTGGCCTTGCCCTGAGTGCCTGCCAGACCATGCCAAAAACCGAACCCATCCACGGTCCCACCAACCCGACACCCGGAGACGCTGCGAAGGCGAAGGTGAAATACTACGGCTCCATCATCGAACTCCGCCCAGAGAAGGAGAAGGAATACCGCGAACTCCATGCCAATGTCTGGCCGGAAGTCCGCGCTGCCATTGCCAAGGCGAACATTCGAAATTTCAATATTTATGTCACCGAGATCGCTGGAAAGCGTCTTCTCGTGACTCATTTTGAATACATCGGGACGAACCCCGAGGCGGATTTTGCCTCCATTGGAAACGATCCCACCACCAAAAACAAATGGTGGCCGATTACCGACGCCTGCCAGATTCGCCTTCCCGGAACTCCCAAGGGTAGCCAATGGCTCGGCATGGAACAGGTCATGCATCTCGACTAATCGCTGTCGCGAACTCCTCGAAGTGTGTCAGGATTTTTAAACGACAAAACTCCTCTGGGACATTCTCGTTCTTCACTTCTGGCAGCCAATTCGGCGGCTTCGCCTCGGTGAGCCTCCTGAGGGCCTACGACACAGGCATCTTCTTAAACGACGGCGGCGTCTGGAGCCTCACCGATTTCAGCGGCAACGAATCGAGTTTCTCGCAAGCTACTGGCGACCTCGGCTTCCCCTCCGTTCCCGAGCCATCCACTTGGGTTCTGCAGGCCTCGTTCCTCGTCCTGCTGGTGAGTTCCCGCGGTCGGTTGGCCAGGAGACAATAAATTCCCCCCCAGTTATCTCGTGCGGCCGGCCACAATCCGGAATGCGTGGAGAGTGCAACGGTTCGTCTGTAAATTCAGAAGTGCTGACTTCACCCAAAAAAAGCCGGTATCACAAGTAAGGAGTATAATTCTGGTTCAGACATTTCCCCAGAACCGCTCCGTGGCTTGGTGACTCCGTGAGAGACAACTTTGGCTCATGTGTTTTCCTATGACTTTCGGATGTCTGAAATTGCCGGCCATGAGGTTGAAATTCCTGAATCCTCCCGAACGGTCAGGCGAGCGGGAGGATGCCTTTGCGGTAAGCTTGGTGGACGGCGGCGGGGGCGTTCACCACATGGAGCTTGTGGTAGATGCTGCGCACATGGGCGGCGACGGTGAAGGGGCTGATTTGCAGGTGGACGGCGATTTGTTTTTTCACCAAGCCCTCGGCGAGGAGGTTGAGGATTTCCAATTCGCGCTCGGTGATGATGTGTTCGTCTTCGGTGGCGGGATGTTTTTCGCGGAGCGTATGGAGGATGTATTGCGCGACCTTGGCGTCCAGCGCGGCGCCGCCTTCCATGACGCTGAGGATGCTCTCGGTGATTTGCTTCATGTCCGAGGATTTCAGCAGGTAGCCCGAGGCACCGGCGGTGATGGCCTTCACCACATCGGCTTCCTTGTCGGATTGGCTGAGCACCAAGATTTTCATTTCGGGAGCGGTCTCCAGCAGTCGAGGAATGGCCGCCAGGCCGCCCATGCCAGGCAAATTCAAATCCAGCAGGATCAGGTCGGGGCGCTCCTCCGCATGCCTTGCCCTGCCGAGCACCTCGAGGGCACGCTCGGCGGTTCCCGTCGCCAGCAGGAGTTGGAAGCGAGGGCGGCGCTTCAAAGCCAGATCGATTACCCGGCGGTATTGGGGGTTGTCCTCGACGAGCAGGATTTTCACGGGTTTGGCGGAATCGGTCATGGTGTCGTTTTTTTGGCTCTGGGAAAAATCGAGGGGCGCGGCCGGCGCAGGACGAGGCGGATGCTGGATCCCCCGGCATCGCGTTGCTCCGCAGAGACGCGGCCGCCCAGTAATCGGGCGCGGCGGTGCAACGACTTTGGCGTGCGACCATCGAGGCCTTTGCCATTGTCCTCCACTTGCAGTTCGATGCGTTTGGCATCGGCGCGGAGCGAAGCCCGCACACGGGTGGCCATCGAGTGGCGGCTGATATTCACCAGGCATTCCTTGTAGAAGAGGAAAAGGTCGTCCAGGAAGGTCAGCTTGAGGTCGCGCAGGTGCTCCCCGCCTTGGATATCCAATTCCCAATCGATATCGGCCAGGATGCGGCGCGAGATATTTCGCATGTCCTCGGGAAGGTTGTGATTGAGCGGATGGGTTTGCTTTTCGATGCAATACCGCGCGGCGGCACTCGTGCTCGCGACGAGGTTTTTGATCTCCTCCACGGTGACCTCCAATTTCTCCGGCGAGCGGAGGTCCTCGTGGGCCATGTCGGCGAGGAGGCCGATGGAGTGCAGGTTCGCGCCGAGTTCGTCGTGCAAGTCGGCTGCGAAGCGCACCCTCAATTCCGCGATCTGCCGCATCTTGAGAAGCTGCAGCAGGAGGACAGCGATGGCTGCTCCCGCGAGTGCCAACAAAGTGGCCCAACCAAGGACAGCAAAGTATTTCTTCTGCTGTGCGAGGCGTGCTTGGATCGCCTGGTTGATGCGCGGCGGCTCGTTTTCCAGATCATGGCGGTGGGCGAGTTCTCCGAGCCATTGTTTAACGGGGAGAATCCGGCCGTTGAGGTTGTGAGCGTCGGTGAGGGACTCGATGCGCTTAGTAAAGGTGCCACCGGTGATGCCTGCCAGTTTTCCCGGGGCCATATTCCGTCCATTGGAAAAAACCTCCACCTCGGCAAAGCCCACCACATTCTTGGATTCATGATGCCTCAGGGAAATGAGGCGGATGTAGCGCTGCCAGCTTTCCGGAAAGCGGAGCATCAGAATCTGGCCGGCATCCAGGAAATTCCTTTTTTCGCGATCGACCAGCACGACCGCGTCGGAAAAATCCGGGCTGTTGGCACCCTCGATCACAAAGCGCTTGGGAATCCCGTAATCTCCCGCGTAGTCCCGTGGGGAGGTCGAACTGGAATCGATCGCGAAGAGATTGATCTGGTTGATCGGCATCGATTCTCCCAGATCGATCTGTAGCGAGAAACGCTCTCCGTCTTTGGGTGTGGAAAGGAACGCGATGCTGTTTTTACCGCCCGGCACATTCATTTCGTAGGGCAGGTAGCCATCCGTGAGCGCCCTGCTAAAGCGGCGGGTGCCTTCTAGAATCCCCACACTCGACGAGGAGACTGCCGCGTTCAGAGCCACATTGTCCTGCCCCGAGAAGACAAGAATCTCGGAAAATTGAAGGCTGTATTGGTGGTCTTGGATGCGCTTCGAGAGGAGCGAGGCCTCCACCCGCACCCAGGAGGCGGTCGTGCCGCACGGAATCACGAGCGGGGCACTCCTTGGCAGGAATTTGTCCTTGTCTTGGAAGGAAGCGATCACCTTTCCCACGCGGTCCTCAGGCGTTCCCGCCAGCACGCGGAATTCCTCGGGGAACCCGCTCGCCGTGTATCCCAGACTCCCCATTTGCCAGAGCAATGGGGCCAGCACGACTTGATCGATCCGCACCGGTCTCTCCCAATCCACCTGCACCCACTCCTGGTTTTGCGGGCCGCTATGCAGTCGCGACTCGAACCCCACCGAGCCTATTCCGCCCACCATGTTTTCCAGAGAAAGCTTCCTGAATTCATTCCGGATCTCCTGGCCCCGCCGCTCCAGGGTCTCGAAGGTTCGCTCTTCGAGTCTCGCCTCTGCCGGCGGTGTTGGCTCTCCAGGTATGCCGGCCACCGGCGCCATCAAAAACGCGGCCGATGTGGCGAGGAGCCTGCAGGTGCGAGAACGGGGGAAGAGCGGCAGAGACACGATCCGTATCAATAGCACGGCCCTGATTGCTATGCACTAGTTCAAACGAACTATAGACGAAATCGCCTCGTGCATCCGGTGTGTTCACAATCTTTCAGCCGCACTCTGTTCAAGTCCCAATGAATGTTCATCTTCCTCTATCCCGGTTTCCGATGGTGTTTCCACGCCGCCGCCCTAGCAGAGGCTCTGCTGGCCGCGCCCTGCGCTCGACTTGCTGAAATCCCACCGGCCTGCGGCCGCATTTTTCAAACTCGGCCCGCCAGTCTCAGGTCTCAGGTATCAAATCTCAGGTCTCAAATCTCAGGTC